>NZ_JAHXYO010000014.1:0-156330 GCF_019969905.1 Rahnella sp. GSA61A | reverse complement strand
GGGGGCAGTGAGATTGATAATACCGAGAGCTTGTGAAAGTTCCATTTAAAAAGGGTCCATGATGAGCATGAACCCTTTTTACACGAGCCACCGGATCGGTCAACTGATCCTTAAACGATCGGCATTACCCTGACGGGGCTGTTAATCATTACATCTCAAATTTCATGCCTCTCACCACAATTTCATCAAATTGCAGATGATGCATAAATTCGCGCAAAATCAGCAGCGTGGCGGCGAAATCATTGCCGTCGGGGATACCTTCGAAATGCGCCGGGCGGCCATTAATGACCAGCGCCAGCCGGTCGAAAGTGCGTTCCACCGCGTCGAGCGACAACGTCATCACTTCATTTTCCGCCTCACCGGCAATGCGGGCCAGCGCACGGATATCGTTGTCCGTGCTGAACAGTTTAGCGCCCGGCGGAATGCCGTGCCGGATGCGTATCACTTCGTCCTCGACCACCATAATGGCAGTTTCCATTTCATCCGGCGTCGGCGGTGAATGATGAAAATAGCCGACAGAGGTGAGTTGTGAGCCCAGTGTCAGGAGCAAACTTTTATCGTCGTTATCATCATTACGGACGATAACTTGCGTTTCTTCGCTGCCGATATGCAGCAATACAGCAGGTGTGGTCATCGGCGTCTCCAGTCGTTAACGTTGTGACGTCATGCTTTCAGAGCAGAAAAACTATCATGTCAGATGCGGATCGCGCCGCGCAAACTCTTTCACCATCCAGTCGATAAACACCCGTACGCGCGGTGAAAGCTGGCGGTTACGCGGGTAAAGCAGGGAAACCGGCAGTGAACCGGCCGGGAAATCCGCCAGGATTTGTACCAGACTTCCCTGCGCCAGATCCTCCAGCAGGCCGTAATGCGGCACCTGAATAATCCCCATCCCGCGCCGTGCCGCTTCTTTCATGCTTTCCGCGCCGCTGACCGACAAACTGGTCGGCAGCAGGATTTCACGGTTTTTGCCCTGCACCTGAAAAATCAGCGGCAACAGCCCGCCGGTTGCGCTGGAACGAAAACCAATCATCCGGTGACCGGCGAGATCGTCTGGCGTTTCCGGTATGCCAAAACGTTGCAGATAGTCCGGGCTGGCGCAGGTAATTTCCGGCAGCGTACCGAGCGGGCGCGCCACCATATCGCTGTCTTTCAGTTCACCGGCGCGGATCACGCAATCAATGCCTTCCCGCACCAGATCCACCAGCCGGTCGCCTTCGCTCATGTAAAACTCAATGTCGGGATACTGCGCCAGAAAATCCGCCAGGCCGGGCAGCAGAAAATGCCGCGCCATCGAACCGTGTACATCCACCCGCAATAACCCCTTCGGCTGCGCACCGGCAAACGCCATTTCAGCATCTTCCACATCTGCCAGAATACGCAGACAGCGCTGGTAATAGGCTTCGCCATCCAGCGTCGCGCTGACGTGTCGGGTGGTACGCTGCAGAAGCCGGATGTTCAGCCGCGACTCCAGTTGTTTAATGGCATCGGTCACCGTGGAACGTTTCAGATTCAGCGCTTGTGCAGCCTGCGTAAAACTGCGCAGCTCCACCACGCGGGTGAATAACTGCATGCTGTCGAGTTTATCCATGATGATTGTTCGCCTTTTCCGGATAGTGATAACGAATATCAGGTAATTATCCGGCAGCGTCAATCGGCTACGCTTTCCTCACTGACAACAGATCCGAATCACTGAAAAAAGGAAACGCATCATGACTTCATCCAAACAGAACGTCGCGCTGGTCACCGGCGCATCACGGGGTATTGGCGCCGCCATCGCAGAACGTCTGGCGCACGACGGTTTTACCGTGATTGTGAACTACTCACGCGGTGCGGCAGAAGCCGACGCGGTGGTCAGAAAAATTGAACAGGCAGGCGGAAAAGCTATCAGCGCGCAGGCGGATGTCAGCGACGCGGCGGCGGTCGGCCGGATGTTTGCCAGCGCGGAACAGGCGTTTGGCGGCGTGGATGTGCTGGTGAATAATGCGGGTATTATGACGCTTTCCGCCATTGCCGAAACCGACGATGCAGCATTCGACCGCCTTATCGATATCAACCTGAAAGGCACTTTCAACACGCTGCGTGAAGCGGCGAAACATCTGCACGACGGCGGACGTATCATCAATTTCTCATCAACCGTGGTCGGGTTATATCAGCCGACTTATGGCGTGTATGCCGCGACCAAAGCGGCTGTCGAGGCGCTGAGCCGCGTGCTCACCAAGGAAATGCGCGGCCGTCAGATAACCGTCAATACTGTTGCGCCCGGCCCGACAGCAACGGATTTATTCCTCAACGGTAAATCGGATCAACTGGTGGAAACCATCGCCAAAACCTCGCCGCTCGAGCGCCTCGGTCAGCCGGAAGATATCGCCTCCGTCGTCGCCTTCCTCGCCGGTCCCGACGGTGCGTGGGTCAACGGCCAGACGCTGAAGGCGAATGGCGGGATTATTTAATCCTTCCGTTTAACGCAGGAAAATAAAAAGCCGGAATGCAGCTCGCAAAAACCCGTATCAGGAATACTGTTACGGGTTTTTGGTTGTATACTCTTTGTAGATACAACGGTGGAGAAATGAACATGCGTACTCAGGCCACATTACAGAAATGGGGTAACAGCATCGCGTTACGGCTGTCCGGAAATTTGAAGTCAATTCCACAATTCGAGGAAGGTGATGTCGTTGATATCGAGATTTCTGAAGACGGGCTGCAAATTCGTAAAGCCGATAAGCAGAAGGTCACTGAGGCCAGCTTGTTATCGGGGCTGAGCGCGTATAATGCTCACGCTGATGAATTGGCAGAACCGACTGACAGGGAGCTTGATTATTAATGTATTTACCAAAGCGCGGGGATATTTGCTGGCTGGATTTTGAGCCCACCAAAGGAAAGGAAATAGGCAAATATCGACCGGCGCTGATCCTGTCTCATGAAACGTATAATCAGGTTACCGGGCTGGTGATTTGTATGCCGGTGAGCAGCAGCATCCGGGGCGCGCCGACCGAAGTGCCGGTCAACAATCTGAGCGCACCTTGTGTGGTTGCCACCACGTTGATCCATACAATGGACTGGCGGCACCGTCAGGCAAAGTTTATCGCTGTTGCGGAAAGTGGCGTCTTTAACGACGTGCTTGCCCGAATCATTCCGCTGATTGGTGGTGAGAACTTGTTGGCCTGAAGTTTACCTTCAGACCTTTTCTCACGCGTATTGCGCTTCGCCGTTGCCGAAGGACCAGTTTTCTTTCGGCACTTCCACCAGGCTGATGAACACATCTTCCAGACGTAATCCGACTTTTTCATGCAGCCCGTAAGCGACGGCGTGATAGAACGCCTTTTTCATTTCCAGTGTACGGCCGGTGTTGAGCGTTACCTGAATCACAATGCAGTTCGGGCTGCGCTGTATATTCAGATAATCAGGGGAAATCATCATTTCTGCCGGAGAGTGTTCGGAGATGACAATAAACTTGTCGTTTTCCGGCGCATTAAGAGCTGAGCGCAGCGCGTCATAGATCACATCGCCGACGGTTTTGCGGTAGGTTTCGGGTTTTCCTTCGACCATATCAATACGTACAAAAGGCATTTTATTCTCCTCATTATTTTCTGTAGGGCGCGCATCTCTTAGGATGCGGCCTTTCAGGTATGCAACACGAGGAGGAGAGTTGTCGAGTGTTTTTTTGTACCCGCCGGTAAGCCGCCCTACGCCGCAGCGGCTTTGCGCCTGAACATCTCCAGCCAGGCCGGACGGCAGAACATCACCAGATTACCGAGCAGGATCAGCGCCAGCCCGATAACCGCATTGGCATGCCATTGATAATTTTCATAAAATGTGGAAACCGTCAGTGCGACCAGCGGGAACAGCAGCGTACTGTAGGCCGCCTGACTGGCACCGATGCGGCCGACCAGCGTGAAGTAAATGCCGAAAGCCAGTACCGAACCAAACACGGAAAGATAGACCAGCGAGCCGAGATATTGCGGCGTCAGGTCGATGGCGAAGGAAGCGCCCTGCATCAGGCTCAGCGCGCCCATGACGGCTGTACCGTAAAACATCGCGTAGGTATTGGTGGAAAGCACATCCAGCCCGTGACGCTGATGGCGTGAGCTGATCATGTTGCCGAGTGAGAAACCGTAAGTGCCGAGCAGGCTGAGGCCGATGCCTTTGAGCAATTCCGGTGCGATATGCGCGGCGCTGAGGTCATGCCAGAAAAGCGTGATAATACCTGCCAGCCCGAGAACCGACGCCGGGATCACTGCCGGAGCCAGTTTCTGACGGAAAAACAGCATGCCGTTGAACGCGTTGAACAGCACGGCCATCGAGAAAATCACCGATTCCAGCCCGCTGGTGATGTAGGCTGCGGCGTGATAGAAGCAGTAAAAATTGAAGCAAAAAACGCAGCAACCCTGAACCAGGCAGAAAAGGTGATCTTTCAGCGCCAGACGACGCAACCTGCGTGTCGCCAGCAATGCCACCAGCATGATCACCGCAGCCAGCAGGAAACGGTAGAAAACCGACACCGTGACCGGCACGTCGCCCTGTTGCAGATAAATCGCAAACCAGGTGGTACCCCAGATCAGGATCACCAAAATATAAAGCAGTGCGTTCATAGAATTCTCTCACTCAGACAGTAATGACTGAGGACATTCTGCGGTAACGGCAGACCGCTGGCTTTCAACGTTTTGCGCTGAGTTGCATATTCTTGCGCATTTTTTCAGTCACCCGCACAGCAAGATCTGGTACCGGGGCGGGGGAAAAACGTAAAATGGGCGTCATCTTTCCTCCACACGGGTACGCCATGACTAAGGTCTATCAGGCTTTTGAAACGCTGCGTCAGCACAAAGCGGTTCTGCATGACAGTGTGGAACTGGGTTCCGGTATTCAGCTGGCGGCGTGGTCGAACAAAAATGACATCGTGAATCAGGAAAGCGCTGATCACCATACGCTGAGCCTGTACGTTGCCGACGGCTACGAGTGTTACCACAAAACCCGCAGCGGCTGGCGGAACGGCGGCGGGCCGGATCGTTTTTGTCTGATGCCGAAAGGCAGTATGTCGAGCTGGGATGTGCGCGACGATTTGTCGTTTGTGCATCTGTATTGCTCCGACGAACACCTGCGACATCTGGTGGAACAAACCTGGGATCGCAGCCCGGCGGCGATTGAACTGGAAGAACGCACATTCGGAGAAGATCCGCAAATTACGCTGTTGTATCGCCACTTTTTGCTCAGCAGCCAGTGGCAGGAAAACAGCAATCAGCTGATGCTCAGCAGCGCCGCCAATCTGCTGATGGCGCATCTGGTGAAACATTACACCCATCTGCAATGGGCGCTGCCAACGGTACGCGGCGGGCTGGCACCGCATATGCTCAACCGCGTAAAAGATTATATTCACACGCATCTCGGGCAGCCTTTATTACTGCCGGAACTTGCCGCGCTGGCAGAACTCAGCGAATTCCACTTCGCCCGCATGTTTAAACAAAGCATGGGGCTGGCACCGCATCAGTACGTGATGAATGCCCGGCTGATCCGCGCGGAAAACTTGCTGAAAACCAGTCAGATGGACATCACGTCCATTGCGCTGGAATGCGGATTCAGCTCCGCCAGCCATTTCAGTAACCGTTTCAAATCCGTGCGTGGCATAACGCCGACGGCACTGCGCGGCGGCATTATCGTCTGATTTTTATTTCCCGCTAAAACCTCTCTTCCGGTCAGCACAATTGTGGTGCTAAGTTAATGGTAATTCACCTTATTCAGGAAAAACCATGCAGACCAGTGCTCCCGTTATCGAAACCGAACGTCTGATTTTACGTGGCCATCATGTTGATGATTTTGAAGATATTGCCGCGCAATGGGCCGATCCGGCGGTTGTGAAATACATCGGTGGCACGCCTTCGGGTCGCGAAGCCAGCTGGAGTCGTCTGCTGCGGTATCCGGGCCACTGGCAGATGCTCGGTTTCGGTTACTGGATTGTGTTCGAAAAAACGGCGGGTGCAGAAGGCGCGTTTGTTGGCGAAATTGGTCTGGCGGATTATCAGCGCGATATCACACCCTCGCTCAAAGGCATGGCGGAAATGGGCTGGGTCGTTTCTCCGGCATTTCACGGCAAAGGCTACGCCTTTGAAGCCGCGCAGGCAGTGCTGAAATGGGCCGGTACACACGTCGATCGTCAGCTATGCTGCATTATTGCGCCGGAGCATCAGGCCTCAGTTCGTCTGGCGGAAAAATGTGGTTTCGTGGCAAAAACGGATACCACTTATCACGGCTCAGCCACGCGGATCTTTATTCGTCCGTCGTGACCGGCTATTCGTGTACCACGTTAACAGGGGAAATCATGCTAAAGATTTTGGGTAAATCACCGTCGATCAATGTGCGTAAAGTGTTGTGGACCTGTCAGGAACTGGGGCTGGATTTCGAACAGGAACAATTCGGTTCGGGTTTTCAGTCTGTCCAGACTGCGGAATTTAAAGCACTGAACCCGAATGCGATGGTGCCGGTAGTGCTCGATGGCGAATTTGTACTGTGGGAATCCAACGTGATTTGCCGCTATCTGGCGGCGCGGGAAGGGCGCGAAGATTTGCTGTCATCTGACCCGAAACGTCGTGCGCTGACCGAACAGTGGATGGACTGGCAATCCGGTGAACTGAATAATTCCTGGCGCTATGCGTTTCCGGCGCTGGCGCGCAACAGTCCGCAGCATCAGGATCCGGCACTGATTGATGCCGGTGTCAGCGAATGGAACCGTCATATGCAGATACTGGAGGAACAACTTCAGCGCAGCGGCGATTATGTGCTGGGGGATAATTTTACGCTGGCGGATATTCCGCTCGGGCTGGCGGTGAACCGCTGGTCGATGACACCCATGTCCCGTCCGGCGTTACCGGCAGTGACGGCGTATTATGACCGCCTGAATCAGCGCGAAGGTTTCAGGCTGTATGGCCGAAACGGCCTTGTCTAATCCCCGTCATCCTTCACGCTGCTTCTGCGTTGGTTGCGTTACTCGGCCCATCCATGGACCTCGCTCCTGAAGGAGCCGCTGCAAGCAGCGTTCCAATCTGCTCCCTGCAGATTGGTCACTCACCCCGGTCACTTACTTATGTAAGCTCCCGGGGATTCATTCAGTTGCCGTCTTGAAGCAACTGAATGATTTAGGGGAGTGTTTAATATTTAACAGACACCGGGTTTATTTAAAATCAACCTGCATCAGTTCGCTGATAGATTGTCCGCGGGTTGAGGAAACACATTTATCAATATAACTGTTAAAGGCAGCAGGTTTTGGAATGCCCATATCTAATAAACGAGAATTATCAAACTTCACGTTTAACTGAGCAAAACCGCCATAAAGTTTAATGGCACGTAAAATAATTTTATCATTACACGGGCCGAGCACATCTTTAAATTGTTTGCGGATGCCGGTAAATTCCTGATAACTGGTCTGTTCATATTCACTGATAATACGTGAAGTATTATTGGCTTTTGCCACCGAGGTATCTATTGCATGGAATGGCGTACACATCTCTTCGCCGGAAGAAATATGATAAAAATTATGGCTGAGGTCTTTGGCGAGACACAGTTTTACCAGCACCATCGCGCAATAGTCTACCGGAATAACATCCACCTGATCGTCGAGCGTACAGGTGAATTTCTTCAGTTTAATCGCCATCATGAACACCCAAAAGATGCTGCTTGAAGGCTGGCAGCCATGCTGCGTGTGACCGACGATAATCGACGGTCGTGCAACCACGAACGGCAGCGACGGGCATTCGGCGCGGACAAGATTCTCAATCGCCCGCTTGGAAGCCGTATACTGCACCAGATCTTCGTTCTGTTCGTTGTCCGGCATGCCTTCGTAGAAGACGCTGTCTTTATCCGGCATCGATGCCATCGCCGTGCCAACATGCACAAATCGCTGCAAACCTTTTACCTGCACCATACGTTTGGCGAAGGCCAGTGAACCTTCGACATTCACACGCCACATGGCCGGATTATGACCAAACGAGGCGATGGCGGCGCAGTTAATAACGTGAGTGACATTATCTAAACGCGCGTCATGAATAAAACTTTCCGGATCGGCCAGATCGCCGGTCAATATTGATTGCTCAGTTAGCGGAGAAAGCTGAGTATCATGTAATTCAAACTTCTTCAAATTATCGATAATTCTGGCGAGTCCCGTCGCATTATCGTCAGCCCTGACTAAGAGTAATAATGCATTATTGGTGGTGAGTTGCTGGCGAAGAAAATATTCAACGACAGCTCCGCCAACAAAACCAGTGGCACCGGTTATTAAAATAGTATTCATATCAGAAGACCTGCAACGGGAAATTACCGGCACAGTATCACCTCTATTCTAAACGGAACGTATACCGTTTTTTGCCTTGAATAAACGAAGCGTAAACAGCACGAAAAGCTTAAGTTAAAGAAAAAGTTCCGAAGACATAAAAATTTATTAACTGGCATGCTTTATTTACAGTAAGAAATAATTAGCGGACATAAATTAATTATTTAAGTTAAATTTAATCAGGGTGCCATAAAACCCCGGCGGGCGTTGACGGTGAAAAGCAGCGGTAAAAAGTGATAACGTATGTGCATAAAGTATCCACTCCATCGCCACTACGTTAAACTGTACCCTTGAGAACAGTAAGCGATAAGGATCAGAAAGGATGACGCGAACGGCGTGTCTGGTGTGTAATGCAGGGAATATTGCGCAGGTCATTCCCTCATGCGCTGAAATAAGGTACAAGGCTGCATGAAAATCCCAAATAGAATCCAACCTCTGGTGGATGACGGCCTGATTGATGATGTGGTCCGTCGACTGAAAAGTGGCAAAGAAGCCGATGTTTACACCGTTTTATGCGGTGAAGAGATCCGCTGCGCCAAAGTGTATAAAGAAGCGACACAACGTAGCTTCAAGCAGGCCGTGCAGTATCAGGAAGGCCGTAAAGTCCGTAACACCCGCAACGCGCGTGCGATGCAAAAGGGTTCAAAGTTCGGGCGTAAACAGCAGGAAGAATCCTGGCAGACAGCCGAAGTGGATGCACTGTTCCGTCTGGCGAATGCCGGTGTGCGCGTGCCGCAGCCTTACATTTGTCTGGACGGCGTGCTGCTGATGGAGCTTATCACCGACGCTGACGGCGTAGTCGCGCCGCGTCTGAGTGACGTCATCCTGACTGAAGAAGAAGCGGTAGCCGATTTCGACACCATGATCCGCAACATCGTGCGCATGCTGTGCGCCGGTATCGTTCACGGTGACTTGTCAGAGTTTAACGTGTTGATGGACGCTGAAGGGCCGGTGATTATCGACCTGCCGCAGGCCGTGGACGCCGCTGCCAATAACCACGCTGAATCGATGTTCGAGCGCGATGTGAATAACATGACCGAGTACTACGGGCAGTTTGCACCGCAGTTGCTGGAAACGCGCTTTGCCAAAGAAATCTGGGCATTGTACGAAGACGGCAAACTGACACCGGAAACTATTCTGACCGGATTGTTCACCGAAGATACGCACAAAGCCGATGTGGATTCGCTGCTCGATGAAATCACTGCCGCTGAAGATGAGTATTACGATCGTCAGCGGGCAATGAAAGAAAGAGACCTCGATCACTAAGGTCGCGTTGTACCTGTTTGTATTTTTTCTATTCCGGCATCACCGCATGTCTCCCGCAAAAACCGGCGTTCTGCAAAATATGCTGGCCGGTTTCTGAAAGAATAAATTCTGCCAGCGGTTTCCCTTTCTCCGTGCAGGTCGCGAGCGCGTATCTGGCCCGCACGTTGTAATCCGCCGGAATGTTGTAGACTTCCAGCGCATCATTTTCCCGCAACAGCGCGGCATAACTGGTGTATCCGATAAAAACATCGGCCTGACCGCTGCAAATCAGCCATTCTGCCGCCAGTTTGCCTGCCGGAATTTTGGCCGATTTCTCACCGCCCACCAGACGCAGCGCCTTGTTGCGTAAAATAGCCCCGGCATCGGGATGTCGCCTTTCGATCTGCTCAAACATTTGCCAGGTGTAATCACCGGAAGGATCGCTTTGCGGCGTCGATGTCGCCAGCCGAAAACGGGGATCAAGTAATACGCTCAGCCAGTTGAGTTTATCCAGTTCCGGCCCTTTTCGGGCGGTGACACACAGGCTGTTGCCGCAAAATGCTTCCACGTCCAGCGCCTTACCGTGCTGCTGCAACGTCAGCGGATGCGCGGTATTGGCCGAGGCAAACAGATCGACCTTTTCCCCTTGTTCGATACGTTCGCGCAACAGCCCGGCGGGGCCGAATTCCACGTCGACTTTGCTGTCGGTTTCTTCCGTAAAAGCATCGCACAGCGGCGCCCATGCGCGGCGTAAACTCCCTGCCGCCAGCACTTTAATCGTATTTGTCATCAGGTCTCCTTGTCACATTGCCTCAACGTAAAGCGCCGGAGACGAGGCTATTTCCCCGCGCGCGCCGCGTCTGCCGCGGGTTTAAAATCCGTCCGGTAGAAGCGCTGGTACCAGGCATCAGCCTGTTTTTGCATATCGATGTCAGCGAATTTTTGCGGGTAGAGTTTTTTCGCCATCCACAGTTCGCCGATCGCCATCGCTTCAGGCATCGGATAGCCCCAGGCTTTGGCGTATTCCGGCATCAGATAAACGCGGTGATTTTTGACCGCATCAATACCCTGCCATTTTGGATCACCGGTGATCTGCCCGACCACTTCCGGATACCGGTCCTGCACGAAGATCACCTGCGGGTTCCAGGCGATCACCTGTTCCAGCGCGACCTGCTTAAACCCTTTCACTGTGGCTGCCGCAACGTTCATCGCACCGGCATGCGCCATCATCAGGCCGGTATATTTGCCGGAACCGTAAGTGGTCAGATCGGGATTTGCCATATACGTGCGGATCCGCTGATTGGCCGGAATATCTTTCAGCCGCTCGCCAGTTAACTGACGCTGAGAAAAAGTATAGTCGATCAACGCCTGTGCCTGTTTCTGGTGATTGACCACGTCGCCAATCAGCGCGATGCCTTTCTTCAGCCCTTCGGTGTACGCCTCATCTTCATCCGGCAGCACCGGGTTCATCATATGTTCTTCGCCTTTCGGATCATCCCGCAATGAAACCGCCACGACGGCGATCCCGGCCTGGCTGATCTGGTCGATCATTTCCTGTGGTGCATAGTTGGTGACGAACACCACTTGCGGATGAAGCGCCACCACGCTTTCCAGGTTCACGCTGGTCAGGTCGCCGACCACCGGCGTTTTCGCCAGTTCCGGCGCAAGACGCACATAACCGCTGCCCAGTTGTCGCTGCCAGTTGTTCAGCACGCCGACAATATCTTTGGTGGCATCCAGCTGAACCAGCAGATTAAGGGTCTGATGTTGCAAAACGACGACGCGATCCACCTGATCGGGAATCGTGACCTGACGGCCAAGCTGATCGGTTATCTGGCGTGTGGCAAAAGCGCAAGGGGAAGCCAGGCTCAGGGCAAGCCCGAGCAAGGCAACGGAAGGCAAAAATCGGGATGAAAATAGACGCATGGAAAAATCCTCTGGTTTCGTTATGCAAAGGATTATATAGCGTTGATGCGGAACTGAATATGACGCGTGACAAATGGCCGGTTATTTACGCCCGTCGAGCAACATACGCATAGCCAGCCCGCCCAGCACTGCGCCCATAAACCAGCGCTGGATGACCATCCACAATGGTCGTCCGGCCAGGAAGACGGCAATGTAACCGGCCGAAAGGGCAATGAGCGCGTTGACCGTCGCACTGATCAGAATTTGCGAGCTGCCCAGAATCAGCGACTGCGTCAGCACATGCCCTTGTTCAGGCACGATAAACTGCGGTAACAGCGTCAGATATAACACCGCCGCTTTCGGGTTCAGCAGATTAGTGACCAGCCCCATGGTGAACAGTTTTTTATTGCTGTCGCGGGGTAAATCCCTGACCTGAAACGGCGAGCGTCCGCCGGGTTTCACCGCCTGCCACGCCATATACAGCAAATACGCAGCGCCGCCGATGCGCAGGGCGTCATAAGCGAAGGGCACCGCCATCAGCAGCGCGGTAATGCCGAGCGCAGCAAACAACATGTAAAACAGGAAGCCCAGCACTACGCCGCCGAGGGAAATCAGTCCGGCTTTCGGCCCCTGACAGAGTGAGCGTGAAATCAGGTAAATCATGTTCGGGCCGGGCGTTAATACCAGCCCGAGACAAATCAGCAGAAAGGGCAACCAATGGGCGGCATCGGGCATGGAAATCTCCGGCAAAATTCAGAAAGTTGAAGCACACAGATATAGAGTGTTTTACGCTATTTTAGCAAGTGGCAGGTTGTCATTTTTTATTCATCGATTCCGATGCATTCTATGAAGACAGCTTTTGTTCCTTCCGACTGAAAACTCAGGATTTATCATGACCAACACTATGATGTCCCCGCGTCTGGCGGTTGCCAGTCAGATTGCGGCGCAGGCCGCCAGACTGGCGCTGGACTTTTTTCACCGCCGGGACGCTATCGAAATCAGCAGTAAGCGTACGCAGGATTTCGTTTCAGAAGCCGATCTGGCGGTTGAGCAGTTTATCCGCACCCGGCTGGCAGAGCATTTTCCGCAGGATGCGGTGATCGGCGAAGAGATGGGCGGCATTCTGACCGACGCGCCGTGCTGGGTGATTGATCCTATCGACGGCACCTCGAATTTCCTGCGCGGTTCGCCGCTGTGGGGCGTGTCGCTCGGGCTGGTGGAAAATAAACAGCCGGTGATCGGCATTGTGGCACTGCCGGTTTTAAACGACCTGTTTGCAGCAGAATCCGGAAAGGGGATTTTCCTCAACGACAAACCCTTCCGTCGCGATGATCGTTTTGAAGATGTACAGATTGTGTCGCTGGGCGACAGTGCGGACGACAAGCTGGACGAAGCCTCGGCCTTTTATCAGGGGATCCGCGCGGCTGACTGGTCAGTACATTGTTATCGCTGTACCACGGTCGGCATGGTGTTTGCGGCAAAAGGCATTATCGACGGCCATCTGCAACGGCGCACCACGCTGTGGGATATCGCTGGCGGCACGGTGTTGTGTCAGGAAGCCGGGCTGGAAACGGTGGTGAAATTCGCGAAGACAGCGGACGGCAGCGACAATTTCCGACACATGTCGGTGGCGGCCGGTACGGCGAATCTGTTGTCGGCAGTCACTCCGTTATGGCCCGCTTTTGAACCGAAGTGAGCCAAAGTGAGTCGCGCTGAGTGCTCTCTCTTTATGAGAGAGCAAATCTTTGCAACGCGTGGCAGATCATGTTTTTAAGGCGGGCCGGTAACATGAAAAATTCGTCCGGTAACCCTAAAATTACATTACGAAAGACAGCGCTTAACAAAATGAAATATAGTTTCATTTTCCCTAAAGTTCCCTTCATTCCGGCCGTTATGAGTGTTTCCTGTCACTGACTTTCCGATGTGCCCAGATGAAAAAGATCACCAACCTTTCCATACTTGCCCGTTTGCTGGGTGCATTCGCACTCGTCCTGAGCCTGCTGTTGATTCTGGCGGCGATGTCAGCCTGGCTGCTCAACAGCAGTAATCAGCAGATTGAAAACTACCGTGCCTACCGGCTTCCCGGCGTGCAGTATCCGCTGGTGATGCGCGGCACGCTGGCGGAATTACGCCTGCAACAGGTGCAATATATCGCCTCGCCAGAGGGGGCGCCGCGCGACGGCCACCGGGTCGAAATCCTTCAGGCGGTTGCCACTTTTAAAGACGCGGAAAATGCGTATCTGAAGCTGGACAGCGGCGGCAGTCAGTCAGATCTGTTTAAGCAAATCGTCGCTAATTTTGAGCAGTTTTCGCTGGCGAATAATGATGTAATTGCGGCGGTTGAACGCAACGACATTGCGCAGGCCACGAAAATCAGTGGCGATAACTCACGGAAATATCGCACACAGTTAATGGCGGATCTGGCAACGCTGGTCAAAAACGAGCTGACCAACAGTGAGCAGGCGGCAGCGGATGCGCGCAGCAGCTATCACACGGCCAGCGCAATGTTTTTAGTGCTGGTCGGCGTGGCGTTTATTCTTTCACTGACGATGGCGCTGCTGCTGGCGCACCATCTGGTGAAACAACTGGGTGGTGAACCGGCTTATGCCGCCTCTATTATGCGTGAAATCGCTGCCGGTAATCTGGCGGCAAAAATCACGCTGAAACCGGGTGATGACGGCAGTTTGCTGGCTTCGCTGAACGGCATGAACCAGCAACTGAATAAAACTATTCATCAGATTATGGAAGGCAGTGAATCCATCAATCATGCCGCCAGTGAAATTGAACAGGGTAATGTGGATTTATCACAGCGCACCGAAGAACAGGCGGCCTCGCTGGTGCAGACCAGTTC
Organism: Rahnella sp. GSA61A; assembly: GCF_019969905.1. Classification (NCBI taxonomy): domain Bacteria; kingdom Pseudomonadati; phylum Pseudomonadota; class Gammaproteobacteria; order Enterobacterales; family Yersiniaceae; genus Rahnella; species Rahnella sp. GSA61A. The sequence goes on along the minus strand of NZ_JAHXYO010000014.1, from coordinate 142,012 downwards.
CAATATGCAAAACCTGACCGCGACCGTCAGCCAGAACGCTGAGAACGCCCGGCAGGCCAGCCAGCTGGCGCTGGAAACCTCGAGAACAGCGTCTCAGGGCGGCGTGATTGTTACGGGGATGCAGGCACATATGCGTGATGTTTCCGGCAGTTCGAATGAAATTATCAATATCATCAGCGTGATTGAAGGCATTGCCTTCCAGACCAACCTGCTGGCGCTGAACGCCGCCGTGGAAGCGGCGCGTGCCGGTACGCAGGGTAAAGGGTTTGCGGTGGTGGCGAGTGAGGTGCGGGTGCTGGCGCAAAAAAGCGGGCAGGCGGCGAAAGAAATTAAAGATCTGATTCAGGGCACCGTCAGCAAAATTGCCGAAGGGTCATTGCAGGCTGATCGCGCCAGTAAAGCCATGAATGAGATTGTCAGCTCGGTGAATAAGGTGGCTGAAATTGTCAGAGAAATCTCGACAGCAAGTTCTGAGCAGCACACCGGTATTCACGAAGTGGGGATTGCCGTTGACCAGATGGACAGGGTGACGCAGCAGAACGCCGCGCTGGTGGAACAGGCAGCGGCAGCGGCGCAATCCCTGACGGAACAAAGCGTTGAGCTACGCAACGCCGTGCGATTTTTCCGCACGGCGACAGCCTGAGCCGGGGGCATCAGGCTTTATCTGTGAGGGTTATCTGCGACTCCCAGTCCGTATCGGGGTGTTGGGCAATCTGCTGTGGCGTCATCGGACGCCCCAGAAGATAACCCTGTAAGGTGTCGCAGCCCAGTTGCGTCAGAAATTCCTGCTGTTGGATCGTTTCAACGCCTTCGGCCACCACTTTCAGGTTCAGCGTCTGGCCGAGGGCAATGATCGCAGAAACGATACTGGCGTCTTCGCTACCGGCAATCAGGTCATTAATAAATGCACCGTCGATTTTCAGCTCACTGGCCGGCAGACGTTTCAGATAGAGCAGGCTGGAATAGCCGGTACCGAAATCATCAATGGAGGCTTTTACGCCGTACTGTGTCAGGCGCTCCAGAATTTCCACGCTGGCATCCGGGTTACGCATCGCGGTGGTTTCTGTCACTTCCAGCGTCAGCATTTCAGGCGGGATCTGATGGCGTTCAATGGTTTCAATCACCATTTCGACCAGATTCGCCTGCTCAAATTGCAGCGTGGAAAGATTCACCGCTACCGTCCATTGCGTATGACCGGCCAGATGCCATTCCCGCAACTGGCGACAGGCTTCATTGAGCACCCATTCGCCAATCGGGATAATCAGTCCGGTTTTTTCCGCCAGCGGCAAAAACACATCCGGGCTGAGGAGGTTACCGTCGCGCTCCCAGCGCAGCAGCGCTTCGAAGCCACTCACCGGCCCGTAAGGCGCAATAAATTTCGGCTGATAGTGCAAACGCAGCTCATGGTGTGCAACCGCCAGACGCAAATCATTGAGCATTTGCAGCTGGTTCTGGGCATTGGCATTCATCGACGGCTGGAAGAAACTGTGACCGTTACGGCCGGAATTTTTGGTGTGATACATCGCGGCGTCAGCATTGAGCATCAGCTCGCGTTCATTCTCGCCATCGCCCGGATACACCGCGATCCCCACGCTGGCAGAGACCAGCAGTTCGTAGCGGGAAACGTAAAACGGACGCGCAATAAGATGCACCAGTTTATCGGCCAGTTGCGAGGCATCGGTGGGTTCGGTGATCTCAACCAGCAGCACAAACTCATCGCCGCCGAGCCGCGCCAGCGTATCTGTCGCCCTCAGCTGCGATTGCAGGCGTTCGGTGACTGAAATTAACAGCTGATCGCCGATGTGATGGCCGAAGGCATCGTTAACGGCTTTGAATCCGTCGAGATCGAAAAACAGCACCGCAAACTGTGATTCGCCACGTGACGCTTTCTGAAACGCCTGACTCAGGCGGTCTTCCAGCAACAAACGATTTGGCAAATGGGTCAGATTGTCGTGCAGCGCCAGTTGGGTCAGCTCGCGGTTCGCCTGTGCCAGCGAAGATGCCAGAATCGAGGTGCGTGCCTGCATCCGGCCATCAAGGATAGAAATGATCAGGGTGATCGCCAGAATCGCCAGCGTGACCACAATCACCAGCAGTGCCAGCCAGTTATTGTCTACGCCGCTGAACGCCGCCATACTGTGGCTGTCCATCGGGAATTGTGCCGCAGCCATGCCAATGTAATGCATACCGACAATGGCAGCGCCCATTACCACCGCAGCGCTGATGCGCAGCAGACGGACATTGGGTGACTGATGACGCAGATTGAATGCCATCCACAGCGCCGCGCCGGAGGCGACAATCGCCACTCCCACGGATAACGCGACCCAACGGTAATCGTAGACAATGGGCGGCATCATCTGCATCGCCGCCATACCCGTGTAATGCATCGCGGCAATACCGCCGCCCATCAGCAAGGCACCGGCAAGTAACCGCCCGGTGGGTAACTCCTCAAGGCATACCAGCCACAGCGCAAAAGCTGAGGAAATGATGGCAATCAGCATAGAAAGCAGGGTAATTAAAGGGTCGTAACCCATTGGCATCGAAGCATTAAAGGCCAGCATGCCGATAAAATGCATCGACCAGATGCCGATACCCATTGCAATGGCGCCACCTGTTAACCAAAGTCGGGAAGCCTTTCCCTCTGTGGTGGCAACCCGGCCTGCCATATCAAGCGCGGTATAAGAGGCAAGCATTGCAACAATGAACGAAAACATCACAAGCACATTGTTGTAATTACTGGAAAACATGTGAGGCTCCACCAACAGAGAGTCGAAAGCGACGGGTTAATTTGTTATCCGGCGATAATGGCATTAAGCCTTATTAAAGGCGAACGAAGTTGCGATAATTTTTTTGGCATAATTAAGATTAATCCGTAAGTGATTTTAATCAAATAAAAAGATTTTTGATAAATTAACCCTGAAGAAAGTCAGGGTTAATAAAGCGAATCTGATACGCGCTTTGAAAGTGTTGTCTATAGTTAACAAATAATTAATTGAAAAAGGACAGAAGACTTTTATGCTAACTGTGCATCATTTGGATAATTCCCGTTCACAGCGAATCTTATGGATGCTCGAAGAATTGGGCGTCCCTTACGAAATCAAATGTTATCAGCGGGATAAAGGAACCATGCTGGCGCCGCCATCGCTGAAAAAAGTCCATCCTCTGGGCAAGTCGCCGGTGCTGGAAGACAACGGGCTGATCCTTGCGGAATCTGGCGCCATCATTGAATACCTGCAGGAAGTGTACGATGAGGCGGGCACGCTGAAACCCACGGCGTTTGCTGAGCATCAGCAGTATCGTTACTGGATACACTACGCTGAAGGTTCTCTGATGCCTTTGCTGGTGATGAAGCTGATTTTTAGCCGTCTGGGTAAACCGCCGATGCCGTGGCTCATCCGTCCGATTGCCGGCGCCATAGGACAGGGCGTGCAGAAGAATTATCTGGATAAGCAGATTTATACGCATATGGATTATCTGGAACAGCATCTGAGTACACATCCTTATTTCGCCGGTCAACAGTTCAGCGCGGCAGATATTCAGATGAGTTTCCCGATAGAGGCGATCAATGCCCGCGCCGGACTGGGAAAATATCCTCTGCTGAAGGCCTGGTTATCGAATGTCACCGCGCGTCCGGCATATCAGAAAGTGCTGGAAAACGGCGGTTCGTTTAATATTTTGCGTTAATTTCTTATCCATTTTTTATATTTTCAGGCGTTCATTACGGGCGGAGTTTTACGTAATAAACGTCTTATAAAAGATAAACCACAATAAATACCCTGTTATTTATTTCCCTTCTTTCCCCTCCTTGTTTGTCTCTTTTTCTGCCACCGGATAAATTTCCACCACAACCGCGTTTTTATTGACCAGACAACGGTAAATTGTTGTCATTCACGGTTGATGTACGGCGGTTAAAGGCAGGATAATCGTTTGCGTAATTTTTTGTCCTGCCACACGCGATGCGAGTTAAACGTTTGCCTTGCCGTTCTGACGCCGTTTTCGGCGATTTCAGGCGACAAATAAGGAAGTGAACGTGCAGAAACGGTTTCATAATGACCACGCCGGCTAATCAGTAAAGACATTCAGAGGATTTTCCATGTCGAGTCAACAACCTCAAGCTGGCCGCGCAGTTGCGCCAAAAGGCCCGCTTGATGCTTTTTTCAAAATCAGTGCGCGTGGCAGTAACGTCCGCCAGGAAGTTATCGCTGGCTTAACCACCTTTCTGGCGATGGTCTATTCGGTGATTGTCGTGCCCTCGATGCTCGGCAAAGCGGGCTTCTCGCCAACCGCAGTGTTTGTCGCGACCTGTCTGGTCGCCGGTTTCGGCTCCCTGCTGATGGGGCTGTGGGCGAATTTGCCGCTGGCGATTGGTTGCGCCATTTCTCTGACTGCTTTTACCGCGTTTAGTCTGGTTCTCGGCCAGCACATCAGCGTACCGGTGGCGCTCGGCGCGGTATTTCTGATGGGCGTGTTGTTCACCATTATCTCGGTGACCGGCATCCGTTCGTGGATTTTGCGCAATCTGCCAACCGGCGTTGCGCACGGTACCGGTATTGGTATCGGCCTGTTCCTGTTACTGATCGCCGCCAATGGCGTCGGTCTGGTGGTGAAAAACCCGCTGGACGGCTTACCGGTGGCACTCGGCGCATTTACCTCATTCCCGGTCGTGATGACGTTGCTTGGTCTGGCGGTGATTTTTGGCCTGGAGAAACTGCGCGTTCCGGGCGGTATCTTGCTGGTGATTATCGCGATTTCCATTATCGGCCTGGTCTTCGATCCAACAGTGAAATATCAGGGTTTATTCGCCATGCCTTCTCTGGCGGGGGCTGACGGTAAATCGGTGATTTTCGATCTCGATATTCTGGGTGCACTGAAAGCTGCGGTATTGCCCAGCGTGCTGGCACTGGTGATGACAGCGGTGTTTGATGCCACCGGCACCATCCGCGCTGTCGCCGGACAGGCAAACTTACTGGATGAAAACGGCCAGATCATCAGCGGCGGTAAAGCCCTGACGGCTGACTCCGTGAGCAGTATTTTCGCCTCCCTGGTTGGCGCATCTCCGGCAGCGGTTTATATCGAATCGGCAGCCGGTACGGCGGCGGGCGGCAAAACCGGTCTGACGGCTACCGTCGTCGGTGTGCTGTTCCTGCTGATGCTGTTCCTCTCTCCGCTGTCTTATCTGGTACCGGCTTACGCCACCGCACCCGCGCTGATGTACGTGGGTTTGCTGATGCTCAGCAATGTCACCAAACTGGATTTCAATGATTTCGTGGATGCGATGTCAGGGTTACTGTGCGCAGTATTTATCGTTCTGACCTGTAACATCGTCACCGGTATTATGCTCGGTTTCAGCGCACTGGTGATTGGACGCATCTTCTCCGGCGAATGGCGAAAACTGAACATCGGCACGGTGATTATCGCCGTAGCGTTAGTGGTGTTTTATGCGGGCGGATGGGCTATTTGATCTGTTTGCTCCCTCCCCTGCGAAGGGGAGGGTTGGGGTGGGGTATTAATGACGAATCAGTAGGTTGAAGTGTGCTTTGGCATGAGTTTTGTCATTAAAACCCCCTCCCGTCCTCCCCCTTCGCAGGGGGAGGAGCAAACCCTCTCTGATGTAACCGCACGCACTGATTTAAATCCCGTCCCCTTTTGATCTACTATTCCAAGGTTCGCTCCGGACTCACTCACCTGTGTCTGGCTGAAATTCATAAAAACAAGAGTCTAAGGAAAGCATGGAAATCTTCTTTACCATTCTGATTTTGATTCTGGTGGTGTCGCTCTCCGGTGTCGTCACCAGAATGTTGCCATTTCAGGTTCCTCTTCCATTAATGCAGATTGCCGTCGGTGCTTTGCTGGCGTGGCCCAATTTTGGCCTGCACGTGGACTTCGATCCGGAACTGTTTCTCGTCCTCTTTATCCCGCCGTTGCTGTTCGCCGATGGCTGGAAAACCCCGACCCGTGAATTCCTCCACCACGGGCGCGAAATTCTCGGGCTGGCGCTGGTGCTGGTGCTGCTCACTGTCGTCGGTATCGGTTATCTGATTTATATGATGGTGCCGGATATTCCGCTGGTGGCCGCGTTCGCGCTGGCTGCGGTGCTGTCGCCGACCGATGCCGTGGCACTGGGCGGCATTGTCGGTAAGGGCCGCATTCCGAAGTCGATCATGAGCGTGCTGGAAGGTGAGGCGCTGATGAATGACGCGTCCGGTCTGGTGTCGCTGAAATTCGCTATCGCCGTGGCGATGGGCACGATGATCTTTACCGTCGGTGGTGCCAGTGTTGAGTTCCTGAAAGTCGCGATTGGCGGTCTGATGGCCGGTGTGGCGGTGACGTGGTTGTACAGTAAATCGCTGCGCATTATGAGCCGCTGGAGCGGTGATGATCCGGCGACACAAATCGTCTTCCTGCTGCTGTTGCCGTTCGCGTCTTATCTGATTGCCGAACACATTGGTGTGTCGGGCATTCTGGCCGCTGTGGCTGCAGGGATGACCATCAGCCAGTCCGGCATTATTCGTAACGCACCGCTGGCGATGCGTCTGCGTGCGAACAGCGTCTGGGCGATGCTTGAGTTCGTGTTCAACGGCATGGTGTTCATCATGCTGGGCCTGCAATTGCCGGGCATTCTTGAGAACTCAATTGATCAGGCGACACACGACCCGTCTATCGTGACGTGGCACCTGTTTGCCGATGTCGGGATTATCTACTTTGCGCTGCTGATCCTGCGTTTTGTCTGGCTATGGGTGATGAAGAATTTCAGCAACCGTTTCCTGAAAAAGAAACCGCTGCTGTTTGGCAGCTACAGTACGCGTGAACTGTGGGTGGCGTCTTTTGCCGGTGTGCGCGGAGCCATTACGCTGGCCGGTGTGTTGTCGATTCCGTTATTCCTCGCCGATGGTTCGGCGTTTCCGTCGCGTTATCAGCTGGTGTTCCTGGCGACCGGCGTCATTCTGTTCTCGCTGATTGCCGGTGTGATTGCCTTGCCGTTCCTGCTCAAAGGCGTGGTGGTGGCTGATGGTACCGCTTATCGCGAAGAAGAGCGCATGGCGAAATCGGTCGCGGCGGAAGTGGCGATTGAAAGCCTGCATAAGATGGAAGAGCGTCTGGCGGCGGATACCGAAGAAAACATTGATGAACAGACGCTGAAGGAAATCAGTTCGCGGGTTATCGGGACGTTACGGCGACGCACGGCCAACCGCGATGATATGGAAACCGCGCTGAAGCTGGAAAACCTCGAGCGCCGCTTCCGTCTGACCGCGCTGCGCGCTGAACGTGGTGAGCTGTATCACCTGCGTGCCACGCAGAAAATCAGTAACGAGACGCTGCAAAAACTGCTGCATGACCTCGATTTACTTGAAGCGCTGCTTGTCGAAAAAGAAGTGTAGTTTCTGTCAGAAATGAAAAAACCGCGTGCGCTGCCAGGTTCACGCGGTTTTTTATTGGCTATTTCCAGTAGTCGCGGCACAACGTGATCCACGCCTGTGCACTGTGCGAGAGATAGCTGCCCTGATGCCAGATCAGCCCGAGCTGCCACGGCATCAGCGGATCCAGTGGCAGCCACATCAGGACATTCTTATCCAGCCGCTGACAGACCGGTTCCGGCAAAATCGCCACACCCATACCGGTTTGTACCATCGCCGCCAGGAAATCCCACTGCCCGCTGCGCGCCGCAATTTTTGGCGTAAAGCCGTGTGAGGTAAAGGCATCCATCAGCTGGCGGTACAGGGCAAAATCTTCGTTATAAATCAGGATGCTTTCTTCAGCCAGATCACTGAACCCGATGCGCGTGCGGTTCAGCCAGTGCGGTGTGCGCGGCACCACAACGCACAGCGGATGACTGAACAGCAGCAGTGAGGCGATAGAAGGCACGGCGTCAGCGGGCAGGGCAGTCAGCGCCAGATCCAGCTCGCCGGAAATCACAGCCTGTTGCACGGTCAGCCCGCCAAACTCGGAAATAATCAGTTCAATGCCGGGATATTGCTGGCGGAAGCTGCCGATAAGCGGCGCGATTTGCGTCCCGACCATCGGCGGAATGCCCAGCCGCAGATGACCGGATTTCAGCGAGTTAATGTCTTCCAGTTCCGCTTCAAGCTGGCGGAATTCCTCAAGGATATTCAGGCCACGCTGATACAACGCCTGACCGCTGTCGGTCAGGTGTAAACGCCGTCCTTCGCGGACAATCAGCGTGCATTCCAGTTCTTCTTCCAGATGACGCAGCATTTTGCTGATCGTTGGCTGGGTGACGAACAACTTTTCCGCCGCGCGGGTAAAGCTCTGCTGGCGAACCACTTCGACAAAATAGCGTAAGGTACGGACGTCCATGGGCTGATGTTTCCCCGGTCAGATCGGCGAGTTACAAAGTATTCCAAACTGGAATCATTTTTATGATTTTAATTCATTTCTTTACCAGTTTCCTGCCAGCGTATACTTCATTTTCACACTTTTCCCTCTTTCGAGGTCGTCCCCATGTTGTTGGCGTTGCGCACTAAAGCGCCGTCCCTGCTGACCCGTTGTCAGATCCCTGTTCAGGTGGTGTTGTACGCGGTGTTATTCGTTATCGCTGATCGTCTGGTCACTGCGTTACATCTGCCGTTACCCGCCAATATTGTCGGGATGCTGATGCTTTTACTGCTGATTATGTTGCGTATTTTGCCTGTGAAATGGGTGAAAGCCGGTTCCCGCTGGTTGCTGGCGGAAATGCTGCTGTTCTTCGTACCAGCCGTGGTGGCTGTGGTGAATTACGCCCAGTTGCTGATGATCGAAGGCTGGAAAATCTTTCTGGTGATTGGGATCAGCACGATGCTGACGCTCGGGGCGACTGCCGTGGTGGTCGATAAAGTGTATCGTCTGGAGCAGCGTCTGGCGGCAAGGAAGGCGAGCCGTGACTGATTTACTGATCAGCATGTTGTGTTTTGTGGTCACCCTCGGGTTGTATTACGGCAACAAAAAACTGTACCGCCAGAAGCGCACACTGCTGCTGATGCCACTGGTGTTCACGCCGATTGTACTGGTGATTTTGCTGGTGGTGACGCACACGTCGTATCAGGATTACCTCGGTGAGACGCACTGGTTGTTATGGCTGCTCGGGCCGTCAACCATCGCGTTTGCGGTGCCGGTTTACGAGAATATGGCGGTGATCCGCCGTCACTGGATGTCGCTGAGTGCGGGCGTGCTGACGGCGATAGTCGTTGCCGTCGGCAGTTCCGTCTGGCTGGCGCGCATGCTGACCCTGCCCGAAGAAATCCAGCGTAGTCTGGCGGTACGCTCTATCACTACGCCGTTTGCGCTGGCAGCCGCGAAACAAATGGGTGGCCAGCCTGATCTGGTCGCGTTGTTTGTGGTGATTACCGGCGTATTCGGCATGGCGGTCGGGGATATGCTGTTTCTGCGTCTGGCGGTAAAAAGCGGCCTCGCAAAAGGTGCCGGTTTCGGTGCGGCGTCGCACGGAGCGGGTACGGCGAGAGCTTATGAACTGGGTGCGGAGGAAGGCGTGGTATCGAGTCTGGTGATGATGCTGGCAGGGGTTGTCACCGTGGTGATTGCGCCGGTGATCGGGGGAGTGATGTGGTGATGATCTTTTGAAAAAGATCTGAAACATTAAGGTCAAGACCTTGGGTTGCCACCCAAACTGGCCTTAAGGGCGGCTTATCGCCGCCGCCCTTAAGAATCCCGGGCTCTTTTACTGCACGCTTCGCTCGCTGGCTATGTTTCAGGTGCCGCAGCGATAGCCGCAAAATTCCGCCGCTGCGCGGTGCCCTCCGTTCGGGTTACAACCCGCGCAAAAAGACGCGCGGTTTTCCACCTCTCCTCCGGCGGTATTTTGGAACCGGCCTCAACTTTAACTTCACAACCTCACCATCCCCTTTTGGGCGGTTTCGGCGCAGCGCGATAAGTGATCACCGCTAATGAGAAACCGAAATTTTCACCATTCCGTCAGATGCCGGTCAAGCTGCGGCCTCAGCTCAGTGAATCACCTGTGACAAGAACTCCCGCGTCCTCGCTGACTTCGGATTGGCAAAGAACTCCAGCGGCGGAGCCTGTTCCACGATCTCCCCGCGATCCATAAAGATCACCCGGTCGGCGACCGTTCTTGCAAAGCCCATTTCATGCGTTACACACAACATGGTCATGCCTTCTTCCGCCAGCGTGATCATGGTGTCCAGCACCTCTTTCACCATTTCCGGATCGAGCGCAGAAGTCGGTTCATCAAACAGCATAATTTTGGGCTTCATACACAGCGAACGGGCGATCGCCACACGCTGTTGCTGACCACCGGAAAGCTGGCCGGGGAATTTATGCGCATGCTCGGCGATACGGACACGTTTCAGGTAATGCATCGCCAGTTCTTCGGCTTCTTTCTTTGGCATCTTACGCACCCAGCAGGGTGCCAGGGTGCAGTTTTGCAAGACGGTCAGATGCGGGAACAGGTTGAAATGCTGGAACACCATACCGACTTCGGTGCGCACGCGTTCGATATTGCGCAAGTCGTCGTTCAGTTCGGTTCCGTCCACCACGATGCGCCCTTGCTGGTGCTCTTCCAGATGGTTAATGCAACGGATGGTCGTTGATTTCCCCGAGCCGGAAGGGCCGCACAACACGATACGTTCACGCGGTTTCACGCTCAGGTTGATGTCTTTCAATACGTGGAACTGTCCGTACCACTTATTCACGTTTTCCAGCGTGATCATCATATTTTGGTTTTCAGTGACTTGATGGTCGCTCATGGTTTACCTCAGTGTGCGGAACGTCCGGTGTGAAAGCGTCTTTCCAAATGCTGGCTATAACGCGACATGCTAAAACAGAAAATCCAGTAGACGGCGGCGGCGAAGACGTAGCCTTCGGTTGACATGCCCAGCCATTCAGGATCGACGGTGGCTTGCTGGACGCTGCTGAACAAATCAAACAGGCCGATGATGATCACCAGACTGGTGTCCTTAAACAGCGCGATAATAGTGTTGACCAGACCCGGTATCACCATTTTCAGTGCCTGCGGCAGAATGACTAAGCCTTGCGTTTTCCAGTAGCCGAGCGCCAGTGATTCGGCGGCCTCCGTCTGGCCTTTCGGCAGCGCCTGTAACCCGCCGCGCACCACTTCCGCGACATACGCCGACTGGAACAGCACCACCCCCACCAGCGCACGCACCAGTTTGTCGATACTCGTCCCTTCGGTCATAAACAGCGGCAGCATCACCGAGGACATGAACAGCACGGTGATAAGCGGCACGCCGCGCCAGAACTCGATGAAAATCACCGACAGAATACGCACGACAGGCAGGCTTGAACGCCGTGCCAGCGCCAGCATAATGCCCAGCGGTAACGCACCGGCAATGCCGACAGCGGCAATGATCAGCGTCAGCGTCAGGCCACCCCACTGGCGGGTTTCGACGCGACTCAACCCCAGGAAACCGCCGTACAGCATGATCCAGGTGAAAATCGGGAAGAGCACCATCCAGCAGGCGATATAACGTCCGCGGCGTGGCATGGCTTTAAAGAAGATCGGTGCAAGGGTCAGCAGACCGACGATCAGTGTGACGTTGATGCGCCAGCGTTGATCGAACGGATACAGCCCGTACATGAACTGGCCGAAACGTGCGTGGATAAACACCCAGCACGCGCCAGCTTTGGTGCAGTCAGTGCGCGCCGTGCCAACCCAGTTGGCCTGGAAAATCACCCAGTTCAACAGCGGAGGGATCAGCAGCCACATCAGCCATAAACAGAACAGCGTCAGCAGGCTGTTAAACCAACTGGAGAACAAATTTTTACGCGCCCAGAGCACGGCCGTTCCGAGTGGCGTTCCGGGTTTCACGGCTCTGACTCCCGGAGGAAGTGTTGTCATTGTCATGGGATTCCCTTAACGCTCGACCAGCGCGATACGCCGGTTGTAAATGTTCATCAGGAAGGAAATTGCCAGGCTGATGATCAGGTACACCGACATCGTAATAGCAATGGTTTCAATTGCCTGACCGGTCTGATTGAGCACGGTACCGGCGAACAGCGACACCATATCCGGATAGCCAATTGCAGCCGCCAGAGAGGAGTTTTTCACGATATTGAGATACTGGCTGGTCAGCGGTGGAATGATCACCCGCATGGCCTGCGGCAAAATCACCTGACGCAACGTGACAGGATTCGGCAATCCTAACGAACGGGCGGCTTCATGCTGACCGTGTGAGACAGACTGAATGCCGGATCGGATCACTTCGGCGATAAACGTTGAGGTATAGACCGATAATGCCAGCGTTAACGCCGCCAGTTCCGGGATCAGCACCATGCCGCCACGGAAGTTGAACCCGCGTAGCGCAGGCACGTCCCAGTGCAGCGCAGGCCCGAAAATCAGGTGCGCCAGCGCCGGAAAGACAACCAGCATCACAATCGCCCACGGCCAGATATGCCAGATCCGGCCGGTGTGGATCTGGCGGAAATGGTTGTAGCGTTGCAGCGCGATGATGCCAAAAATCGCCAGCAGCACGGCGATAAAGCCCGCCAGACTGCCCGGTGCCAGTTCCGGTGAGGGCAGATACAGGCCACGGTTACTGACGAAAGCCAGGTCAAAAGCATTCAGACTCTGACGCGGTCCCGGCAGGTTACGCAGTACGGCGAAATACCAGAAGAAGATTTGCAGCAGCGGGGGAATGTTACGGAACGTCTCGATATATACCGTCGAGACTTTGCGAATCAGCCAGTTATCGGAAAGGCGTCCTAAGCCGATAATGAACCCGAGAATCGAGGCAAAAACGATACACAGCGCGGAAACCAGCAGCGTATTCAGCAGACCGATAACAAATACGCGGGCGTAGGTGTCACCTTCCTGGTAATCAATAAGATGCTGAACAATGCCGAAACCGGCACCTTTTTCAAGAAACGCAAATCCCGAGGTGATCCCTCGTGTAGTCAGATTGGTAATGGTGTTGTGGAGCAGGTAACCCAAACAGGCTACCAGCAACACCACCGCGAAAATTTGGTAAATCCAGGCTCGTACGGCTGGGTTGGTCAGCGATAACGAACCTTTTTCGGTTGGGCGTTGCGACATAGTGAATGGCCTTTAGCAATCTTTCACCGGGAAGTGATGCACCGGGGAACGACCGGTGCATCAACATCCTTAAACACTTTTCAACTTCATGAAGAAAGGATATTTAGCGAACTGGAGGAGCGTATTGGATCCCGCCTTTATTCCACAATGCGTTCTGGCCACGTTTGATTTTCAGCTCGCTGCCCTGACCGACGTTGCGTTCAAAGCTTTCGCCGTAGTTGCCGACCTGTTTAACGATTTTTACTACCCAGTCATTAGGCACTTTCAGGTCAGCACCGTAAGTCCCGGTTTTGCCCAGCAGGTTGCTCATATCAGGTGTCGTCGGGTTAGCCGCCAGCTTATCCACGTTCTGAGAGGTTACGCCCATTTCTTCAGCGTTCAGCATCGCGAACAGTGACCAGCGGACGATCGCCAGCCAGTCTTCGTCACCACGACGAACTACCGGACCCAGAGGTTCTTTAGAAATCACTTCCGGCAGAACGATGAATTCGTCTGGTTTGCCGAGTTTGATACGCAGTGCGTACAACTGAGACTGGTCAGAGGCCAGGGTGTCACAACGACCTGAGTCCAGCGCTTTCGCACTTTCGTCCGAGCGGTCGAAGGTGACCGGGGTGTAAGTCATTTTGTTGGCTTTGAAGTAGTCAGCCACGTTCAGCTCGGTATCCGTACCGGCCTGCAGACAGACCGTTGCGCCATCGAGTTCTTTCGCGCTTTTCAGGCCCGCTTTCTGGTGAGTCAGGAAGCCGATACCGTCGTAGTAGTTTACGCCAGCGAAAATCATGCCCATGCCCGCATCGCGGGAAGAGGTCCAGGTCGTGTTACGTGACAGGATGTCCACTTCGCCAGACTGCAGCGCGGTGAAACGCTCTTTGGCAGTCAGCGGGGTATATTTCACTTTCTCAGCATCACCAAACACGGCAGCAGCCACCGCACGGCAGACGTCAACGTCGATACCGGTGAATTTGCCTTTGGAGTCAGCGTAAGAGAAGCCTGGCAGGCCGTCGCTGATACCGCATTGAACAAATCCTTTCTTTTTAACGGCATCCAGAGTGGTACCTGCATGAGCCTGACCAGCCAGTGTCACGAAGCTTGCTGCGGCAATCAGTGTTGAGAGCAATATTTTTTTCATAAAGCGTCCTGTGAGACAAAACTGAAAATTATTATTGTGTAAGTGCCGGAGCACCCTGTCTGTTTATGGGGCAACGCCCTCTGCACCTGTCTTTGCAAAGGGAGTGCCAACATGAAAAACGCCCCATCAATCAAGTCATGTAGAGGAATTGCACAGTAACATTGACGAGGCGTATAAAATTTATTGCCCCGTTTCAGTGCGCGGTCAATGTGGCTGCGTTAAATGAGTGCGGAATATTTCAATATTGGAGTGCAGATCGCGCTGTTTGCAGCGAAGTGAAATGTGCATTCATATTTGGAAAAAAAATGAGGCAAAACGATGAGTAAATCTCTCAGACCAGGCGTTCTGAGAGATATGTTGGCATGACGGGATTTAAAACAGGGGACATTATCAGTGCAGCGGAGAAAATAGAGTGACTTATTTGGCCTGATCTTTACTGCCTTTGATCAGTTTACGCGCCGCCGCAATCTGGTCATTGTCCGGCGTTTTAGGTTTGGCTTTGTTGAGCGCAGAACTGAGGCCTGAGCGCCCCCAAAGGTCAAAGCTGTCATCCTCTTTGAGATGGTCAAAGATAGAAGGTGTCGCGTCGGGTTTTTTAGCCATAAAGATTACAGATCTCTTATTGGATGCGATGAATGAAAAAAGCCCGACGCGGTGGCATCGGGCTACTGTTTTATGGCCTCTGGCGCTTATCGATAAAGCGAAGGCGCACCCGCCGGGCGGGTTTTAAAGCGGCGATGCAGCCAGAGATACTGATCCGGCGCACGCATAATTTCTTTTTCGATCACGCGATTCATGTAGGCTGCTGCCGCCATTTCATCGTCGATCGGGTAATCCTGCAACTGAGGCTGGATAACCAGTTCATAACCCGTACCGCCTGCTTTACGTACCAGCACAACGGTCACCAGCGCAGGTTTTGCCAGACGCGCCAGCATAAAGGTTCCGCTGGTAGTTGCGGCCTGATCGACAGCAAACAGTGGCGCAAATACGCTGCCACGCGGGCCGTAATCCTGATCCGGCGCAAACCAGACAGCTTCGCCTTTTTTAAGCGCGTGAACCATACCGCGTAAATCTTTGCGATCGAGCATCGCCTTGTTAGACCGCATACGCCCCCAGGTCTGCACAAATTCCATCGCTTTATTATTGTGCGGGCGATACATCGCCATCATCGGCTGACATAAGCCCATCGCGCGGCCGCCTAATTCCAGCGACATAAAATGCACGCCAATCACCAGCACGCCCTGTTTGTTTTCCTGCGCCTTTTTCAGGTTGTGCAGGCCGCTGACATCAAACCACCGTTTAACACGGGCATCCGACCAGAACCAGGCCATGCCGGTTTCCAGCAGGCCCATGCCAAGGGATTCAAAGTTGCTGATGATGCGCGCTTCGACCTGATCAGCGGGGAGATCCGGGAAGCACAATTGCAGGTTACGGCGCGTTATCGACACACGACGTTTCAGGAAACGCATGGACGTCCGGCCCAGCCAGATGCCGAGACGGTTTAACACCGGATAAGGAAGCTGAACCAGCAGGAACAATACGCCAAGGCCAAACCAGGTCAGCCAGTAACGTGGATGTAAAAATGATGCGCGAAAGCGAGGAGAATTCATAAAAGCCCAATCATCTGCATAAAAAACCGGGGTAACGCGTCAGGGGTTAGCTCAGTCGCGATACGAATTGTCTGTTAAAGAGTGGGACAACGTGCGGGTGTAAACGTTTCCGAAAGCACATATATTGACTCACTTTTACTTTATCAAGACACAATTAAAAGGCGGGATCGCGAAGCTGAAGGGCTGTCCGTAGGCGTTGAGCGGGGCGAATTCGACTCTTGCCGTGAGTATAACATGTCGTGTGATCTAACCGCAGAGGGTAATTGTCCGATAAACGCACTCTTTACTGTTTATTTACGTGTGGGTTTAGACAATAAAATGAAAACACTACGGAAAGAAGGCATTAGCATTCAGACGTCGCGATATCCGCTACATGATATTTCAGCATGCTCCGCTGGCGAAACATGCTGAGAGGGAATATCAGCGATACAGCGGGTTGCTCATCACAGAGTACCGTCCACTGCCATACAGCGCGATCACGACGGCTGCCATGAAGTAATAGACGATATCTTCAATCGCCCAGGCACCGACCGGGGTGAGTGCAAAGGTGTGATGGATACCGACCATCATCCACGCAACAATCATTGTCGCTGCGGCAGACAGCGCGGCGAGTCGGGTGAAAATCCCCAGCATCATCATAATCGGGGCGATCACTTCGCCGATGATCACGCCGTAGGCGACAAATGCCGGAATACCATAGCCTGCCAGCATGCCCTGAATACCGCCCAGACCGTCATGCAGCTTATGCCAGCCGTGAAAAATCAGCAGTCCATAGGTGATCCGTAACAGCAAAATCGCCAGATCAGGTTTGTTCAGTGCTGCGGTAAAACGAAGATAAAGTTGCTTCATCAGAGTGACTCCCGGAGACGTTTTATTGTCCGTCTAAGGTAGTGCTTAATCGCTGAATGCAGGAGATAATTATTCTCATTTGGGTTGATCTGGGTTAGGTTTTGCGCAGATTTTGGGGTAAAGGTCTACGGGCAAAGCAGAAAACAAAAAGGCGCTCCCCTTGCGGAAAAGCGCCTTTTTAAGACATCGACTGATTAGTATCAGTTCATGCCGTATTTTTTCAATTTCTTACGCAGCGTACCGCGGTTGATACCCATCATCAGGGCCGCACGAGTCTGGTTGCCACGGGTATACTGCATCACCATGTCTAACAGTGGCTGTTCAACTTCAGCCAATACCAACTCATACAGGTCATTCACGTCCTGACCATTCAATTGAGCAAAATAGCCCTTAAGTGCTTGTTTTACCGAGTCACGCAGGGGTTTTTGGGTTACCTGATCCTGAGAATTAACGGTAGAAACGGTCAGTACGTCAGAATTCACGCGTTGTTCGAACATAGTTCTGTCAGCTCTTTTTTGTTACGCAAGATTTTCGAAATATGCTTCCAACGCCTCCAGCTGTTCGCTGGCATCCTCTATGGCGTTGAAGGAGCGCCGAAACTGGTCATTTGGGGCATGCTCCTGGAGATACCAGGAAACGTGCTTACGGGCGATACGGAATCCCTTGCCTTGACCGTAAAAGTCGTGCAATTCCCGTACGTGCCCTATTAACAAGCGCTGAACCTCACCCATAGGAGGTGGAGGTAACAGCTCCCCTGTGTCCAGATAATGCTGGATTTCCCGGAAGATCCAGGGTCTCCCCTGAGCGGCACGTCCTATCATCAGAGCATCAGCTCCGGTGTAGTCGAGCACCGCTCTGGCTTTATGCGGGTCAGTTATGTCGCCATTCGCGATAATCGGAATGGAAACACTCTGCTTAACTGTCCGAATACTGTCGTACTCTGCTTCTCCATTGAAGAGACAGGCACGGGTTCGGCCATGAATAGTCAGGGCCTGAATTCCACAGTCTTCAGCCAATTGGGCAATTTGTACACAGTTACGGTGTTCCGGTGCCCAACCAGTACGAATTTTCAACGTGACTGGCACATCTACCGCCTTAACAACGGCAGTCAGGATTTGTTTCACCAAATCCGGATACTGCAACAATGCAGAACCTGCCAGTTTGCGGTTCACTTTCTTGGCCGGGCAGCCCATATTGATATCAATGATTTGCGCACCGCTTTCCACGTTAATTCGTGCAGCAGCCGCCATATCTTCGGGGTCGCAACCGGCAATTTGCACGGCGCGGATCCCCGGTTCATCGTTATGTACCATGCGCAAACGTGACTTATCCGTCCGCCACACCTCCGGATTGGAGGAGAGCATTTCAGATACTGCCATTCCAGCCCCCATCGCATGACATAAGGCACGAAATGGTCGGTCAGTGATACCGGCCATCGGGGCCGCAATCAGGCAATTTGTAAGCTGGTGGTGTCCGATGCGCATGAACTAGGAATGACCATACTGATGTCCGCAAGGGCGCGTATATTACGCATTTTCGCTGCGATATGAAAGGCCAAACTTTGAGCAATTTGATAAGAAAATGTCTTGTCAGCGCTGAAGTTCATGACGATTTGTTTTTTTATCGTGGTTTTACATTGAGTTATGTGACTTCGGTCAAATTGTGCGCTTGGGCAAATTCCTAATAACTCTCTGAATCATCCGGTTATAACAGTTGATTCTAAGGGGAGATCTGACGTTTTAAGCAGCAACAACCACAAAATTCTGTGATGCAGATCGTCTTTTGGTTAAAAAGTGACTCATTTTCAGAAAGGTGAACAAACAAGACAAAGAGATCCAGAAACAGGTTCTGCACCTTAATCTGCAGTACGGAATTACTCTGCCACTACCACGCGGCCATGCAGTCCTTGTACCGGGCGATTGTTCGCATGATGCATCGCATGCTGGAATTTCTTCAGCTGCGCCTCAGACAGCGTCTGAGGTTGTTTAACGACCAGCCAGCGAACGCCTTCTGTACAAGGTGGCGTAGTCAGTGACCCGCTGAAACGATAATGCGTCAGATCGGTGGGCAGCAGGCCATCAAGACTGACTTTCTCTTTCAGCGTGACAGATTCGCCTGCTTTTTCCGGCATCTGTTGCCAGATTTTTTCCAGCTCGGCATTAGCTTTGCCGGTTTCAAACATTACGGCAATCACCGCAATTTCACCGTCAGCATCCATATGAACAAAATGCGCCTCCATCGGGAAAGATTTACCGTTGAGGGTATTTTCGCTCGGAGAGTGGAAGTGGAATTGCTGGAGGACGAATTTATCCCCGTCCAGCGTGGCAAAATCACCCTGCTGAACATTGACCTGCACGCTGTGGCCGTTATTAATGACATTCACCGGCGGTAACTGATAGCTGAGTTTAAGCGGGCGAGGGTGCACCTCTAACGCCTCTTTGATATCGATAGGCGACTGTGCTTTGCCCTGCTCGCACAGATGGAAGTCAGGGCTGAGTTTTGACCAGTTTTGCGGGGCGGCGTCGCCATCATATGACCAATGTGGCGTTTCGTTTGCGAAGGCGGGTTGTGCAGAAACTGACAGCGTAAGTGCAGCCAGCGCGGCAGACAATATTGTTCCTTTCAAGAGTTATCCCTTTCATTTGCTGAGTAATAAACCTTGCGAAGTGTAAGGGGTTTAGGCGGCAGGAGAAATACGGGAAAAGGCCGGAAAAGGATTTTGGGGGGAAACCCGCTCTTTCTGCACAAACAAACAGAAAAAGCGGGAGGCTGACATCAGGCTTTTTTAACACCGGTTATACGGCACCATTCTTCTTTCTCGGCCACCGGATCCAGTTCGAATTGGTCTTTATAGGCATCCGCTACGCTTTGCGCCTGGCTGGCCAGTACGCCGGAAAGCCCCAGATGGCCACCTGCTACCGGCAGCACGCTGATCAGTGGCGCCAGTTCGCGCAGAGGGCCTGCGAGAATATTGGCGACCACCACGTCGGCTGACAGGTTATCAGGCTGGTCTTTCGGCAGATAAAGCGACAGACGCTCTGATACGCCGTTACGTTCGGCGTTATCGCGGCTGGCCTGAATTGCCTGCGGATCGATGTCGATCCCAACCACGTGTTTTGCACCCAGCTTCAGCGCGGCGATCGCCAGAATGCCGGAACCACAACCGAAGTCGATCACGGTTTTATCGGTCAGATCCAGACTGTCGAGCCATTGCAGACACATCGCGGTGGTCGGGTGGGTGCCGGTACCAAACGCCAGTCCCGGATCCAGCATCACGTTCACGGCATTCGGATCCGGCACATCGCGCCAGCTCGGGCAAATCCACAGACGTTCGCCAAAACGCATCGGGTGGAAGTTATCCATCCATTCGCGTTCCCAGTCTTTGTCTTCCAGTTGTTCTATTTTGTGTACGAAACCTTTGCCCAGCAGGGGTTCGTTTTCCAGCATGGCGATCACTTCGTCCATGTCGGTTTCCGCATCGTACAGGCCGATGGCGTCGGTATCACCCCACAACAGGGTTTCGCCCGGCAGCGGTTCGAAGACCGGATTATCGTGGGTGTCCTGGAACGTTACGGACACGGCGCCACTTTCGATAAGCGCGTCGCTCAGCGTTTCCGCGTCGTTACCGGTGGTATTAATTTTCAGTTGGATCCAAGGCATAGCCATTCTCTTCTTAACAATCTGTAAAATCAGTGCCGCCTGTTCAGGACGGCTTGAGTACGTTTTCGCGTGGCTGTTTACCAAACTTATTGCCGGTATAAAACGCCAGCAGGCTCAGCAACAGCGACGGCACAATCGGATGCAGACCGGCAATATGCAGGTCAATACTGGCGAGCAGGGTATAACAAACCGCGCCAACAATCATTGAGCTCAGTGCGCCCGTGGCGTTCGCCCGCTCCCAGTACAAACCGAGCACCAGCGGCCACAGGAACACCGCTTCCAGCCCGCCAAACGCCAGCAGGTTCAGCCAGATAATCATTTCCGGCGGACGCCATGCGGCCAGTAAGACCAGTAATCCCAGTATAAAGGTGGCCCAGCTTGAGAAGCGTTTTAACTTGCGCTCGTTAGCCAGTTGTTCCGGTTTAATACCGAGGTACAAGTCTTTAACGATAGTCGCAGATGATTGCAAAAGCTGCGCGTTGATGGTCGACATAATGGCGGCCATCGGTGCCGCGAGGAAAATCCCGGCGGCGTAGGGCGGCAGCACGGTGATCATCAGCGTCGGGATCACCTGATCGGGAATTTTCAGATCAGGTAAAATGGCACGCCCCAGCGCACCCGCCAGATGCATACCAAGCATCAAAATGGCGACCACGATAGTGCCGAGCACAATGCCACGGTGTACCGCTTTGCTGTCTTTGTAGGAAATACAGCGCACGGCGGTATGCGGCAGGCCAATCACGCCAAAGCACACCAAAACCCAGAAAGAAGCCATAAACGGCAGTGAAAGGACGTCATCCCCGCCATGCACGGATACCAGTTTCGGGTCGATTTGCTGGAGCTTATCCACCGCACTGTGCAGGCCACCCGCCGCGTGAATGACAGCGATCAGGAGTAAAATGGTGCCGAGCAGCATCACCAGTCCCTGCATGGCGTCATTGAGCACGCTGGCACGAAAGCCGCCAAACGCGGTATACAGCGCGATGCTGATGCCGAAAATCAGCAGTCCGGTGTCGTAAGGAATACCGGCTGCTGTTTCCAGCAGGCGTGCACCACCGATGAACTGAACGGTCATCGCGCCCAGAAATGCCACCAGCAGACTCAGGCTTGCCAGCCAGACCAGCAGACGGCTCTGGTAGCGGGCAAACAGCATGTCGTTCAGCGTGACCGCATTATAGCGGCGCGCCAGAATGGCGAATTTTTTACCCAGTACGCCGAGTGAAAGCCAGACGGCAGGCAACTGAATCATTGCCAGCAATACCCAGCCAAGGCCAAATTTGTAGGCGGCACCGGGGCCGCCGATAAAGGAACTGGCACTGATGTAGGTGGCGGTCAGGGTCATGGCCAGCACGAAGCCGCCCATGGAGCGGTTGCCGAGGAAATATTCAGTCAGGAAGTTGCCCTGCTCGCGGCGGGTATATGCATAAACAGACAACCCGAAAACCAGCAGCAAATAGGCAATCAGTGGCAATAAGACTTCAGTCTGCATGACTGTCCTCCAGCGGAATATCGCGGTAAATCACGCGAACCATCAGCCAGCTTAAAAGAACGAATATCAGCGGTACCAGCAGACAGGCCATTTCGAACCAGTGCGGCAGGCCGGTGATGCCCTGTTTATCGTCAGGAATATAGGCGGCAAAACTCCATGCCAGCAGATAAGCAATCGTCAGCCCAAAAGCCCATCGGGCTTCACGGTTGGCTTGTAAGAAACGTTTGTCCAACGCCATTTACTTGTCTCCCCTCAAAACGTAAAAAAGGCCGGAATATCCGGCCTTGATAAGAGAGTACGCAACGGTACGGTCTTTTTTATTTTTCCTGCAAACCGAGTTTTTTCTCAAGATAGTGGATGTTAGTGCCACCATGCTGGAAATTCTCGTCGTCCATAATGCGCATTTGCAGTTCAATGTTGGTTTTGATGCCGTCGATGATCAGTTCTGCCAGCGCATTTTTCATGCGGGCAATGGCCACTTCACGGGTTTCACCGTAAGTGATCAGTTTACCGATCATGGAATCGTAGTACGGAGGCACTGTGTAGCCTGCGTAAATGTGCGATTCCCAACGAACACCGAAGCCGCCAGGGGCGTGGAAACGGGTGATTTTGCCTGGGCTTGGCAGGAAGGTGTTAGGGTCTTCCGCGTTAATGCGGCATTCCACCGCATGGCCTTTGACTTTCACTTCGCTTTGTTTGATCGACAGTGGCTGGCCGGACGCAATGCGCAGCTGCTCTTTGATCAAATCCACACCGGTGATCATCTCGGTAACCGGATGCTCAACCTGGATACGGGTGTTCATTTCGATGAAGAAGAACTCGCCGTTTTCATACAGGAACTCGAAAGTACCTGCGCCACGGTAGCCAATATCCACACAGGCTTTGGCACAACGTTCGCCGATGAAACGACGAAGATCTTCCGTGATGCCCGGTGCTGGCGCTTCTTCAACGACTTTCTGGTGACGACGCTGCATGGAGCAGTCACGTTCAGCCAGATAAACGGCGTTGCCCTGACCATCAGCCAGTACCTGAATTTCCACGTGACGTGGATTTTCCAGGTATTTTTCCATGTAAACCATGTCGTTGTTGAAAGCTGCTTTAGCTTCCGCACGGGTCATGTTGATGGACTGTTCGAGGTCTTTGTCGCCGCGTACAACACGCATACCACGACCGCCGCCGCCGCCAGAAGCTTTGATGATGACCGGATAGCCGATACGTTTTGCGAAGGCACGGTTTTGATCCATGTCATCGCCCAGCGGGCCGTCAGAGCCAGGTACACAAGGTACGCCAGCCGCTTTCATCGCCTGGATCGCAGAAACTTTGTCACCCATCAGGCGGATAGTTTCAGCTTTCGGGCCGATGAAGATAAAACCAGAACGCTCAACCTGCTCTGCAAAATCGGCATTCTCGGACAGGAAACCGTAGCCCGGGTGGATAGCCACCGCACCAGTGATTTCCGCCGCAGCGATGATGGCAGGGATGTTCAGATAGCTTTTTACTGAAGGTGCAGGACCGATACAGACGGTTTCGTCTGCCAGCAGCACGTGTTTCAGGTCACGGTCAGCGGTAGAGTGCACAGCAACGGTTTTGATGCCCATTTCTTTACAGGCACGCAAAATACGCAGAGCAATCTCGCCGCGGTTCGCGATAACAATTTTATCTACCATGGTACGCCTCGTTATTCGATGACGACCAGCGGCTCGTCGAATTCAACCGGTTGGCCGCTTTCTACCAGAATTGCTTTAACAACACCGGATTTGTCTGCTTCGATTTGGTTCATCATTTTCATCGCTTCAACGATACACAGGGTATCACCGGCGTTCACTTTCTGACCCACTTCGATGAAGGCTTTAGCGTCCGGGCTTGGCGTACGGTAGAAGGTGCCTACCATCGGTGAGCGAACGATATGGCCACTGATTGCAGCCGGAGCTGCTTCTGCAGGCGCAGCTGCTGGCGCAACCGCAGCAGCCAGACCTGGCTGTTGTTGTACAGGCATAGCGTAAGCCTGTTGCATCATAGGATAAGCCTGCGCAGGTGCAGCACGGCTGATACGTACTGATTCTTCGCCTTCAGAAATTTCCAGTTCAGAAATGCCTGATTCTTCAACCAGTTCGATCAGTTTTTTAATTTTACGAATATCCATGGGTGTGATTCCGTACTCTTTTTGCGTAGAAATTAGTGGGTTTTTGACAAGCGGTTAACCGCTGCCTGTAATGCAAAGTGGTAGCCATCTGCGCCAAGTCCGCAAATAACGCCCACTGCGATGTCGGAAAGATAGGAATGGTGCCGGAACGCTTCGCGGGCATGTACATTCGACAGATGGATCTCGATAAACGGAATCGACACCCCCAGTAATGCATCGCGCAGCGCCACGCTGGTATGGGTAAAGGCCGCGGGATTGATCAGGATGAAATCGACATTTCCGCGTGCCTGATGAATACGTTCAATCAGGACATGTTCTGCATTGGATTGCAGATGGCTCAGTGCTACATCAGCAGCAGCAGCCTGCACTTCCAAACCCTTAACAATATCGTTGAGCGTGGTGTGTCCGTACGTTTCAGGCTCACGGGTGCCTAACAAATTCAGGTTAGGACCGTTCAGTAGCAAAATGTCAAACTTATGCGCCATTGTGAGCCTATCTCCGGCAATTAGACAAAGATTGTAGAAAATACCCTGATGTCACCGGTTTGTCACCTATTTCGCGGCAAATCGGCCCGTCTCTTCGGCATGAGGTCGGGCATTATAATGATATCGTGGCAATTCGCAGCTAAATACTGGTCTTATCAGCGAAGATAATCAACCCTCGGCCGGTCAACGTGGGTGCAATTGTCGAAATTATGAGGGGCAACCGGGCCAAAAGTTCCACGGCTTATCGCAGCCACTGGCGGAATTTTTTATAACGAAATGCCAGCAAGATGACGGCAAGTATTGCGTAAATCACCGGTTGTGGCGACAGCACTTTTACCGACCAAAGGTAGTGGATCGGCGCAAGTATGGCGATGAGATAAATGAAGTTGTGCAACTTTTGCCAGGTTGATCCCATTTTGCGTTGTGCCCACACGGTGGAGGTGCAGGCCAGTGCCAGCAGCAGGATCCAGCAGATGATACCGAGGGTGAGATACGGGCGCGATATCAGTTCACTTCCCAGCAGGCGGATATTGTTGATCCCAAGCTCCAGGAATGAATAGCTGAGAAAATGCAAGGTTCCCCACGCAAAACACCACAACCCCAGCAAACGGCGCGTGCGGATCAGTAATGGCTGTTTGCCATAGCGTGCGACGGGCGTGACCAGTAATGTCACCAGCAAAAATTTCAGAGTCATCCTACCGGTAAAATGCTGAATATCTTTGGCGGGATCGGCGCTGAACCCGCCCTGATTAATCGAAAGCACAATCCAGAAAAAAGGCAAAATGGCGCAAAGATAGATGATCACTTTCAACCCGGTAATATTGGCAGGGCTTAAACGACGCATAACTGAACCGCCTCTTCCTTAATAGAACTTACGTAAATCCATACCGTGATACATCGATGCTACCTGCCCGGCATAACCATTGAACAGCAATGTCGGCTGGCGTTGCACGTCGAGTAAGCCGCCGGAACCGATAAACCGTTCCGTTGCCTGCGACCAGCGCGGGTGATCCACATGCGGGTTCACGTTGGCGTAAAACCCGTATTCGTTGGAGGCAATCTGGTTCCAGGTTGTCGGCGGCTCATCTTGAGTAAATTTGATGTTCACGATGGATTTGATGCCTTTGAAACCGTACTTCCACGGAATGGTCAGGCGGATAGGCGCGCCGTTTTGCGGCGGAAGTGCTTTGCCATAAACGCCGACCGTCATCATCGCCAGCGGGTTCATCGCTTCATCTATACGCAATCCTTCAACGTACGGGTAATTCAGTCCACCGCCGATAAACCGGTCTTTCTGCCCCGGCATATGTTCCGGGTCATATAAGGTAGTAAACGCGACATAACGCGCTTTGCTGGTCGGTTCGGCAAGTTTGAGAATCGCACTCAGCTGAAAACCGATCCACGGCACCACCATCGACCAGGCTTCGACGCAACGCATCCGGTAAATACGTTGCTCAAGCGGGAAGCGCTTCATGATGTCATCCATATCCAGCGTCATCGGTTTAGCAACTTCGCCTTCTATTGTTAATTTCCACGGCGAGGTAACCAGTTGCCCGGCGTTGGCGGCCGGATCAGCTTTATCCAGCCCGAATTCATAGAAATTGTTGTAGCCGGAAACTTTGTCCTCGGGGGTCAGTGTCAGGTCATTTTGATAAGCAGCGGGTTTGGTGAAATCCAGCGGTTTACCGGCGGGCGCGGCAGGGCGGTCATGGCCTTTGAACCAGGAAAGGATATCTGCGCGTGCATTTTGGGGAACAGCGAGTGCCGCGGCACTGATCCCCAGTGCCTGTAAAACTTTGCGCCGGTCATAAAAAATACTTTCGGGTGTGACGTCTGCTTCGGTTAGTTTGCGGGGTTTGAACATAGCCTTCTCCGGCATTCTCATTTTCGTGATTCATTTTTATGGTTATAAACAAAGCATGGCGTGAAACCGGACGCTTTGCGAGATATCACGCTAAAAAAGCGCATTTTGCCGCAGGCATTGAGGAGGCGTTTACCATTTATATAAGAATTACGAATTGATTGGTTTTTGTATTGCTATGCTATGAATGTATGCGAATGACTCTTTCGAAAATTTCTCCTTTCATCGCATTTTTCTGTTTTATAGTAGCGGCGTTTTTTCGTGGCAAGCTCAGAGAAAGGGTTTGTTTCCCCCTCACCGTAGCGAGTAAGGCACAGGGATGCGATTTACTACCAGACTATCGGCACTGATGACGATGTTAGTTGCGCTGGCAATGTTACTGATGTTGCTTGGCGTCACTTTCAGCTTTATCTATCTGAACAAACAAGATACCGAACAACATCTTCAGGCACTTGCCACGACTTATGATCAGGCATTACTGACGCATCCCCCCGCAGATGCCCAACGCTGGATGCCTCAGGCTATGCGTATGCTTGATGTCACGGATATCGAAGTCAAACTTGATAACACCACCGTTTTTGAATACCACGAGCGTCCGGATGTACACCGCTCGTGGGACAGCGTGATGCCGGAATATGACACTGCCATTATCCCGCTGATGCACAACCACGCCATGTCGCTGCACATTTCCTATGTTGATCCTGTCAGCAGTTACATCCGCTCCCTGCGTTCTACGTTCACGATTGGGATCGCCATTCTGGTCATGCTCGCTATGCTGCTGCTCAGTTTTCGCTGGTTACGTCAGGAAACGGACGGTGTGGAAAAGCTGGAAGACCGCGCGGTCAGAATATTACGCGGTGAACGGGAAGGGCTGTCCGGTCATGTGGGCGAATGGCCGCATTCTGCCAGCAGTGCGATAGATCGTCTGCTAGGGGATCTGAATGAAGCACGTGAGCAGCGCAGCCGCGTGGATACCTTGATCCGTGCTTATGCTCAGCAGGACGCGCAAACCGGCCTCAGTAACCGCTTGTTCTTTGATAATCAGCTTGCGACGCAGCTGGAAGAAAAGGGTGCGCACGGTGTGCTGATGTTACTGCGCTTGCCGGATTTCGACACCATGCGCGAAACGCACGGTCAGGCAGTGGTCGAAGAACTGCGTTCGGCGATGGTGAATTTGTTATCGACGTTCGTGATGCGCCATGTTGATGCGCTGCTGGCACGTTATTTCCACAGTGATTTTGCCGTGCTGTTGCCACACCGCACCTTAAAGGAAGCGGAAGTGATGGCCTCACAATTAGTCAATGCGCTCGGCGTCCTGCCGACCTCGTCGCTAATTGACCGCGATGCGCTGATGTACATCGGTATCAGCGCCTACCGTTTCGGTCAGACGCCGGATCAGGTGATGGACATGGCCGAGCAGGCGACGCGACATGCGGCGTTTCAGGGCAGTAACAGCTGGTTTATCTATGATAAAAATGTGCCGGAAAAAGGTCGCGGCAGCGTGCGCTGGCGGACCCTGCTGGAAAATACGCTGGCGCGCGGCGGCCCGCGTCTTTATCAGAAGCCCGCTTTCACCCGGGACAACAAACCGGATCACCGTGAGGTGCAGCGGCGTGTCTTCGACGGCGAGCAGGAACTGCTGGCTGCGGAGTTTATCCCGCTGGTGGTTCAGTTCGGGTTGTCGCAAAGCTTTGACCGGGTCATGTTAAGTCAGATTATTCCGTTACTTAACCGTTGGCCGGATGAAACGTTAGCATTTCACCTGACGGTTGATTCATTATTGCAGCGCTCATTTGTTCGCTGGCTGCGCGATACCTTGCTGCAGTGCGAAAGAACACAACGAAATCGAATTTTGATTGAACTTGCTGAGGCGGATCTCTGTCAACATACCGACCGCCTGCGTCCTGCGATCAGATTGTTACAGGGTTTGGGCTGTCGTCTGGCCGTTTCGCAAGCCGGACTGACGGTGGTCAGCACCTCCTATCTGAAAACTTTCCCGGTGGAGAGAGTTAAGCTTCACCCGGGGTTAGTGCGTGATATTGATAAAAGGGTTGAAAATCAGCTCTTTGTACAAAGCTTACTCAGTGCATGCGAAGGGACTCAGGCGCTGGTATTTGCCTCTGGCGTGCGCACAAAAGAGGAGTGGGCTGTCCTGCTGAAAAGCGGGATCCACGGCGGGCAGGGCGATTTTTTTGCCGGTCCGGAGCCTGTTGAACCGGTCGGTAAAAAATATTCACACAACCGCGATGTTTAAGTGACCGTTAATGCATTATTTAACGTAGAATGAGCCAGCTTTTGACCTACGCCCTTGTCTGGTTTCCGGTGTTTGTACTCAGACCGCAGATGGATGGAAGATGTTGGTAAAAGTGTAAGAATTTATGTGTGGTGTTGCTACTTCGCCTGGGTGCCTGCCCGAGGTAAACCGAGCCTGCGAGACAGAATTATTTCGCAGTGCCATCAGCCTCAAAAAGTCACCGCAAGTGAATGGCGACATCGCGGACAATTTTCACGGAAGCAGGACGTTTTTGCGCCTTGTCGCTGCTTCGCGTGGTTGGTAAAGTAGGCGGATTTTATTTTCCGCCCCCAGCTAGCAGGATTATCCCTTCGTTATGTTTAAGAAATTTCGTGGCATGTTTTCCAACGACTTGTCCATCGACCTGGGTACCGCCAATACCCTCATTTATGTAAAAGGACAAGGCATCGTGCTGAATGAGCCATCAGTTGTGGCTATTCGTCAGGATCGTGCTGGTTCACCTAAAAGCGTTGCTGCTGTTGGTCACGACGCGAAACAGATGCTGGGTCGTACTCCTGGCAATATTGCCGCTATTCGTCCAATGAAAGACGGCGTTATCGCTGACTTTTTCGTGACTGAGAAAATGCTGCAACACTTCATCAAGCAAGTTCACAGCAACAGCTTCATGCGCCCAAGCCCGCGTGTACTGGTGTGTGTGCCAGTCGGCGCAACTCAGGTTGAACGCCGTGCTATCCGTGAATCTGCACAAGGTGCAGGCGCGCGTGAAGTGTTCCTGATTGAAGAACCGATGGCTGCGGCAATCGGTGCAGGCCTGCCGGTATCCGAAGCGACCGGTTCAATGGTGGTGGATATCGGTGGTGGTACCACAGAAGTTGCCGTGATCTCCCTGAACGGCGTGGTGTATTCCTCTTCTGTACGTATCGGTGGCGATCGTTTCGACGAAGCTATCATTAATTACGTACGCCGTAATTATGGTTCACTGATCGGTGAAGCAACGGCTGAGCGTATCAAGCACAGCATCGGTTCTGCCTATCCGGGTGATGAAGTTCACGAAATCGAAGTGCGCGGTCGTAACCTGGCTGAAGGTGTTCCACGTGGCTTCACGCTGAACTCCAACGAAATTCTCGAAGCATTGCAAGAGCCGCTAACCGGTATCGTCAGCGCGGTGATGGTTGCACTGGAACAGTGTCCGCCAGAACTGGCTTCCGACATCTCCGAGCGCGGCATGGTGCTGACCGGCGGTGGCGCATTACTGCGTAACCTTGATCGCCTGCTGATGGAAGAAACGGGTATTCCTGTTGTTGTCGCAGAAGATCCACTGACCTGCGTCGCCCGTGGCGGTGGTAAAGCATTAGAAATGATCGACATGCACGGCGGCGACTTATTCAGCGAAGAGTAATCTCAGCGAAGACTTGCTGATTCAAACAAGTCTTGTTGCAAGCAAGAATAGTCTGCCCGGGAAGGTGGTTGTCCGTCAGGTAAAACCTGCAACGCGAAGTGTGCAGTGTTCAATGTGGATCCGTGCAAACACTGGCTGAGCGATAAAGCTCTGCCAGTGTTTTGGCTATCCCATGAGATTGCCGCCGTTTCTGTCAGGTGAGGTCTTTACTTCGACTGGCTGAAACTTTCTGTTGCCGAGGAACTCGCATATTTTATGAAGCCAATTTTTAGCAGGGGACCTTCCCTGCAACTGCGACTTTTTTTGGCTATTCTCACGGCCATTGTCCTGATTGTTGCCGACAGTAAAATAGGTACGTTTGTTAAAATCCGCACCTATATGGATACTGCCGTCAGTCCCTTCTATTTTTTGTCCAATGCCCCGCGTGAATTCTTAGATCAGGTCTCTTCTACGTTTGCCACCCGTGGCCAGCTGGAACTTGAAAACCGCGCTTTGCGTCAGGAATTGTTGCTGAAAAACAGTGACCTGATGCTGCTTGGCCAATACAAACAAGAAAATGCTCGCTTGCGCGAGCTGCTGGGATCACCGTTGCGTCAGGACGAGCACAAAATGGTGACGCAGGTTCTCTCCACCAGCAATGATCCTTACAGCGATCAGATCGTCATCGACAAAGGCAGCAACAACGGTGTGTATATCGGGCAACCCGTCATCAGCGATAAAGGCGTTGTTGGCCAGGTCATCGCTGTTGCCGCGCTGACCAGCCGTGTGCTGCTGATTTGTGATGCTTCACATGCGTTGCCGATTCAGGTGCTGCGTAATGACATCCGCGTTATCGCTGCCGGTAGCGGCTGTGCTGATGACTTACAACTTGAACACTTACCAAGCAACACCGATATTCGTGTCGGTGATGTGCTGGTCACCTCAGGTCTGGGTGGACGTTTCCCTGAAGGGTATCCGGTCGGCGTTGTATCTTCGGTTAAAGTTGATAATCAGCGTGCGTATACCGTCATTCAGGCGCGTCCGACCGCCGGTCTGCAACGTCTGCGTTACCTGCTGTTACTATGGGGCTCTGACCGTAATGGCGAGCATCCTTTACCGCCGGATGAAGTTCATCGCGTGGCCAATGAACGCCTGATGCAAATGATGCCGCAAGTGTTGCCACCTCCGGGAGATATGGGGCCGCCAGCTCCTGTTCCTCCACCGGCAACGGGTACGGTAACGACACCGGTTAGCACGCCTGCTGTGCAGGGAGCGACGCAATGAACAGCTACCGGAGCCACGGACGCTGGATTATTTGGCTATCCTTCTTAATAGCCATGTTATTGCAGGTGATGCCGTGGCCTGAACAGATTTATATGTTCAGGCCGTCATGGCTGATGCTGATCCTGATTTACTGGGTGATGGCATTACCGCATCGCGTCAACGTGGGTACCGGTTTTGTTGTCGGGTTTATTATGGATCTGATCCTGGGATCGACCCTGGGTATTCGCGCGCTGGCTTTTGCCATTACCGCCTACCTGGTCGCGTTCAAATTCCAGTTATTCCGTAACCTGGCTCTGTGGCAACAAGCGCTGATTGTTATGGTGCTTTCGCTGGCTGTGGACGTCATGGTGTTCTGGGGAGAATTCCTGGTAGTCAATGTGTCGTTCCGGCCTGAAGTTTTCTGGAGCAGTGTGGTCGACGGTGTGCTGTGGCCATGGCTGTTCCTGCTGATGCGTAAAATTCGTCGTCAGTTTGCTGTGCAATGAGGATGTTATGACCGCACTTTATCTGGCTTCCGGGTCACCACGTCGCCGTGAATTACTGGCCTTGCTGGAACTGCCTTTTGAGCGTCTGGTGACTGAGGTTGCAGAAGAGCGTCAGCCTGACGAAGCCCCGCAAGATTATGTTTTACGGCTGGCGAAAGATAAAGCACAGGCCGGTGTGACGGTCGCGGCAGAGGATTTGCCGGTGCTTGGCGCAGATACGATTGTAGTCCTCGACGGTAAAGTGTTGGAAAAGCCACGTGACGAAGCGCAAGCCGCTGTTATGCTTAAGGCATTGTCTGGCAGACAGCATCAGGTGATGACCGCCATTGCGTTTGCCGACAGGCAGGAATGCCTCAATACGTTGGTTGTGACCGATGTCACTTTCCGTTCACTATCCTCCGACGATATTGCACATTATATTCTGAGCGGTGAGCCCATGGATAAAGCGGGCGCTTATGGTATTCAGGGAAAGGGCGGTTGTTTCGTCCGTGAAATTCGCGGCAGTTACTATGCAGTTGTGGGCCTTCCTCTGGTGGAAACTCAGGAACTGCTCAATGAATTTTCTGCCTTACGCGAGCTTAGGAGAAAACATGACAGCTGAATTACTGGTCAATGTCACCCCGTCTGAAACCCGCGTGGCTTACATTGACGGTGGCATTCTGCAGGAGATCCATATTGAGCGCGAGACCAAGCGCGGGATTGCCGGCAATATTTATAAAGGGCGTATCAGCCGTGTTCTGCCGGGTATGCAGGCAGCATTTGTCGATATCGGCCTTGAAAAAGCCGCATTTTTACATGCTTCAGACATCATGCCGCACACCGAATGTGTGGCGCGTGACGAGCAGAAAAATTTCCACGTGCGTGACATCGCAGAACTGGTGCATCAGGGCCAGGATCTGATGGTGCAGGTGGTGAAAGATCCGCTGGGCACCAAAGGTGCGCGTCTGACGACTGACATTACCTTGCCTTCCCGCTATCTGGTGTTCATGCCTGGTGCGTCACACGTTGGCGTGTCGCAGCGTATTGAAAGCGAAGCCGAGCGTGATCGCCTCAAACGTATCGTCTCAGAATATTGTGATGAGCACGGCGGCTATATTATTCGTACCGCAGCCGAAGGCGTGGGTGAAGAAGAACTCAAACAAGATGCGGCCTACCTGAAACGCTTGTGGACCAAGGTGATGGAGCGCAAGCGTCGCAACAAAACCAAATGCAAGCTGTATGGTGAGCTGGCACTGGCGCACCGTGTGCTGCGTGATTTTGCCGGTGAAGCACTGGACCGCATCCGCGTTGACTCCCGCCTGACGTATGAATTGCTGGTCGAATTCACCAGCGAATACATGCCTGAAATGACCAGCAAGCTGGAGCATTACAGCGGCAAGCAGCCTATTTTCGAT
The DNA here is from genome assembly GCF_019969905.1 of Rahnella sp. GSA61A. Lineage (NCBI taxonomy): Bacteria > Pseudomonadati > Pseudomonadota > Gammaproteobacteria > Enterobacterales > Yersiniaceae > Rahnella > Rahnella sp. GSA61A. The sequence continues at coordinate 108,967 of NZ_JAHXYO010000014.1, read as the reverse complement.
CTATTCGATGTGGAGAACGAAATCCAGCGTGCGCTCGAGCGCAAGGTGGAACTCAAGTCCGGCGGCTATCTGATTATCGATCAGACCGAAGCCATGACCACCGTGGATATTAATACCGGTGCGTTTGTCGGCCATCGTAATCTGGAAGACACGATATTTAACACTAACACCGAAGCGACGCAGGCCATTGCCCGTCAGCTACGGCTGCGCAATCTCGGCGGCATTATCATTATCGACTTCATTGATATGTCGAATGAAGATCACCGCCGTCGCGTGCTGCACAGCCTCGAGCAGGCGCTGTCGAAAGACCGCGTGAAAACCGGTATTCACGGTTTCTCCGCCCTTGGTTTGGTGGAGATGACCCGCAAACGTACCCGCGAAAGCGTCGAACATGTGCTGTGCAGCGATTGTCCGACCTGTCATGCACGCGGCACGGTGAAAACCGTTGAAACCGTCTGCTATGAAATTCTGCGTGAAATTGTGCGTGTGCATCATGCCTACGATTCTGACCGTTTCCTGGTTTACGCATCTGCCGCAGTAGGGGAAGCGCTCAAGGGAGAAGAATCCCATGCACTGGCCGAAGTAGAAATCTTCGTCGGCAAGCAGGTGAAAGTGCAGATCGAGCCGCTCTACAGTCAGGAACAGTTTGACGTCGTCATGATGTGATCCGATGGCTATTCGTCTGAAGCATCAAGAAGTTAAAGGTTTCCATTGCCGTCTGTGCGGGTGAAAACCAGCATGGAATGGAAAACAAGGAGAGAAGTTTGAGGCGACTGCCCGGTATTTTATTAACCACCAGCGCAACCCTTGTCGTGATAGTGGCTTTGGTGATCAGTGGCTTGCGTCTGGCATTGCCTCAGTTGACCCGCTTCCAGGATCAACTGGTCGGGAAAGTCGAGGCGGTCACGGGCGTACCGATCGAGTTATCGCAAGTCAGCGCCAGCTGGAAAACCTTTGGCCCGATCATGGAGATCCGAGGCCTACAGGTGACATTACCGGACTCAAAGTGGCAGGTTCAGCGCATTACCCTGGCGCTGGACGTCTGGCAATCCTTGCTGCATTTCCGCTGGCAGTTCCGCGACCTTACTTTTTACAATTTGCAGCTGGATTTAAACAGCACGCTGGGTGGCGAAAGCAATAAAGGCAACGGCATCCAGCCAAACCGCGTCAGTGATATTTTCCTCAGACAGGTCGACCATTTCGATCTGCGCAACAGCCGCATTTCCTTCCTGACGCCTTCCGGTCCACGGGCGGAATTCGACATTCCTCAGATGACCTGGCTGAACAGCCACAACCGCCATCGCGCCGAAGGGCAGCTTAGCCTGTCGAGTTTTAACGGGCAGCACGGCATTGTGCAGTTGCGTATGGATCTGAACGACACCAATGGTTTGCTCAATAACGGGAAAATTTATCTTCAGGCCGATGATATCGACATGAAACCGTGGTTCAGCCGGTGGTTGCGCAATAATACCGGTCTGGAAAGTGCTAACTTCAGCCTTGCGGCGTGGCTGACGGTGCGTAGTGGCGATATTTATGCCGCTGACGCATTGCTGAAAAATGGCTCTGCCACCTGGAAAAATGGCACTGAGGAACACCAGCTCGATGTCGATAATCTGACATTACACGGTAACCGTCAGGGTAATGGCTGGCAGGTTGGCACGAAGCAGCTGAATCTGAAAACCGATGGTGTGGCGTGGCCGAAAGGCCGCCTTGAAGTACTTTATCTGCCGGAAAATAACCAGTTCCTCGGGCCCTCGCAGGGTGAAGAGCTGCGCATCCGTGGCACCAATCTGCAACTGGAACGTTTAGGCCCGGTGATCCCGACTTTCTCATTCCTGACTCCGGCTTTACTGGAGCGCTGGCAGGATTTAAAACCCGCCGGTAACGTTGATCGGCTCGCGCTGGATATCCCGCTAAAGCAGCCTGATCAGACCCGTTTTGATGTGAACTGGCGCGATGTCAGCTGGCAGCGCTGGAAACTGCTGCCGGGTGTCAATCATTTCAGTGGTGGCCTGAAAGGTAGCGTGGCGGGCGGGCAGATGACGGTGAAATTACAAGACAGCCTGCTGCCGTACGGCGAAATGTTCCGCGCACCTCTGGATATCAGTGCGGCGACCGGTACCTTTAACTGGAAGAACGGCAAAGATGGCTGGTCATTGTCGGGTAAAGACGTAGATGTCAAAGCCAACGCGCTGTGGGCGAAGGGCGATTTCCGCTACAACCAGCCTGTCAAAGGTGACCCGTGGCTGAATATCCTGGCCGGTATTCGCCTGTATGACGCCGGTCAGGCCTGGCGCTATTTCCCTGAACCGCTGATGGGCAAACATCTGGTAAATTATCTCAGTGGTGCCATAAAGGCCGGTCAGGTGGATAACGCCACCCTGACCTTCAACGGCAATCCACATCATTTCCCGTTCAAAAAGAACGAAGGGCAGTTTGAAGTGTGGGTTCCGCTACGCCACTCGACCTTTGAGTTCCAGCCAGGTTGGCCAGCGCTGACTGATCTGGATATCGATCTCGATTTCCTTAATGACGGCCTGTTTATGAAAGCCGCGCACACCAAACTGGGCAATGTGGACGGTAACAATGTCGTTGCCAATATTCCTGACTACCTGAAAGAAAAACTGTTTATTGATGCGGACCTGCGCGGGCAGGGGAAAGATATCGGCGATTATTTCATGGATACGCCGTTGCATGACTCGCTGGGCTCCGCGCTACAGGAATTGCAGATTGGCGGCGAAGTGAATGGTCGCTTACATCTGGATATTCCGCTTGATGGCGAACTTGTGCGTGCATCCGGTGGCGTCACGCTCAATAACAACAGTCTGTTTATTAAACCGCTGAACAGCAAAATCAGTCAGCTCAGTGGCCAGTTCAGTTATGACAATGGCAACCTGCAAAGTAACCGGCTTACCGGTAACTGGTTCGGGCAACCGGTCAACGTGATGTTCAGCACGCAGGAACTGCCGGATGATTTCAAGGTTCAGGTCGGGCTGGATGCCAACTGGCAACTGTCTAAAATCCCCGGCTTGCCAGCGGCAGCCGCCAGTAAAATTTCGGGTGGTACACCGTGGAAAGGCGACGTCAATATTACGCTGCCGCACAAAGGCACCCCGACCTATACCGTCGATGTAAACGCCGATCTGAAAGATGTGAGCAGTCACTTACCCGAACCGTTGAGCAAGAAAGCCGGTCATCCGCTGCCGCTGGTGGTGAATGTCAAAGGCGACCTGCACAGTTTTAATCTGCAAGGTGTGCTGGCGGGCAAAGATCATTTCAACAGCCGCTGGCTGCTGGGTAAACAACTGAAACTCGATCGCGCATCGTGGCAGGCAAACAGCAAAAAAACGCCTCCATTGCCGGATGACAGCAGTCTGACGCTCCATCTGCCCGCACTTGATGGTGAAAGCTGGCTGGGTTTGCTGTCACCGGATAAAGCGACGCAGGACACTACTACTAAACTGGCCGGTTTCAGCTTCCCGCACCAGATTATCCTGACAACGCCTGCGCTGACACTGGGCGGACAGGTCTGGAATGACCTGACCCTCACCTCGGTACAAGGGCATCAGGGCATGGAGGTCACTGCCAAAGGTAAGGAAATCGATGGCAGGCTGAACATGAATGACAACGGTCCGTGGCTGGCTAATCTGAAATACGTCTATTTCAATCCGCAATGGACGGTCGCGGATGTGGCCAGCAGCGGTCAGCCGGGAGGTAATCCGTTTGCTACTGAAAAAATTTCGTTTGCCAGCTGGCCGGCATTGCAACTGCGTTGTGAAGCCTGCTGGTTCCTCGGCCAGAACTTCCGCAAAGTGAATGCTGACCTGACACCGCAAGGCGATCAGCTGATGCTGCGTAACGGTCTGATAGATACCGGCGTGGCACGTCTCGACGTGCAGGGCGACTGGAGGCAGAACGGGCAGGGCGAAAACACCGGCCTGAAAGGCAAGCTGACCGGTAAGAATATTGAGCAGGCCATGTCATTCTTTGGCGTGACTACACCACTGAAAGGCGCGCCGTTTGACGTTAACTTTGATTTGCACTGGAAATCCGTGCCGTGGAAGCCAGATATCAGCACACTGAACGGCACCCTGAAAAACACGCTGGGCAAAGGCGAAATTGCGGATGTCGGCACGGGCCGCGCCGGACAATTGCTGCGACTGGTCAGCTTCGATGCGCTGCTGCGCAAACTGCGTCTTGATTTCAGCGATACCTTTGGCCAGGGCTTCTATTTTGACTCCATCAAATCCACGGCCTGGATTAAAGACGGCGTACTTCATACCGACGATCTGCTGGTTGACGGGCTGGAAGCAGATATCGCCATCACCGGGAAGGTCAATTTCGTGAATCAGCAATTGGATCTCGAAGCGGTCATTGCGCCGGAAATTTCCGCCACAGTAGGTGTGGCGACGGCGTTCGTCATCAACCCGGTAGTCGGCGTTGCAGTCTTCGCTGCCAGTAAAGTGCTGGCCCCGCTGTGGAATAAAATCTCGCTTATCCGCTATCAGATTGACGGCACTATCGCAGAACCCCGTATCAACGAAATTCTGCGTAAACCGGTTGAACATCCAAAAGCCGCCGCCGCACAGTAACGCCACCGTGAAGGTGGCAGGAAACCTCGTTCATGCTGTGTTAGGCTGTTAATAACCTTGTAACAATGGATTGTCTGGCGTGCAGACTGTGTAGACCACAGTCTGCACGCCGGATTGTCGTCTAAAAGAGAGTGAACATCTATGAGTCTGGCCTTAGTCAGTGAGCAGTTACTAACTGCTAATAATCTGAGTCATCAGGATCTGTTTTCCATTTTGGGCCAGTTGTCTGAACGTCGTCTTGATTATGCCGATCTCTTTTTCCAGTCCAGTTTCCATGAAAGCTGGGTGATCGAAGACAGCATCATCAAAGACGGTTCTTACAATATCGATCAGGGCGTCGGTGTTCGTGCGGTAAGCGGTGAAAAAACCGGTTTTGCTTATGCTGACCAAATCACGCTGAATGCCCTGAACCTGAGTGCAACAGCTGCCCGCAGCATTGTCCGCGACCAGGGCAATGGCAAAGCGCATACGCTGGGCGAAATTGCCTATAAATCTCTTTATTCTCCGCTGGATCCGCTGCAAAGCCTGTCACGCGAAGCAAAAATCGAACTGCTACACCGCGTCGACAAAATTGCCCGTGCGGCCGATAAGCGCGTGCAGGAAGTCAGTGCCAGCATCACCGGCGTGTATGAAAACATCCTGGTGGCAGCCACCGACGGCACGCTGGCGGCAGACATTCGCCCGCTGGTGCGTCTGTCCGTGAGCGTTCTGGTTGAACAGGATGGACGTCGTGAGCGTGGCTCAAGTGGCGGCGGCGGTCGTGTTGGTTATGACTACTTCCTCGAAACCGTTAACGGTGAAGTGCGTGCGGAAGCTTTTGCCCGTGATGCCGTGCGTATGGCGTTGCTGAATCTGACGGCAGTCGCCGCCCCGGCAGGTGGCATGCCGGTGGTGCTGGGCGCAGGCTGGCCAGGCGTGCTGTTACATGAGGCGGTAGGCCACGGTCTGGAAGGTGACTTCAACCGTCGCGGAACCTCTGTATTTAGCGGTCAGATGGGCAAACGGGTGGCTTCTGAACTGTGTACCGTAGTGGACGACGGCACCCTGCCGGGTCTGCGCGGTTCACTGGCGATTGACGACGAAGGTGTGCCGGGGCAGTACAACGTGCTGATCGAAAACGGCGTGCTGAAAGGCTACATGCAAGACAAACTGAATGCGCGCCTGATGGGCGTTGCGCCGACCGGTAACGGCCGCCGCGAATCTTACGCACATCTGCCGATGCCGCGTATGACCAACACCTATATGCTGGCCGGGAAATCAACGCCGGAAGACATTATCAGTAGCGTAGAATTTGGCCTGTATGCGCCAAACTTCGGCGGCGGTCAGGTGGATATCACCTCGGGTAAATTCGTGTTCTCTACCTCCGAAGCTTATCTGATCGAAAAAGGCCGCATCACCAAACCGGTGAAAGGCGCGACGCTGATCGGCTCGGGCATTGAAGCGATGCAACAGATTTCCATGGTCGGCAACGATCTGGCGCTCGATAAAGGCGTCGGTGTGTGTGGTAAAGAAGGCCAGAGCCTGCCGGTCGGGGTCGGTCAGCCTACCCTGAAACTGGATAATCTCACCGTCGGCGGCACTGCGTAGCAGAAGATTATTTCGGTGTTATCCCTCCCCTTTCACAAGGGGAGGTCAGGTGGGTTTTTGGTTTGATACGAACTCAATTCCACTGAGTCACTTTCTTGCCCTGCCGGTATCCCTGATACACCTTGCTTACCCGTTTGAAATAATCCGTCAGATAATCAATACAGACCTGCACTTTCAGCGGCAGTTTGTCCTTTTCAGTATACAGCGCGTAAACCGGGCGCGGATCGGACTGATAGCGCCTGAACAGAATCTCCACCTCACCGGCATTAATCTCCTCAATCACCCACATCAGCGGAACATACGCGATACCGACACCGGCTTTCAGCCAGCGGATCATGGTCTGCGAGTCGTTAGTCACGAAGCGGCCTTGCGGTGTAATACGCGTTGAAACACCTTCGGGGGCGATCAGTTCGAATTCACTGTCCGGGCGGACGCTGTATTCCAGCCAGGAGAAATTCACCATATCGGCGGGTTTCTCCGGCGTGCCGTGTTGTGCCAGATAACTGCGCGCCGCACACACCACCATCGGCATTGAGCCTAAGCGGGTGCAGAACAGGCTGGAATCCTGCAACGCGCCGACGCGGATCACCACGTCCAGTCCGTCAGCGATCAGGTCCGGTGCCGGAATGCCAGTCACCAGATTCACCGTCAGACCGGGGTATTCGGTGAGCATTTCCGCAGTCATCGCGGCAAGAACATTTTGTGCCATCGTCGATGAACTGCCGATGCGTAATGTTCCGGTCGGGGTGTTGTTGAAGGCATACAATTGTTCATGCACTTCACGTACGTCGTGCAACATTTTCCGGCAACCCTGATAATAAAGTTTACCGGCTTCTGTCAGACCGATGCTGCGGGTGCTACGGTTTAGTAATTTGATTTGTAAGTCATTTTCCAGCTTTGAAATCGTCTGGCTGATGGCAGAAACGCTCATGTCGAGGCGTCGTGCGGCCGCCGTGAAGGAGCCGCTTTCCACGACCTGAGCAAAGATCGACATGCGTTTTAATCGGTCCATTGTTAACTCTGGCTTAAAAGTGATTTAGATCACAGAACGTTGATCTGTTGATAATAAGCACGCTAATATACCCTTCCGGGCGATAAAGCTCAGGTTTCAGTTTTCCTGACATCATGCTTACCTTCGCACACTTCCCTGGCAACTCTGCAGCTTCATTGCTCTGCTCCCGTTGAATTATTTTCTCCGGGGTCGCGTGCCGTTGCCTAAAATAACGAATAATGCGTGCGCGGGACGATATGTGTTTGTCCGTCGTAATAATGTAAGGAATTTTTGATGAGTTTGCTTCCGGTAATGGTGATTTTCGGATTGTCGTTTCCTCCGGTGTTTTTTGAAATATTGTTGGCGCTGGTGGTGTTTTTCCTGCTGCGGCGCATATTGCAACCCACCGGAATTTATGATTTTGTCTGGCACCCGGCATTGTTCAACACAGCGTTGTACTGCTGTCTTTTCTACCTGATCTCCTGCATGTTCGTCTGAGGGCGTTGTGAAAAATTTCTCCATAAAAATAATACGTTACACAATAACGTTGATTCTTGTCGTGCTGGCTGTCATCGCAATCTTCAAAGCCTGGGCGTTCTATACAGAATCTCCATGGACCCGTGATGCCAAGTTTACCGCTGACGTTGTGTCCATCGCGCCCGATGTCACCGGTCTGATTACCGATGTGCCAGTAACGGATAACCAACTGGTGAAAAAAGGCCAGGTACTGTTCAAAATTGACCAGCCGCGCTACCAGCAGGCGCTGGACGAAGCGAGTGCTGACGTCGCGTATTACCAGGCGCTGGCTTCTGAGAAAAAGCGCGAGGCCGGACGTCGTGTGAAACTGGGCGTACAGGCCATGTCGCAGGAAGAAATCGATCAGGCCAATAACGTGCTGCAAACCGCTGAACATCAGCTGGCGAAAGCGCAGGCTGCACGGGATCTGGCGGTGCTGGATCTGGAACGTACCGTGGTTGTCGCACCTGCTGATGGCTGGGTGACTAACCTGACCGTTCATCCGGGCAACTACATTAACCGGGGTTCGACTGCCGTGGCGCTGGTGAAGAAAAATTCCTTCTACATTCTGGCGTATCTGGAAGAAACCAAACTGCCGGGGCTGAAAAAAGGGGATCGTGCGGAAATCACGCCGCTCGGCAGCAACCGTATTATGCACGGTACGGTCGACAGCGTAGCGGCGGCGGTGACGAACAGCTCCTCTTCTGCGGCGACCAACGGTCTGGCGACCATCGACAGCAACCTTGAATGGGTGCGTCTGGCGCAGCGTGTGCCAGTGAAAATTCTGCTTGATGACAAAGACCAGCAACATCCTTATCCGGCAGGTACCACGGCGACGGTCGTGATTACCGGCAGCCATGACCGTAAACAAGATGAAGGATCCCCGTTCCTTCGCCTCCTGCACCGTCTGAGAGAGTTTGGTTAAGGCCGGAAAGATGAATAGCGTACTTATCCCGCGCGTGCGTTTTGCCTGTAAGCTGACGTTCGCGATCCTCGGCGCACTGGTTCTCGGGTTCTATCTGCAACTCGAAACCCCGCGCTGGTCGGCCATGACTGCCGCGATCGTAACGTCGGGACCTGCGCTGGCGGCGGGTGGCGAACCCTTTGCCGGTGCTATTCGTCATCGTGGTTTTCTGCGGGTTATCGGCACCTTTATCGGCTGTATCGCGGCGCTGGTGATCGTGATTGCTACCGCCCGCGCACCGGTCGTTATGCTGCTGTTATGCTGCATCTGGGCGGGCGTGTGCACCTGGTGGTCATCGCTGGTTCGTATCGAGAACTCGTATGCGCTGGGTCTGGCTGGTTATACCGCGCTGATTATCGTGGTGACTTCCGCCAGCTCGCCTTTGCAAACTCCGCAGTTTGCGGTTGAGCGTTGCAGTGAAATCGTTATCGGGATTTGCTGCGCTATCGTCGCTGACCTGTTGTTCTCCCCCCGTTCCATCAAAAAAGATATTGACCGTGCCGTCAGTCAGCTGATGTTGGATCAGTTTGCGCTGATGCGGATTTGCGTGAATAGCGGGACGAAGGAAGAAATCGATAAGTCCTGGAATAACCTGGTGAAAAGCACGACCGCGCTGAACGGGATGCGCGGCAGTCTGATGATGGAGTCGTCGCGCTGGCAGCGGTGTAATCGGCGCCTGAAAGCGCTGCACAGCACCTCGCTGAGCATGATCACCCAGGCGTGCGAAACCTATCTGATTATGCAAAGCTCTCCGGAACGGGTCTCGCCTGAACTGAAAGCATTGTTTGCTGAACCCGCTGAAAACGTGGCGGATGTGCATCGCAGACTGAAACAATTACGCCAGATGATTACCGGCATGCACAGCGACAACGTACTGATGACGGTCAGCGCCTGGACCGGCGCCGGAACCCGTGCGCTGTTGCTGATGAAAGGCATCCAGACCAACAGCAGTATCAGCACCATTGAAAGCGGGGTGCTCGATGGCGAAGTGGTGGTGCGGCCTGTTTCAGCAGAACGTCACCATGCGCTGGTCAACGGCCTGAGAACCTTCACGGCGACAACCATCGGCTGCCTGATGTGGCTGTGGACCGGCTGGACGTCAGCCAGTGGTTGCGTGATTATCATCGCAGTGGTGACTTCGCTGGCGATGCGTACGCCGAACCCGAAAGGCATGGCGATGGATTTCATTATCGGCATGTTGCTGGCGATTCCGGTCGGCTCGATGATGTTTATGCTGATCATGCCCGCAACGCAGCAGAGCCTGTTCCTGCTGTGTCTGATGCTGGGGATCTTCACCTTCTTTATCGGTATCGAAGTGACCAAGCGCCGTCTCGGTATGCTCGGATTGCTGGCAGGCACCATTAATATTCTGGTGCTCAGCAATCCGATGGTTTTTAACGTCACGTCGTTTCTGGATAACGCGATGGGGCAGGCGATCGGTACGGTGATCGCGATGGCGGTGTTGCTGATTGTGCGCGACAAGTCTCGCGAGAAAACCGGGCGTACGCTGCTTAACCGCTTTATGAGCAGCGCGGTATCGGCGCTGACCACCAAAGCGTACCGGCGTCGTGAAAACCATCTTCCGGCGCTTTATCATCAGCTGAACCAGTTGCTGGTGATGTTCCCGAACGATATTGGTAAATACCGTCTGGCGCTGATGCTGATTATCGCGCACCAGCGCATGAAACTGGCAGAAGTGCCGGTGAATGATGAGCTGTCGGCATTCCACAAGAAAATCCGTAATACGGCCGATCACGTGGTCTCTGCTTCAGGTGAAGGCAAGCGCACCTATTATTATCAGCGGTTACTGAAAGAGCTGGGTGAGTATCAGGAGAAACTGGTCGAGTACGACGCACCACTGAAAGTGACCGAGCCGGTAAGGCGCCTCACTGACATGCTGCAACGTTATCAGCACGCGTTCCTGGCCTGACCGGCGGCTATTTCAGGAAAGCCTCACGGTCGCTGGCGGTGATCGGACGTAATACGCGGCAGGGTACACCTGCCGCGACCACATCCGGGGGAATGGATTTGGTCACCACACTGCCAGCCCCAATCACGCTGTTACGTCCAATCGTCACACCCGGATTGACTATCACGCCGGTGCCCAGCCAGACATTATCTTCAATGACAATCGGCAGCGAGAATTGCTGTCCGGTGATGCGGATGTCAGGATCGATGGGATGTCCGGCGGTGGCGAGCGTGACGTTCGGTGCGATCATCACGTTATTGCCAATGGTCACGGTGGCGTCATCCACCACCGTGAGATTGAAGTTAGCGTAAAAGTGGTTGCCGATATGAATATGGGTGCCATACGCGACGCGCAGCGGCGGCTCAATCCAGCCGTTCTCGCCCAGGCTACCCATCATGTCTTTCAGCATCCGCTGGCGTTTTTCTTCTTCTGACGGACGGGTCAGGTTGTAATCGTACACCCGCTCTTTTCCGGCGCGGCGTTCCTCCGGCAATCCTTCGCCCATGTCCGTATACAGCTCACCCTTATTCATCTTTTCGCGCGTCGACATGCCTTCTTCCTTTGTAAAAATGGGGTGGGGTTCACCGCAGTTTACTGAGGGATGCGGAAACTGTGAACGTATGACAATTCACTTTGCGATCTGTGTCTCTCAGTGCTGTCTGACAGACGCTTCTGCTCAAGCCGCTATACTTACCTGATAGATCGCTTAAAACGGCATAAATCAGGAGGATCCTCATGTCAGCCCAACCTCATAAACTCTCCACGCATCCATTATTTAAGACCGGCTATTTTGCCGGTGGTAAATGGCTTAAAGCCAAAGAAACCTTTGATGTGCTGGATCCGGCAACCGGCGATGTGGTCGCCAAAGTCGCCAAAGCCGGTAAAGCAGAAACAGAAGCCGCGGTGAAGGCAGCAAGTGACGCATTCCCCGAATGGCGCAAAACCACTGCGAAAGCGCGTTCTGAAATCTTGCATCGCTGGTATGAACTGATGCTGGAAAATAAGCAGTTTCTGGGTGAGCTGATGGTTGCCGAGCAGGGCAAACCGCTGAAAGAGGCACTGGGCGAAGTCGATTACGCCGCCAGCTACCTGCAATGGTTCAGCGAAGAAGCCAAACGCGCTAACGGAGAAATCATTCCTCCGGCCAAATCCGGCTCACGCATTCTGGCGACCCGCGAACCGGTCGGCGTGGTGGCGGCCATCACGCCGTGGAATTTCCCGCTGGCGATGCTCACCCGTAAACTGGGTCCGGCGCTGGCGGCAGGGTGTACCGGTCTCATCAAACCGGCCAGTAACACGCCGCTGTCGGCGTTCGCCTTGTTGCAACTGGCGCAGGATGCCGGGGTTCCGGACGGTGTGATCAATGGCGTGGCCGGTGACACCGGTGCCATCAGCGACGTGATTATGACCAGCAATGCGGTACGTAAAGTCTCCTTTACCGGCTCGACGGAAATCGGCAAAACGCTGGTGCGTAACAGCGCCGACACCATGAAAAAGGTGTCGATGGAACTGGGTGGCAATGCGCCGTATATCGTGTTTGACGATGCCGACATTGAGGCGGCGGTGAAGGGCGCGATCACTTGTAAATTCCGCAATACCGGCCAGGTCTGCGTGTGCATCAATCGTATTTATGTGCAGGAGGGCGTGTACGAGGCGTTTACCTCGCGGCTGGTGGAAGAAGTACGCAAGCTGAAAGTCGGCAACGGCATGGACGAAGGCGTCATTGTCGGGCCGCTGATTGATATCAAAGGACTGGAGAAAGTTGAAGAGCACGTCAAGGACGCGCTGGAGAAAGGCGGACGCCTGATGGAGGGCGGACAGCGCCACAAACTCGGTGGCAACTTCTTCCAGCCGACGGTCATTATTGATGCCACTGATGACATGAAAGTGGCGCATGAAGAAACCTTCGGTCCGCTGGCGGCCTGTTTCCGTTTCAAAACGGAAGAGGAAGTGATTAAACGCGCCAACGACACACCTTTCGGGCTGGCAGCGTATTTCTATAGCCAGAATCTTCAACGTATTTTCCGGGTCGCGGATGCTATTGAGAGCGGGATGATTGGCATTAATGAATGTGCGATTTCCAACGAAGCCGCGCCATTTGGCGGCGTAAAAGAATCCGGCCTTGGACGTGAAGGTTCGGTGCTGGGGCTGGAAGAATATTTGCAGGTGAAAACGCTGCATTTAGGGAATCTTTAAGTCAGCTTTCCAGAAGTTACTTTTTAAGAAACAATAAACAGAAACAGTTTCATTCCGGCTCAACACAAAGGACGTCAATGAAGGCATTTAACGGGCGGTGTGTGCGCAATCTGATGATGGCCGCCGTGTTTTTCGGGCTGTGCGGTGTCGCGGGGCAGGTTGTCGCGAAAACGACATATAATCAGGGCACAATAGTTCCGGGCACCGATGAACAAACGGTGATCGGCTATTTACGCCAGAACCATAAATTGCCTGAAAATTACATCACCAAGAAAAAGGCGCGGGAAGCCGGCTGGGATGCCCGTTTCGGGAATTTATGTGATGTATTGCCGGGCAAAGCCATCGGTGGTGACCGCTTCTCAAACCGGGAAGGACGTTTACCTTCGGCGTACAAAAGGGTGTGGCGCGAAGCGGATATTAACTATCGCTGCGGGCGTCGCGGTGCTGACCGCGTGTTGTTTGCCAGCGACGGGCTGATTTATGTCAGTAAAGACCATTATCAGAACTTCGTTCGGGTGGAGTGATGTCGATGAATAAAGTGAGCTTCGATTTTAATCACATCCCGGATTTACCCGCATTCTACCGCGAGTTTGTCCGTCAGTTTGCACTGACTGACAGCTTCGGCGCGAATCTGGACGCACTCTGGGATGAGGTAACGGGCGGGATTGCACTGCCGGTTGAGATAGATTTCATTAATCTGAATGCCAGCCGTAAACGCCGTTTCGGCGCACTGATTCTGTTGTTTGAAGAAGCGGAGGAAGAACTGGAAGGCGAGTTGCGGCTGAATCTGCTGGAGAAACCCGCAGTAAAGGCTAAAGGCTGAAAAGAAAAAACCCGCCATTTTCTGTTAAGTAAAAAGGCGGGTTTTTGTTTTTTTATTCCTGACCTTCAGCCAGTTCGCGCAGATACTGAAAAATCTGGCGGTAAGATTTCGGCGGCTTGTTAGTGGCTTTCTCTTTCTGTGCGTTACGGATCAGTGCGCGCAGTTGCTGGCGATCGGCTTCAGGATACAATTCCAGTACCGGCGGGATCGCATCATCACCTTCTTCAACCAGACGGTCACGCAGCATTTCCAGTTTATGGAACAGCGAAATCTGCTGGTTATGGCGGTTTTTCAGCTTATCCAGCGCGGTCTGGATCGGTTCAACATCGCGGGAACGCAGCATTTTACCGATCAGCTGTAACTGGCGGCGGCGGCCTTCTTTCTTGATCTTCTGCGCTAAGTCGATCGCTGCGCGCAGATCGTCGTCCAGCGGCAGTTTGTCCAGCGAGTTTTTACCCAGTTCAACCATTTCTGCACCGAGATCTTTCAGCGCCTCGGCGTCACGTTTAATTTCACTTTTACTGACCCAGATGATTTCTTCATCATCTTCGTTCTCGTTGGTTTCGGGAACGTCGTCGTGCCAGTCGTCAATTTTCTTTGTCATGGGCGCTTCCTCTTAACGAGGTAATCCTGTCAGTTTGATTGTGCTTTATTGCTTTGGCGGCATTATGCAGGGTTATGCCGCATACATCCATGTTCTGTTGCAACTTTGGGCATAACAACGCCGGAGTGAATGCGAAATTGTGGCGAGTCTCTGTTAGACTCAAAGATAAGAGTTTCTGTATATCAGTGTAGAACAATCCCTTTTATCTCATAAGCGATGGCATGCCGATGAACGTAGTGAATCAAGTAGCGCAGCAGCGTAAGACTCTGGAACAGGCCGTATCTCAGGCACTGGAACTGGCGAAAGCCGGTTCAGATGCTGCAGAAGTGGCGGTCAGCAAAACCACCGGTATCGGCGTCAGCACCCGTTTTGGCGAAGTCGAGAATGTGGAATTCAACAGCGACGGCGCACTGGGCATCACCGTTTATTATCAGAACCGTAAAGGCAGTGCGTCTTCCACCGATTTAAGCCCGGACGCTATTTCCCGCACCGTGCAGGCGGCGCTGGATATTGCCCGTTACACGTCGCCGGATCCGTTCGCGGGCGTGGCCGATAAAGAGATGCTGGCGTTCGATGCGCCGGACCTGGATTTATTCCACCCGGAAGAGCTGGATCCGGATCGCAGCATCGAACTGGCCGCACGTGCTGAACAGGCGGCGTTGCAGGCTGACAAGCGTATCACCAATACCGAAGGTGGCAGTTTCAACAGCCATTACGGTATCCGCGTTTTCGGTAACAGCCATGGCATGTTGCAAAGCTATTGCTCGACGCGTCATTCGATTTCCGCCTCAGTGATTGCCGAACACGAAGGCGACATGGAGCGCGATTACGCCTACTCCATCGCCCGTAAAATGAGCGATCTGAAAGACCCTGAATGGGTCGGCGCAGAGTGCGCCCGCCGCACCTTGTCACGTCTGGCGCCGCGCAAATTACCGACCATGCAGGCCCCGGTATTGTTCGCTTCTGAAGTGGCGACCGGCCTGTTCGGGCATCTGGTGGGGGCGATCAGCGGTGGCAGCATTTACCGTAAATCGTCTTTCCTGCTCGACAGCCTCGGCAAGCAAATTTTGCCGGAGTGGCTGACCATTGAAGAACATCCGCACCTGTTGCAGGGGCTGGCTTCCACGCCATTCGACAGCGAAGGTGTGCGCACCGAGCGTCGTGATATCGTCAAAGATGGCGTGCTGCAAAACTGGCTGATGACCTGCTATTCCGCGCGTAAGCTCGGTCTGCAAACCACTGGTCACGCGGGCGGCATTCACAACTGGCGCATCGCCGGTCAGGGCGATGATTTCGCCGGAATGCTGCGTAAGCTCGATAAAGGCCTGGTCGTCACCGAACTGATGGGGCAGGGCGTCAGCGGTGTTACCGGCGATTACTCCCGTGGCGCGGCAGGTTTCTGGGTCGAGAATGGCGAGATCCAGTATCCGGTAAGCGAAATCACCATTGCCGGTAATCTGAAAGACATGTGGCGCAATATGGTCGCCATTGGCAGCGATATCGAAACCCGCAGCAATATCCAGTGCGGTTCCGTGCTGTTACCGGCAATGAAAATCGCTGGCGAATAACCCTCCTTAAAGCAGCTGTCGCCCGATCGCTGCTTTAATTCTTTACAAAAAATTCATCCCGTTTTTCTCTCTCTCAGCCTATTTTTATAAAGCCTTACAAGCAATGTCGTTTTATCTAATAAACAAATAACAATAGAGAGATAGTTCATGCGTAAACAACTGATGGCGTTAGCGGTGATAGCCATGCTCGGCAGCAGCACGGCAGCACTGGCAGCAGATTTAGAAACGGACATGGATACAATTGCTGATAACTACGGCAAGGTGTTGAAAACCAGCGATCAGGCCGAACTGACCACCGGTCTGGCAAACATGAAAGCGGCTGCCGAGGACGCGAAAAAAGCCACACCACCGAAACTGAAAGGCAAAGCGCCGGACAGCCCTGAAATGCAGGATTACCACAAAGGGCTGGATACACTGATCGGCCAGATTGATAAGGCCTCCGCTTTAGCCAAAGCGGGCAAGGTCGATGAAGCGAAGAAAGAAGCTGAAGGGTTCAAGGCGACAAGGAATGAGAACCACAAGAAGTTTAAGTAAGCAGATGGCGGGTGTCTTGCTCCTCCCCTGCGAAGGGTAGGGAGTAAAACCCACATTATTTCATGGTGAGAAATAGCCGGAATTGACCGCTGTCTTGCTCCTCCCCCTGCGAAGGGGGAGGCGGGGAGGGGGTTTTAATGACAAAACCAATGTCAGTGCAAACTTTAACTTATTGATTCGCCATTAATACCCCACCCCAACCCTCCCCTTCGCAGGGGAGGGAGTAAAACCCACATTACTTCATGGTGAGAAATAGCCGGAATTGACCGCTGTCTTGCTCCTCCCCCTGCGAAGGGGGAGGCGGGGAGGGGGTTTTAAAGGCAAAACCAATGTCAGTGCAAACTTCAACTTATTGATTCGCCATTAATACCCCACCCCAACCCTCCCCTTCGCAGGGGAGGGAGTCGTTCAGCGCGTTGCCTCCCACCTTCGCAGAAAAAGGAGTTAACTGCCTTAACGTCTCAACTCCCCCGCCGCCTCCGGCTGAAACAACAATTCCAGCACTTCAATCCGGCTGTTCTCGCCATTTGGCATTTCCCACGTGATGCTTCCGCCTACGCGCAGCCCCAGCAGGGCGGCACCTAACGGCGCCATCACCGACAGTTGCTCGTTGCTGTCTTTGAGCGCAGCCGGATACACCAGCGTGCGGATGTGTTCTTCGCCGTCTTTACCTTCAGTAAAGCGAACCTTGCTGTTCATCGTCACTACGTCGGCAGGGATTTCCTCGGGCGGCAAAATCTCGGCGCGATCTAACTCGTCATTCAGTGCGTCGGCGACCGGGCTGCTGGCAAACGCCGGTTGCGCCAGCAGTGTGTCCAGGCGTTCTGCGTCAAGTTCATTGATGATCAGTGTCGGTTTACTCATAACATTCTCCATGGTTCCTTTTGCATCACCCGCTTCATGCGAGTGGGGTGCCGGTCGGCAAAAAATAACACCCCTGCGGGTAAGCGCAGGGGTGTCGGTAATTTGCATGTGTTCTTTGATACTAGGCACTCTTAAGCGGAAATGAAAGCGTTGTGAGGGAATTAATCCGCATTGCGAAAAATCCGATTACCAGTGTAATACGCTGCTACACCCTGCAATATTCAGTGATATGGCGACTTAACTTTTCGTTTTGCGAATTGGATCTGCTCAGCGCATCGTATTTCCACTTCGAACTGGAAAAAGACCCTCTACACAGGAAATCTTACCGGGGTTAGGGTAAAGACAGACGAAATACACGGCTGAAAATAGTGGGCCGGGCAAGGAGAGAGGTAACCGCGAGTGAATAACGCAAGCGCATCTGTGAATGGGACCGGGCGGATTGAATTGAAAGATGCTGCGGCGATAACAGAGCAAGTATTAAAAGATATTCAGACAATGCAAAGTGCGAAGAATATCTACACCACCGATGTTCAGTTGCAGATGTTAACGTCACACGTTAAAGCCATGGTATTACGCTCGATTACCGGTGAGCCGTTGCCTGAAGTCGAAAAAGAGTTATTTGATGAAATCTCTGCCGACTCCATGCAAATGGCAGAGGACGTGGTGAGCTGGTTCGGGAATTTACCGATTGAGGAAGCGTATTTGCTCTCGGTACATTTTGAAGTGGCCAGAGACAACGAGCCGAAATAATTTTTATTGAAATTTTAATGCATTAATTAATGTGGAGATGTGAATCATGGGACAAGTATTAGTTGTGATCGGCGACCGTTTAGGTAAAGGCCAGAAAGTGGCAGCAGGCGTGGAAGCGGCTGGCGGAAAAGCCATTGTTGTCCCCGGTATGGCGGCAGATATGAAACTCGGCGACGTGATGAAAGCAGAAGGCGCGACCTTTGGTATTTCTTTCTGCGGCAGTGGCGGTGCAGGTGCGATTACCGCACAAAACAAATACGGATATAAAGCGAAGTACGGGATGCGTTCAGTTGATGAAGGTGTCACGGCGATTAACGAAGGCTGTTTAGTATTAGGGTTCGGATTTATGGATAAAGAAGAACTGGGTCAGCGTCTGGTTGAAGCTTATAACAAGAAGTATGGTCAGGCGTAATGAAGCAACAATTAACCACGACAGTTCGGGTTGAAGGAAAGGGCGAAAATAAGGCTGCCGCCTTTTCTTCCGCACTGAGTCAGGTTCAGAGAACGGTTCTCAAATCGTCTGCCAATAATGTCTTACTGCGTATAGAACCGCAGGACGTCAGGATAATAAAGGCAGAAGAGTCAGTCAAAAGAGAAAAGTTTCTGTTCTTTTTTCTGGCCAGGGAAAGAAAGAGTTATTACGTGGCGTTAGACATTACCGTCAACCTGACTGTTATTAATACGGAACAGGTAGTTTTTGTCACGAAATAAAAACGTTAGCTATAAATGACAAGGATATACTGATGTTTTTAATTATTTTATTTAAGTCGCTTATTATCGGCGGACTGGTTGGCGTGGGCGTAGGTGCGGGGGCCGCACGTATGTTCCATGCACCCACCGTGCAAGGAATGGGGGCTTTTCGTACGCTTGGGGAATTAAACTCCTGTGAAGGCGATCCGGCTTCGCATTTCTCATTTGGTCTGGGCTTCTTCTTTAACGCCTGGGCTTCTTCCGTGGCGGCAGGTTCTTTCACCCAGGACGTTGACCACCGCATCATTCCCCACTGGGCAACCGCTGCCCTGATGTTTAAAAACCGCAATGTGGCTGAAACCCTGCATGACCCGCGCAAGATGGCGATTGCAGGCGGCATCATCGGCATGATTGTGGTCGCCTTCCTCAACACTACTGCGTCTGCGGTGCCTGCGGCGTTGCAGGTCACGGCAATCAAAGTGCTGGTGCCTGCGGCCAACCTGTTGGTGAACACCGTGATGCCGGTGATTTTCTGGCTGGCGGCGATCGATGCAGGACGTCGTTCCGGTTTCTGGGCCACTATTTTTGGTGGTCTGGCGCAGATGATCATGGGTAACGCCGTACCGGGTCTGGTGCTGGGTATCCTGATCGGTAAAGGCGTCGAAGAAAGCGGCTGGAACCACGTCACCAAAGTGATGATGGCGGCGATTATCGCGCTGTTCGTCCTCAGCGGTTTCTTCCGTGGCTTCGACGTCAAACTGTTGCAGTCATTCATGCTGGACGTCCCGACATGGCTGAACGGCATTCACAATTCACTCAGCGGCAAGTAAGAGGAACATGACAATGGAAGAACAAGCCAAACGTGGTTTCTGGTACGCCGAGTGGTCGTTCCCGATTTTTGTCGGACTGCTGTCTTCCGGTGTTTTCGCCGGGACACACATGTATTACCTGTACGGCATCGGTGCGTTTAACGAAGTGGCGTTTGTATCAATGCTGCGTTCCGGCATGGATACAGGCGTGTATGGCGCGGTGGCGGCCTTCGGTGCCAGCTTTCTGTTTGCCCGCATCATCGAAGGTTCGCTGGTCGGTATTCTCGATATCGGCGGTGCGATCCAGACCGGTATTGGCCTGGGCGTCCCGGCACTGTTGCTCGGCGCGGGGATTATCTTCCCGGTGGCGAACTTCGCGGCCTCGCTGGTAACCGGCCTGCTCCTCGGGTTAGCCGTCGGTTACATCATCATTCTGGCACGTAAATTCACCATCAATCAGAGCAATTCTACCTACGGCGCTGACGTGATGATGGGCGCGGGTAATGCCTCCGGCCGCTTCCTCGGGCCGTTGATTATCCTGTCGGCGATGGCGGCATCGATTCCTATCGGTCTGGGCTCGCTGATTGGCGCATTGGGTTTCTATCTGTGGCAAAAACCGATTACCGGTGGTGCCATTCTCGGCGCAATGGTGCTGGGCGCTGTCTTCCCGGTTTCACTGTAAGAACGCAGTAGTACAGAAGAAAAGCTGAAGTAAACGGGCGTCAGGAACACTCCTGATGCCCGAGATTATGGAGAACGTCGTATGTATGACTTAATCATCCGGCAGGCATTACGCGCAGACGGCAGCCTGACTGATATTGCAATTCGCGACGGCAAATTCGCCGCCATTGGCACGTTGCCCTGCGGTGCCACCGCCCGCCAGACTCTCGATCTTCAGGGCAAGGTTTACGCCAGCGCGGGATGGATCGACTCCCATGTTCACTGTTACCCCAAATCGCCGATTTATCATGACGAAGCCGATCTGATTGGTGTGGCCTGCGGTGTCACCACCGTGGCCGATGCGGGCAGTACCGGCGCGAATGATGTCGACGATTTCTATCAGATTACCCGTGAGGCGAAAACCAACGTCTACGCGTTTCTCAATATCGCCCGCACCGGCATTGTCACGCAGAACGAACTGGCGGATATGACCCAGATCGACAAGGTCGGCGTGCGTGACGCCATCGCGCGAAATCCCGGTTTTATCATTGGCATCAAAGCGCGCATGAGCAGCAGTGTGGTCGGCCAGAACGGCATTAAGCCACTGGTGCGCGCCAAAGAAATTCAGCAGGAAAACGATGACCTGCCCCTGATGGTGCATATCGGTAATAACCCGCCGAACCTCGACGAAATCGCAGATTTACTGACCTCTGGCGACATCATTACCCACTGCTATAACGGCAAGCCGAACCGCATTCTCTCGCCGGATGGCGTGCTGCGTGATTCCGTTAAGCGGGCGCTCAGCCGTGGCGTGCTGCTGGATGTCGGTCACGGCACCGCGAGTTTCAGCTTTGAAGTGGCAGAGCTGGCCATTAAGCAGGGCATTTTGCCGCACACCATCAGCTCCGATATTTATTGCCGCAATCGCCTCAACGGGCCGGTGCACAGCCTGGCGACCGTGATGTCGAAATTCTTCAGCGTCGGCATGACATTGCCGCAGGTGATTGATTGCGTTACATCGCATGCCGCTGATGCGCTGCGTCTTCCTGCCAAAGGTCGTCTGCAAATCGGTGCCGACGCCGATCTGACCCTGTTCGAACGCCGTCAGGCGCCGCAGGTGTTTATCGATTCCGAAGGACAGTCCGTGAAGGGCGAAAGTTTGCTGGTGCCTCTGGCCGCTGTGGTCGCGGGCGTCACTCTGTTAACCGAAGAAGGGAAATCTGCTCATGTCTTCTGAACAATCGCTGTATGAAAAGTACCAGTTAAAACAAGTCATTAATGCTTCCGGTCGTATGACAGCGCTGGGCGTTTCCACGCCGCGTGAAGAAGTCGCAGCAGTGGTGAATACCGGTCTGAATCATTACTTTGAGATGAAAGATCTGGTGAACAAAACCGGCGCTTACATCGCGAAACTGCTAAACGTCGAAAACGCGGTGGTGGTTTCCTGCGCTTCTGCCGGGATCGCGCAATCTGTGGCGGCGGTGATCGTCAAAGATGACGCCTGGCTGCTGGAAAACCTGCACGCCGCGCCACTGGAAATCCCGCACGATATCGTTCTGCCAAAAGGCCATAACGTGAATTTCGGTGCACCGGTCGCGACGATGGTGACGATGGGCGGTGGCAAGGTGGTAGAAGCCGGTTATGCCAACGAATGTTCTGCCGCACAACTCGCGGCCTGCATCACCCCGCGTACCGCTGCAATCATGTACATAAAATCGCACCACTCAGTGCAGAAAAGCATTTTGTCGGTCGCGGAAGCCGCTGAAGTGGCGCGTAAGCACAATGTGCCGCTGATCGTCGATGCCGCCGCGGAAGAAGATCTGACCTGTTATTACGAGATGGGTGCGGATCTGGTGATTTACAGTGGCGCGAAGGCCATCGAAGGGCCGACCAGCGGGCTGGTGCTCGGCAAAAAACAGTATGTCGAATGGGTAAAACTGCAATCGGGCGGGATTGGTCGTGCGATGAAAGTCGGCAAAGAAGGCATTCTTGGCCTGACGCAGGCCATCGAAAGCTATCTCACCTTGCCGAAAACCACCGGGCAGGAAATGGTCGACAAGATGACGCCATTTATCGCCAGCCTGAATGAAATCAGCGGTGTTACCGGACGCGTGGTCTGGGACAGCGCCGGACGTGATATCGCCCGTACGGAAATCACTTTCGATGAAGCGGTACTGGGCTGGAAAACCAAAGCCATTGTGGACGCCATGAAAAACGGCGATATCGCGATTTATTTCCGTGGCTACCGCGCCAACGAAGGCAAGATCGAAGTCGATGTGCGCAGCGTGACGCCGCCGCAGCTCACCATCGTCGCACAACGTTTTAAACAACTTTTCAGCGGAGACAAAGCATGAAGCTGACCCCAAATTTCTATCGTGACCGCGTGTGCCTGAATGTGCTGGCGGGCTCGAAAGACAATGCCCGTGATATCTATGAAGCGGCAGAAGGTCATGTACTGGTCGGTGTGCTTTCCAAAAATTATCCAGACGTCGCGAGTGCGGTGGCGGACATGAAAGAGTATGCCGCATTGATTGAAAACGCGTTGTCTGTCGGTTTAGGCGCGGGCGATCCGCGTCAGTCTCTGATGGTCAGCCAGATTTCAGCGCAGGTTCAGCCGCAGCACGTCAATCAGGTCTTTACCGGCGTCGGTACCAGCCGTGGAATGCTTGGGCAAAACGACAGCGTGGTCAACGGTCTGATTTCACCCACCGGTAAACCCGGCTTTGTGAAGATCAATACCGGACCGCTGAGTTCTGCTTCTGCGGACGCCATAGTGCCGGTGGAAACCGCCATTGCGCTGCTGAAAGATATGGGCGGCAGCTCGGTGAAATATTTCCCGATGGGTGGCCTGAAAACCCGTGATGAATTCGCTGCCGTGGCCCGTGCCTGTGCGGAACAGGATTTCTGGCTGGAGCCGACCGGCGGTATCGATTTAGAAAACTTCGAGCCGATTATGGAAATCGCGCTGGCGGCGGGCGTCACTAAAATCATCCCGCATATCTACAGCTCGATTATCGACAGCGCCACTGGTAACACACGTCCTGACGATGTGAAAACCCTGCTGGTCAGCGTCAAAAAGCTGGTGGGCTGAAGGTTCTGACCTTTCCTGCGCGGTAAGCCGTCCGGGCACACTGATGTTGTTACCGGATGGCAAATATATTTACGCAATCAATCAACGAAGCGATAACATCACCTGATTCAAGGTATTTGCCGAAAACGGCAAACTGCGTTTATCGATGACTCTGTGGCAGTCGGCAGTTCGTTGTAAAGGGTGATCGCGCCGTAGCCGGAATAATATGGAAGAACAATGGTGAGATTTCCCAATCAACGTCTGGCGCAACTGTTTGATGCGCTGCAAACCGAAACGCTGCCTCAGGATGAACTGGCAAAACGCCTGTCGGTGTCGACGCGGACGGTCCGTGCGGATATCACTGCGCTTAATGAAATCATCGCGGACTATGGCGCGACCTTCGTACACAACCGTGGCAGCGGGTATCAGCTGCGCGTTGATGATCAGAGCCTGTTCTCGTCGTTGCAGCAATCGACACAACGTAAACCGAATCCGACGCCGCGTACGGCCGCAGAGCGGGTGAAGACGCTGCTGATCCGCTTTTTGACCTCAGCTTTTTCATTAAAGCTGGAAGATCTGGCTGATGAATGGTTTGTCAGCCGGGGAACCCTGCAAAATGATATGGCTGAGGTAAGGGAGCATCTGGCCCGCTATCATCTGAATATTGAAACCAAGCCGCGCTACGGCATGAAGCTGTTTGGTGCGGAGCTGGCAATCCGCGCCTGCCTGACCGACTTGTTGTTCCAGCTCGATGCCGAAGAACAGGCCAATCCGCTGCTGAAGGCGGAAAGTCTGGAGTCGGAAGCGCTGGTGCCGCTGACGCGCTTTATGCATCAGCTTCTGACGCAGTCTTCTATTCAACTGACCGACGAAGGTGAACAATATCTGATTCTCTATTGCGCGGTGGCCATTAAACGCATTGCCGGCGGTTATCCGCTGACTGATTTTGATGCTGAAGACGGTGACCCGGCGGTCAAACACGTTTCTGTGCGGCTGGCTGCGGAGCTGAAAAGTCTGGTGGGCAAGGAAATTCCGGCCTCTGAAGAAGCTTATCTG
Source organism: Rahnella sp. GSA61A (assembly GCF_019969905.1). NCBI lineage: Bacteria > Pseudomonadati > Pseudomonadota > Gammaproteobacteria > Enterobacterales > Yersiniaceae > Rahnella > Rahnella sp. GSA61A. The sequence continues at coordinate 84,724 of NZ_JAHXYO010000014.1, read as the reverse complement.
CGGGTGAATATCGCCGCGCGTCGCGTGCAGCAAATCCTGCCAACGGACATTAATGCTGACGATGACGAATCGCTGGTCGATTACATCCTGTCGTATATCAATTCGCACTATAGTTATGATTTACAAGGTGATAAACAGCTGCGCGCTGATCTGCTGACGCATATCAAAACCATGATTACGCGGGTGAAATACCAGATTAATATCCCCAACCCGCTGCTGAACAACATCAAACAGCATTACCCGATGGCGTATGACGTCACGCTGGCGGCGGTGTCGAGCTGGGGGAAATACACGCCGTACACCCTGAGTGAAAACGAGATTGGGTTTCTTGTGCTGCATATCGGCGTCGGGCTGGAGCGGCATTACAACATCGGTTATCAGCGACATCCGCAGGTGATGCTGGTATGCGACACCGGCAATTCGACCATCCGTATGATTCAGGCGCAGATTAGCCGCAAATATCCGCAGCTGGTGATGAAACAGGTTGTGACGTTGCGGGATTACGAACAACTGGAACACATCGACGAAGATTTCATCATCTCCAACGCCCGCATCAGCGAGAAGAATAAACCGGTGGTGGTGCTGTCGCCATTCCCGACCGAATACCAGATGGAGCAGCTTGGCAAGCTGGTACTGGTTGATCGCACCCGGCCTTATATGCTGGAAAAATTCTTCGACGAAAAACACTTCATGATCATCGATGAACCGATGACGCAGGCGGAGTTATTCCGCCATGTGTGCTCTCAGCTGGAAGCCGAAGGCTACGTCGATCAGGCGTTTTATCCGTCGGTGGTTGAGCGCGAGGAAATTGTCTCGACCATGCTGGGGGAAGGGATTGCGCTGCCGCACTCGCTGGGGCTGCTGGCGAAGAAAACCGTGGTGATAACGTTGCTCTCTCCGCAGGGCATTGCGTGGGGAGAAGGGGAGACCGCACACGTGATTTTCCTGCTGGCAATCAGCAAGGCAGATTATGAAGAGGCGATGGCGATTTACGATTTGTTCGTGACGTTTGTGCGGGAACGCTCAATGAGCCGTTTGCTGAGCAGCGAAAACTTTGAGAGTTTCAAGGCCATTGCAATCGACTGTTTAAGCCGCATTTAATACGGCTCAAAGAGTGCGTTAATTATCAGTCTTCATCAAAACCTGAATTAATCAGATTTACCACTGCCGTCAATGCCTGTTCTTCATCGGGGCCGGTGGCTTCGATTTCGATTTTCTGACCTTTCGGGGAATCGAGCATCAGCAGCGCGATGACACTGCTGGCTTCCGCTTCAATGCCCGTGTCGTTGCGCAGCATCACTTCTGATTCAAAGCTCTGCACCAGTTCAAACAACTTCATTGCCGGGCGGGCATGCATACCCAACCGGTTTTTGATTTCTACCGTTTGTTTCACCGTCATGATTTGCGTTTTTCCAGCGTGCGATGGCGGGATTGCACATTTTTCCCGCGGGAACGGAAATAGTCGGCCAGTTGCTCTGCGATATAGACCGAACGGTGTTTACCGCCGGTACAGCCAATGGCGACGGTCAGATAGCTGCGGTTGTTCGTTTCCAGCATCGGCAGCCATTGTTCGAGGTAGCTGCGGGTCTGGTAAATAAAGTTGTGCACTTCAGTATGACGGTCAAGAAACGCCGCGACCGGCTTATCAAGGCCTGTCATCGGACGCAGTTTCGGATCCCAGTGCGGGTTTGGCAGAAAACGCACATCGAAAACGTAATCCGCATCAATCGGAATGCCGTGTTTGAAACCGAAGGATTCGAACACCATCGTCAGTTCGCGCTCGCGTTTACCCAGCAGACGGGTACGCAGCATTTCTGCCAGTTCATGCACGGACATTTCGGAGGTGTCGATGATCAGATCCGCAGACGAACGCAGTGGTTCGAGCAGATCGGCTTCTTCATCAATGGCACTTTCGAGGGACAGATTTTTGCTGGAAAGCGGGTGCAGTCGACGGGTGTCGCTGTAGCGGCGGATCAGAGTATTGCGGTCGGCATCAAGGAATAACAACTGCGGTGAGAAGCTCTCCGGCAGTTGTGACATCGCATACTCATAAACTTCCGGTGTTTCCGGCATGTTACGGACGTCAATGCTGACGGCCGCTGACGTATTACGTTCAACAAGGGTCTGGGCAAGCTGCGGCAATAACACCACCGGCAGGTTATCCACGCAGTAAAAACCCATGTCTTCTAGTGCCCGTAGGGCAACCGACTTCCCGGAACCGGAACGGCCGCTGACAATCATCAGCACCATGGTGTCACTCCCCTGGCATTCAGTGTGCAGAATTCATTTTCCCGGCACTGTACCGGGAATCAGCAATTTATTCGTTTTCAGTCATTATCTGGAACAGTTCTTCGTCACTTTGCGCGCCACGCAGACGGCGACACACTGTTTTATCAGCTAATTTCTTAGCGACTAAAGATAATGTATGTAAATGGGTTTTACATTGATCTGCCGGTACCAGCAAGGCAAAAAGCAAATCTACCGGCTGATTATCGATGGCGTCAAAAGCAATCGGTTGTTCAAGCTGAATGAATACGCCGACGGCACGTAAAGTGTCTTCTTCCAGCTTACCGTGCGGGATGGCGATCCCGGCACCGATCCCGGTGCTCCCCATACGTTCACGGGTCAAAATGGCGTCAAAAATCACCTGCGGCGACAAATTTAATTGTTTGGCGGCCAGCTCACTGATGATTTCCAGTGCGCGTTTTTTGCTGGCGCAATGAACGCCGCTTTTGGTGCATTCGGCATTAAGCACCGACGTTAATTGCATTGCAGTATCGTTAATCATGTCATCTTTCACTTTTGCGCTGTTTCACCCTTAAAGCTATATCGGCTCGTTTCCCGAAGGTCACAAGCCGATGCCCGAAGGTTTGTAGCACAGGGTTGGCTACATGAATGTCAGTGCTGTTTCAGTTTGTCTTTATGTTTATTCAACTGTCGGGCCAGTTTATCAACCAGTCCGTCAATCGCTGCGTACATATCCTGATGTTCCGAGGTGGCATGTAATTCGCCTCCGTTCACATGCAAAGTGGCTTCCGCTACTTTCTGCACCTTTTCCACGCTCAACACCACATACACCTGATTAATCCTGTCGAAATACTGCTCAAGCTTAGCCAGCTTCGACGTGATGAATTCTCTCAGGGGATCCGTGATCTCAATGTGATGTCCGGTAATGTTGAGCTGCATAATGTCTTCCTTCTCTGTTGAGGTCAAACTAACTGTTTACGTTGGTTTGAGGGCGGGATGGACAAAGACTCTCGGTATTTGGCGACAGTCCGACGCGCAACCATAATTCCCTGATCGGAAAGCAGGGTCGCTAACTTACTGTCACTGAGCGGTTTTACAGGATTCTCCGCTGCGATTAATTTCTTCACCAGCGCCCGGATCGCGGTTGACGATGCCTCGCCACCGCTGTCTGTACTGACATGGCTGGAGAAGAAATACTTCAGTTCGAAAATGCCACGCGGGCTGTGCAGGAACTTCTGCGTCGTCACACGTGAAATCGTCGATTCGTGCATTTCCACGGCACTGGCAATATCTGCCAGCACCATAGGTTTCATAAATTCTTCACCCAGTTCAAAGAACGCCTGCTGCTGCTCAACGATGCAGCGCGTCACTTTCAACAGCGTGTCGTTACGGCTTTCCAGGCTTTTGATTAACCACTTGGCTTCCTGCAGATTGCTGCGGATAAATTGCCCGTCGCTGTCGCTGCGTGCGGAATTCCCCATCGCGGCGTACTGCTGGTTAATCTTCAGACGCGGAATGCTGTCGGAATTGAGTTCTACCGCCCAGACACCTGACACTTTACGCACCAGCACATCCGGGATCACGTATTCGGATTCGCCGGTGTTGATAGACTGGCCCGGACGCGGATCAAGAGACTGGATCAGGAGCATCGCTCCTTTCAGTGTATCTTCTTTTAACCGGGTTGATCGCATAAGTGCGCGGAAATCATGGTTCGCCAGCAAATCGAGATGTTCGCTGATGATAAGACGGGCTTCAGTGATGAAAGGCGTGTCAGTCGCATATTGAGAAAGCTGGATCAGCAGGCAGTCGCGCAGGTCACGGGCGGCCACACCCACCGGATCAAAACGCTGAACGCGCTTAAGTACGGCTTCGACTTCGTCCATGGTGACATTTTCATCACCGACGCTTTCGAGAATGTCGTCAAGGGAGACGGTCAGGTAACCGGTGTCATCCACTGCATCGACGATTGAGGTGGCAATCGCGGCATCGGTATCAGAGAACGGCGTCAGCTCGACCTGCCACATCAGGTAATCCTGAAGTGTCTGCGTGGTTTCGCCCTGGTAAATCGGTAGCTCATCGTCGCTGTAATCATTGCCGGTGCCTGACGGCGTGCCTGCGGTGTAAATCTCATCCCAGGTGGCGTCCAGCGGCAACTCTTCCGGCATGTCTTTCTGCTCGAGTGCCTCGCGGGTGTCTAACCCTTCGCTGTCGGTGGTTTCTACCGAGTCGATTTCTTCATGAAGGTCGGTTTGTTCCAACAGAGGGTTGCTCTCCAGCGCGAGTTGGATCTCCTGCTGGAGCTCAAGCGTGGATAGTTGCAACAAGCGGATGGCCTGTTGTAACTGAGGAGTCATTGCCAGTTGTTGGCTGAGTCTGAGTTGCAAACCTTGCTTCATATCTTGGCTTAATTCCGTTGATGAGTGAAAACGGCAACACTTCTGTCAGAGACGGCCTGTTTCAGTGTAGGTTGAAACAGGCACGGTTCCGGCGGCACAGATCACAGACGGAATTCTTCACCAAGATAAACACGTTTAACTTGTTCATCAGCAAGAATGTCGGCTGGCGTGCCGTGGGCGATCAATTTCCCCTGACTGACGATATACGCGCGTTCACAAACGTCGAGTGTTTCGCGAACGTTATGGTCAGTGATCAGTACGCCGAGGCCGCTGTCACGTAAATGCTCAATGATTTTTTTGATGTCGATAACGGAAATCGGGTCAACCCCGGCGAACGGTTCATCCAGCAGGATGAATTTAGGGTTCGCTGCCAGTGCACGGGCAATTTCAACACGACGGCGTTCACCACCAGACAGTGACTGACCGAGGTTATCGCGCAAATGAGAAATATGGAACTCTTCCATTAATTCATTAGCGCGGTCATTACGCTGTTCTTTGGTCAGATCGTCACGGATCTGCAGCACCGCCATCAGGTTATCAAATACGCTCAGACGACGGAAAATGGAGGCTTCCTGCGGAAGATAGCCAATACCGCGACGGGCGCGGGTATGCAGCGGCAGCAGGCTGATGTCTTCATCATCAACGATAATGCGGCCCGCATCGCGCTGGACGATGCCCACGACCATGTAAAAGGTGGTGGTTTTACCCGCACCGTTTGGCCCTAATAACCCGACGATTTCACCCGAGTTGACCATCAGACTGACATCTTCAACGACCTTACGGCCTTTGTATGCCTTTGCCAGATTCTCTGCGATTAATTTAGCCATAAAATATCAGTTACTCTTTTTGGTCGGCTGGCCGCCCGCTGCAGGCGTTTTTTGTTGCAGCTGCGAAGGTACCAGAACGGTCGTCACACGGTTACCTTTATCACTAAAGGCTTCCATTTGCTGTTTCTGTACCAGATAGGTAATACGGTCGCCTTTCACATTGCTGTCCAGTTGCTCAAGGTAAGCGTTGCCGGTCAGCGTGACGAGGTCATTTTCCACTTCGTAGCGGACTTTCTGTGCATGGCCTTTAATCGGCTTACCGTTATCCTGCATCTGGTAGAACGTCACCGGGTTGCCGTAACCTTCTACCACTTCTTTACCGGAAACCCCCTGCGGGCGGATGACGACCACTTTGTCGGCTTTAACCTGGATCGTACCCTGATTGACGACCACATTGCCGGTAAAGGTCGCGGTATTGGTATTGACGTCGAGCGCCTGGTTTGCTGAATCAATGGTGATCGGTTTCGTTGTATCGTCTTTTAAGGCAAATGCCGGAACGCTGACGGCTAACAATGAGCTGACGATCAGGAGATCACGGATTTTATTTTTTGCTTTGAATTTCATAAGAGGTCGTTACCTTTTCGATCAGCTCTGCTGTTTTGTCACGCAGATTACCACGCATTTTCATGCCGTTAGATGTAAAACCTGTACCATACAACGTCACTTCATCGTCTGAGGCAACGTCCTGTGTCGTCAGGTTAACCCGTGCATTGTCCGTTTTGATTCTTTGCAGCTGTGATGTCTCAGGTGTCAGGCTGTCTGCCTGCACATGCCCATAAAGATAGAGCATTTTATCCTGAGTCAGTTTCGCTTTATCAGAACGCAATACCCAGGTGGCTACTTTGTTCTTGTCATACATGGTCGCGACTGGATTGGTAAACCATGACACCTGATCAGCGGTGTAATATTTTACCTGGTCTGAAACCAGTTTATACGTCAGGCTGCCCATCGGGTCATACACCATCGTAACGGTGTGGGACGTCTGGTAAGTCGGATCCTGATCATTGACCGCTTGCGGAACATCATCGCTGTTGTCAGATAATGACCAGCCAATCAGCACCAGAACGATGGCAGTCAGCGCCAGAATAATCCAAAGTTTTGCTTTACTCATATCGACAGCCCTTTGGCGTCCTCCAGCTTACCCTGCGCCAGCAGAATCAAATCACACAGTTCGCGTACTGCACCACGTCCACCCGCGATACGGGTAACATAATGCGCTTTCGGTAACAGAACAGGATGTGCATCCTGAACCGCGACAGAGAGACCCACTTCGGCCATCACCGGCCAGTCAATCAGGTCATCACCAATGTACGCCACTTCTTCGGCCCGCAGAGACAGTGTATCTAACAGTTCGCGGAAGGCCAAAAGCTTATCAGATTGCCCCTGATACAAGTGGCGTATGCCCAGAGTTTTAGCGCGATCTTCCAGTAATTTCGCATTGCGGCCTGTAATAATCGCGACTTCGATATCGGATGTCAGCAGGCAGCGGATACCGTAACCGTCGCGAACGTTGAAACTTTTCAGCTCTTCTCCCTGATTTCCCATATAGATCAGGCCATCAGACATAACGCCATCGACATCGCAAATCAGCAGACGGATTGCTTTTGCCCGTTCAAGCACTTGCGCACTGACCGGACCGTAGCAGGTTTCCACCAGGGCTGCGCTATTACTCATTCAGGGAATTCCTCAATTAAACTACGCCAGCGCGCAGCATATCGTGCATATGTAACACACCCAGCAACTGGTCACCATCAGCAACCATCACGCAAGTGATGTGTTTGTCCTGCATTAAATTCAGCGCATCAACCGCCAGCAGTGAAGGACGCACGCGGATACCGCCTGTCGTCATCACATCCGCAATCGATGCCGTATTGATGTTGACGCCCATATCAAAGATGCGTCGTAAATCCCCATCGGTAAAGATCCCTTCGATTTTCATCAAATCGTTGCAGATAACCGTCATGCCCAGATTTTTTCGGGTGATTTCCAGCAACGCATCCCGCAACGAAGCTTCACGGCTGACGTGCGGAATTTCATCCCCGGTGTGCATGATATCGCTGACGCGCAGTAACAGCTTGCGACCCAGTGCTCCGCCAGGGTGTGACAGGGCGAAATCTTCCGGTGTGAAGCCGCGTGCTTCAAGCAGTGCGACGGCCAGTGCATCGCCCATCACCAGCACTGCCGTGGTGCTGCTGGTCGGTGCCAGACCCAGCGGGCAGGCTTCTTTGGGCACTTTTACACAAAGGTGAACATCTGCCGCTTTCCCCATCGTGCTTTCGGGGTTAGACGTCATGCAGATAAGCGTAATGCTCAGGCGTTTGAGTACCGGTATCAGCCCCAGAATTTCATGGGCTTCGCCGGAGTTGGAAATCAGAATGACGACATCCTGCTTCGATACCATGCCCAGATCACCGTGGCTGGCTTCGCCGGGATGCACAAAGAATGCCGGTGTGCCCGTACTGGCAAAGGTGGCGGCCATCTTACGGCCGATATGACCAGATTTGCCCATGCCCATGACGACGACTTTGCCATTGCAGGCGAAGATTTTTTCGCAGGCGCGGGTAAAATCACCGTTAATGTATTGATCTAACTGCTCAAGTCCTTCACGTTCTGTTTTCAGCACATCATGTCCGACGGCCTGAAAATCAAAACCGGGGGCGAAGGTATCGTTAGCCATAGTGGGTTCCTGACAGAGTTCAGAAGGCAATGCTGTCCGGTAATAGAAACAGCACGGCCATATAAGCGATAAATCCACACAGCAGTAATGCACCGGCTAAATGTCCGATACGGTGTTTACGCATCAGGCATAGTCCGGAAAGCACCACGCTGACCGCCAGCATGACCCAATAATCGCGATGAAACGCGTCTGGGTTGAACGAACCTGGTGCTACCAGCGCGGGTAATCCCAGCACCAGGCAGGTATTAAAAATGTTTGCGCCGATAATATTACCCAGCGCGATGTCATCTTCGCCTTTGATAGCGCCGGCGATAAAGGTCGCCAGTTCTGGCAGACTGGTACCGATAGCAATCACCGTCAGGCCAATCACCAGTTCACTGACACCCAGATAACGCGCGATGACAGTGCTGTTATCAACGATCATGCCCGACGCCAGCGGCATGATGATAAAGCCCAGTGCCAGCCACAAAAATGCGACCGTATTGCTACTGTCTTGCGGAAGTTCGGACATTTGCTCGTAGGTCAGCGTATCCAGCCCCTCTTTTTCGGCGGCCCGGGCGATTTTTATCATCAGCATTATGAACACGCCTGCGCTGGCCAGTAGCAAAACACCATCAAACCGGCTGAGTTCGCCGTCGCTTAACAGAAAACCACACAGTGCGGTGACCAGTAACAATAATGGGAGCTCGCGGCGTAATATATCAGAACGAACGGAAAGTGGATGAATCAGGGCGGCACCGCCCAAAATCAGAAGAATATTAATGATATTCGAACCAATTGCGTTTCCGACGGCCAAATCCATCTGATCGTTGATGGCGGCGGTGGTGGAAACCACCAGTTCAGGAAGGGATATTCCGACGCCGACGACAGTCATACCAATCACCAGCGGGGAGATGCCCATCGAGCGTGCCAGCACTGCGGCTCCGTACACCAGACGATCAGCGGCGTAAACTAACAGTAACAAGCCGACAATCATCAGTACGATAGCGAGAAGCATGAAACATCCTTTATTGGGTATAATGCGAGGTTCGTTGCCCTGGCGGGCAGGCGATTCCTTCGTCAACATGAGCTAAGGCGACATTTTGTCTGAAAATGACGCCTGCGGGTTCCTGTATGTTAGACGATGAAGGCTTTTATTTTAAAATGGTAATTCGTTGATTTTGACCGTCTGTGGCAGAAAAGTAAATCGATGGCAACTTTGGTAACGAAACCGGGGTAAGTTTTTGTAAAAATACCAAAGTTATACGATACCTTGTGCGTGTCAGACGTATTCTTAGCGAAAGCATTCCGAAGGGAAAAACTGAATGAGTCAAAGCGAATCGAATCTGGTTGAGATCAAAGGCATGAGTTTTGTGCGCGGCGATCGTCCCATTTTCGAAGAGATAAATATGACCGTGCCGCGTGGCAAAGTCACTGCAATCATGGGACCTTCGGGGATCGGTAAAACCACCTTGCTGCGTCTGATTGGCGGACAACTTGCGCCCGACAGCGGCGAAATCTGGTTCGACGGCGATAACATTCCGACGTTGTCCCGTCGCAAATTGTACGAATCGCGCAAGAAAATGAGTATGTTGTTTCAGTCCGGTGCATTGTTTACTGACCTGACTGTGTTCGAAAATGTGGCGTTCCCGCTGCGTGAACACAGCAAATTACCGGAAGAATTACTGCGCAGTACGGTGACCATGAAACTGGAAGCGGTCGGGTTACGCGGTGCCGGTGACCTGATGCCTGCTGAATTGTCTGGCGGTATGGCAAGACGTGTCGCACTGGCTCGTGCGATTGCCCTCGACCCTGAACTGATCATGTTCGATGAGCCTTTTGTGGGACAGGATCCGATCACCATGGGCGTCCTGGTTAAACTCATTGATGAACTGAACCATGCGCTGGGTGTGACGTGCATCGTGGTTTCTCATGACGTTCCTGAAGTGCTAAGTATTGCTGATTACGCTTATATTGTGGCCGCGCAGCATGTGATTGCCGAAGGCACACCTGAGGAGCTGCAAAATAATCCTGATCCGCGTGTTCGTCAGTTCCTTGACGGTATTGCCGATGGACCGGTGCCTTTCCGTTTCCCTGCCGGTGATTACAAAACCGAGCTGCTCGGATGATGGAGTTCCCTATTCATGTTAATTAAGGCGTTAGCCTCAGTCGGGCGCCGCGGGATAAACACCTGTGCGTCTTTTGGCCGCGCCGGTCTGATGCTCTTTCGGGCATTGGTCGGTAAGCCGCAATTTGCCAAGCAGTGGCCGCTGTTGATCAAGCAGCTTTACAGCGTTGGTGTACTTTCCCTGCTGATTATCCTCGTTTCCGGCTTGTTTATCGGCATGGTGCTTGGTTTGCAGGGATATCTGATTTTAACCACCTACAGCGCTGAGGCCAGCCTCGGCATGATGGTGGCGCTCTCTTTACTGCGCGAACTTGGACCGGTGGTGACTGCTCTGCTGTTCGCCGGCCGAGCGGGTTCCGCGCTGACCGCCGAACTGGGGTTGATGAAAGCCACTGAGCAAATTTCCAGCCTGGAGATGATGGCTATCGATCCGCTGCGCCGCGTTGTTGCACCGCGTTTCTGGGCCGGTCTGATTTCCATGCCTTTGTTGACGGCGATTTTCGTTGCCGTGGGGGTTTGGGGAGGTTCGCTGGTGGGTGTGGACTGGAAAGGCATCGACAGCGGTTTCTTCTGGTCAGCGATGCAAACCGCGGTAGACTGGCGGACTGATTTACTTAACTGCCTGATTAAAAGCCTTGTTTTCGCTATCACTGTGACCTGGATTGCGTTGTTCAATGGCTATGATGCGATACCGACGTCCGAAGGGATTAGCCGGGCAACGACACGTACTGTGGTGCATTCGTCACTGGCGGTGCTGGGATTGGATTTTGTGCTGACAGCACTGATGTTTGGAAATTAAACCATGCAAACGAAAAAGAGTGAAATCTGGGTAGGCGCGTTTTTAATCATCGCATTGATTGCGGTGATCTTCCTGTGTCTTAAAGTGGCCGACATCCGTTCCATCGGCTCCGACCCGACTTACCGTATTTCTGCGGACTTCGACAATATAGGCGGCCTGAAAAGCGGTTCGCCGGTCAAAGTCGGTGGCGTGGTTATCGGCCGCGTCAGCAGCATAACGCTTGATAAAAACTATTCCCCACGTGTCGAAATGGATATCGACCAGAAATACAACCAGATCCCGAGCACCAGTACGCTGGCGATCCGCACGTCTGGTTTGCTGGGCGAACAATTCCTGGCGTTGAATATTGGTTTTGAAGACCCTGAAATGGGAACGACTATCCTTAAAAACGGCGGCGTTATTCAGGACACTAAATCAGCGATGGTTCTCGAAGACCTGATTGGCCAGTTCCTTTATAAGAGTGGCGACGGCAAGGCTGACCCTGACGCAACGGCGGCTCCTGCTGCGCCTGAAGGGAATGCTGCACCTGCACCTGACGCTAATACGGCGCCACAGCCGGCTGCCCATTAAGAATTTGCCATTACGGATTCTCCATAAAAGAGGAAATAAGTATGTTTAAACGTTTAGTGATCGCTGCACTGTTGGTGGTTATGGCTCCGCTGGCGAATGCTGCTGTGGACAAGACCAATCCTTACAGCGTGATGAATGAAGCAGCGAACAAAACCTTCACCCGCCTCAAAACCGAACAGCCGAAAATCAAGCAGGATCCTAACTATCTGCGCCAGATCGTTCGTGAAGAATTGCTGCCGTATGTGCAGGTCAAATACGCCGGCGCGCTGGTATTAGGCCGCTATTATCAACAGGCGACACCTGCACAGCGCGAGGCTTATTTCGCGGCGTTCTCTGACTATCTGCAACAGGCTTACGGTCAGGCGCTGGCGATGTACAACGGCCAGAGCTACACGGTGCAACCAGAGCAGTCCTACGCGGATAAAGATATCATTGCTATCCGTGTCACCATTACCGATCCGAATGGTCGTCCTCCGGTTCGTCTGGATTTCCAGTGGCGTAAAAACAGCCGCACAGGCGAATGGCAGGCATATGACATGATCGCCGAAGGCGTCAGCATGATTTCGACCAAACAGAACGAGTGGGCAGATATCTTGCGCCAGAAAGGTATCGAGGGTCTGACAGCGCGTCTGAAACAAGCCGCTGCTCAGCCGATCACGCTGGATAAACAACAATGAGTGAAGCCCTGCGCTGGGAATCGCAGCCGCCGCGACTGATGTTGCACGGTGAGTTAGATCGCGAAACGCTGGTGGCATTCTGGGATATGCGCAGAAAGCTGATGTCCGGCGTGACCTGTCTGGATGTTTCCGGGCTGGAGCGTGTGGATTCTTCCGGTCTGGCTTTCCTGGTGCATTTACGCGAGGAAGCCCGTCAGCAGGGGATTACGCTGACGATTGCGGGCATCACCGACAGGCTGAGAACACTGATTACCTTGTATAACCTTCAGGACATTATTCCGTCGGACACTACGGGCTGCTCTGTTGAATAAATATATGAGCAGTTCCCGTGAGTTAGGCTGCGGGATGTGAATAATTGACTGAATGTCCGTAAAGCCCCTGTGCGAAACTCTTCGTCAGGGGCTTTTTCGTGGTTTAAGAATTGCGCCGATCCCTATAAGATATCGGGCTGTTATGATTCTTCAGAAGAATAGATCCCTATGGAAACGAGTGAAATTAAAGACGTGCTGATGAACGCATTGGCACTGGACGAAGCCCACATTACTGGCGATGGCAGTCATTTTCAGGCCATTGTCGTTGGTGCGATGTTTGATGGCATGAGCCGCGTGAAAAAACAGCAGACCGTTTACGCACCGCTGATGGAATACATCGCCGACAATCGAATTCACGCACTGTCTATTAAGGCTTATACCCCTGAAGAATGGGCGCGTGACCGTAAACTGAGCGGTTTATAAGACTGCCGGAGTTCCGGCAGCTTCCTCGTATTTGACCTGTCGTTTTAATGAATAGAGAGCAGTCATAATGGATAAATTTCGTGTACAGGGTGGGACTCGCCTGAGCGGTGAAGTCACTATCTCTGGTGCAAAAAATGCAGCACTTCCTATTTTGTTTGCCGCACTGCTTGCTGAAGAACCTGTTGAACTCCAGAACGTTCCTCATCTGAAAGATATCGATACCACCATCAAACTGCTGAGCCAGCTGGGCACCAAAATAGAACGCAACGGTTCTGTTTTCGTTGACGCCAGTGCGGTGAATGAGTTTTGTGCGCCGTATGACCTGGTGAAAACCATGCGCGCTTCTATCTGGGCTCTTGGCCCGCTGGTGGCGCGTTTTGGTCGCGGTGAAGTCTCCCTGCCGGGCGGCTGTGCTATCGGCGCACGTCCTGTTGACCTGCATATTACCGGTCTGGAACAGCTGGGCGCGACCATTGTGCTGGAAGAAGGTTATGTGAAAGCCTCTGTCGATGGCCGCCTGAAAGGTGCGCACATCGTGATGGATAAAGTCAGCGTGGGTGCGACCGTTACCATCATGAGCGCAGCGACATTGGCTGAAGGCACCACCATTATTGAAAACGCCGCGCGTGAGCCGGAAATCGTCGATACCGCGAATTTCCTGAATACGCTGGGTGCGAAAATTACCGGTGCGGGTACTGATAAAATCACCATCGAAGGCGTTGCACGTCTGGGTGGCGGTGTTTACCGTGTGGTCCCCGATCGTATCGAAACCGGCACCTTCCTGGTGGCGGCCGCGATTTCCGGTGGCAAGATTACCTGTCGCGAAGCCCGTCCTGATACGCTGGATGCTGTACTGGCAAAACTGCGTGAAGCCGGTGCCGATATCGAAGTGGGCGAAGACTGGATCAGTCTCGACATGCATGGCAAACGGGCTAAAGCCGTCACCTTCCGCACCGCACCGCATCCGGGCTTCCCGACTGACATGCAGGCGCAGTTCAGCTTGCTGAATCTGGTGGCAGAGGGTACCGGTGTGATCACCGAAACCATCTTCGAAAACCGTTTCATGCACATTCCTGAACTGATCCGTATGGGCGCACATGCTGAAATCGAAGGCAGCACCCTGATTTGTCATGGCGTTGAAAAACTGTCTGGCGCTCAGGTGATGGCGACCGATTTACGTGCTTCTGCAAGTCTGGTTCTGGCGGGTTGTATTGCCGAGGGGGTGACCGTGGTTGACCGTATTTATCACATCGATCGTGGCTATGAGCGTATCGAAGATAAATTGCGTCAGCTGGGTGCGAAAATTGAGCGCTTCAACGGCGAATGATTCGTAGCTCTTGATGCAATAAAACGATTTCTAATGCAATAAAAAAGCCGGAAGGGGAAACCTTTCCGGCTTTTTCGTTGCTGTCTTCAGCGATCGTCAGTGATCAGGATATTCCTGCACGGTCACCTGCAAGGTCAGCTTCTGACCGTCACGCATAATCTCCACCGGAATGACCGTACCCGGACGAACCTCTGCGACCTGATCCATTGTCTCGATAGCGGAAACAGCCGGTTTGTTGTTGACGTTAACGATCACGTCTCTGACCTGCATGCCTGCATTAGCCGCCGGGCCATTGGGTGTGACTTCATTCACCACAATCCCCTGAATATGATCCAGTCCGCTATTCGGCCCGTGCAGAGGGGAAACCTCGCGCCCGCTGATTCCGATATACCCGCGAATAACCCGGCCATCGCGAATCAGCTTGCCCATGACTTTTGTCGCCAGTGCGGTCGGGATGGCAAAGCCGATACCTTCCGGTGTGGCGCCGTCATTACTTTGGTCAAAGGACAGTGTATTAATCCCCATCAGCTCACCCAGCGAATTCACCAGTGCACCGCCGGAGTTACCCTGGTTAATCGATGCATCGGTTTGCAGAAAGTTCTGGCGGCCTGACGGGCTGAGGCCAATGCGACCAGTGGCGCTGATAATACCCTGCGTGACTGTCTGACCGAGGTTATACGGGTTACCAATTGCCATCACGACATCACCGACATGCGGGGCGCGATGTGGATTAATCGGGATCACCGGCAGATTTCCGGCGTTGATTTTCAGTACGGCCAGGTCAGTCAGGCTGTCAGAGCCGACCAGCAAGGCTTCAAATACGCGGCCATCCTGCAATGCGACGATGATCTGATCGGCATTATTGATTACGTGCTTGTTGGTGAGGATATAACCATTGTCGTTCATGATCACACCGGAACCCAGTGTGCGGATGGCCAGTTCGTTCTGTGAACTGTTACCCATGTTGCGGTTATAAACGTTCACCACTGCCGGAGCAGCGTGGCGGACGCCTGAGTTATAGCTGACCGGTTCTTCGCTGTTTTGGGTGAAGTTTCGGTCAAACAGCGGTTCTGTGATGTTTTTACGCAACATAGGTACCGCCGCCAGCAAAATGCCAGCAACAATCAGGCCGATAACAGCGGATCTCAATAGCTTAACAAACATGGGTATATGGGATGCGAGATAAAAAGTGAGGGAAGAATAGCATGAGTTAATCGGACGCAGCAGCACCTGCGTCCGATTTTCAACGCTTTACGGCATGAATAAGTAGATATTTTGCCCTTTACGCAAGATGCTCAGCGCGATCAGGTCAGGTTTGCTTTCCAGTATTTTGCGGAAAGCGGCCAGATTTTCGAGCGGTTCGCGGTTTACACCGATAATCACATCGTCTTTTTCCAGACCGATTTGGTCAGCGGGCGTCCCTTTTTTCACGTCATCGACATGCACGCCTTTGGCGTTTTTATCCGCCGGATCGCTGAGCGTCACACCCTGCAAGGCAGGATTGAGTTTCTCAATGCTGACTTCCACGGCCGGGCTTTTATCCAGCGTGACGTTCACAGTCATCGGTTTACCATCGCGCAGCAAACCAATCTGCATGGTGACGCCCGGACCTGCGGTGCCCACTTTCGCGCGTAACTCAGCAAAGCTGCTCAGCGTTTTCCCCTGCAGGGTAATCAGTACGTCGCCCGGTTTAATACCGGCTTTCGCCGCTGCAGAATCCGGCAATACTTCATTGACGAAAGCGCCGCGCTGGCTGTCAAGTTTGAATGCCTGCGCCAGTTCCGGCGTCATTTCACTGCCGCGGATCCCCAGCAGGCCGCGTTTCACTTCACCGAACTCAATCAACTGATGGCTGAGGTTCTTCGCCATGTTCGCCGGGATAGCAAAACCGATACCGACGCTGCCACCCTGAGAGGAAATGATGGCGGTGTTAATACCAATCAGTTCACCTTTCAGATCGAGCAATGCGCCCCCGGAGTTACCGCGGTTAATCGACGCATCGGTCTGAATAAAGTTTTCCAGCCCCTCAAGATTCAGGCCGCTGCGACCAAGCGCAGAAACAATGCCGGATGTCACCGTCTGGCCAAGCCCAAACGGATTGCCAACGGCGACGGCAAAATCACCGACACGCAGGTTGTCGGAATCCGCCATCGTAATTTGTGTCAAATTTTTAGCATCAATCAGCTGGATCACCGCAATATCAGACTGATCGTCTTTGCCGATGAGCCTGGCTTTATATTCACGGCCATCGTTGAGCTGAACGTTGATTTTATCCGCATTATTCACCACGTGGTTGTTGGTGAGCACATAGCCTTTGGCGGCATCAATAATAACGCCTGAACCCAGCCCTTCAAAAGGCTGTGGCCCCTGATTGGGTTCCGGGTCCTGCTGACCGAAGAAGAATTTGTATTCCGGTGGGACATCCGCACTGGGTGGCTGGGTACCTGAAACCTGAACGCCCACGACTGCGGGCAATACTTTTTCCAGCATAGGTGCCAGACTTGGCAAAGGTTGTCCCTGAACTTCCGTAGGTAAAGCGGCATTCGCCATAGGCGCAGAAGCGAAAGTTAATCCAAGGCTAACAGCTAACACACTGAGCAAAAATGACTTTTTCTTCATCACGATAACTCTCTCGCTTTCTGTAATGGACGTCAGTTATGGACAATAGAACGGTGATTCACAGCACGGGAAGGGTCTGGAGAACGGCACATGCACGGGACATATGCCGTAAATACGCCTGCATAACGATTGTTATGCAGGTCAGGGGCGTCTGTTATTTACGAACCGGACGCTCACCACGCAGCAGACCGGACGCGCCATCAGAATAATCGCGTGGCATTTGCACCGGTACCTGATCGTTATCGGCCTCGGAGCCGGTCAGGCGGTAGTTGAACGGATTATCTTGCTCGGGCATATCGGGCAGCAAATTGTTGGAGCTTTTAGCCATGTGCTGATACAGCTGACGGTAATCAGTCGCCATGTTATCCAGCAACTCTGCGCTGCGGGCAAAATGGCCCACCAGTTCCTGACGGTATTCGTCGAGTTCGGCTTTGCTTTTCTCCAGTTCGTTTTTCATGACTTGTTGATCACGTAATTTACGATTACCAAAGCGCATCGCTACCGCACCAATCGCGATACCGACCACTAATCCAATGAGTGCATACTCCCAGGTCATAATGACTCCTATTTTGACTTCGTTGTCCCGCAGGGCTTTTTCACGTAACTTTTATGACTTAACTTCTTTACACAATGGTTTTAACGTAATTGTTACACGCATTTGTCATGCAATAGCTCCACTATAACCGTTAACCTTGCCAGAGTGGAATCCTGCGGGGAAAATCACTGCTATCTGTTGGTTTTTTCATACACAGACAGCCGGGAAAAGCGGCGAACCCACGGCAAAAAAGCGGCTAAACGACGTGAAAAACATAAAAATTTTTTCTCAGGGACGTTAACAAAGATGCAATCTCAATCACCCCTTTTCCTTTATCAGAACGCTGTGGATGCCGGTGAATTCCAGGCGGATGCTGTTCAGAAACAGGCTGTCGCAAAGCTTGATGTGATTTATCAGGCACTTTCCGCGCAGCCCGCAACAATGCCTCAGACCACCGGTCGTGGAGGGTTGCTGGGCCGTTTGTTTGCAAAATCTCCGCCGAAAACCCCTTCGCGACCAGTACAGGGACTGTATATGTGGGGCGGCGTGGGGCGCGGTAAAACCTGGCTGATGGATTTGTTTTTCCACAGCCTGCCCGGTGAACGTAAGCTTCGCCTGCATTTTCACCGCTTTATGTTGCGTGTCCATGAAGAACTGACGGAGCTTCAGGGGCAGGAAGATCCGCTGGAAGTGATTGCTGACCGCTTCAAAGCGGAAACGGACGTACTCTGTTTCGACGAGTTTTTTGTTTCGGATATTACCGATGCGATGTTGCTGGCGACGTTGCTGCAGGCGCTGTTTGCCCGCGGTATCACCCTGATTGCGACGTCGAACATTCCGCCTGATTTGCTGTACCGCAACGGTCTGCAACGCGCGCGGTTCCTGCCGGCCATTGATCTGATTAAAGAATATTGCGATGTGCTGAATGTGGATGCCGGCATTGATTACCGTCTGCGTACGCTGACACAAGCCAATTTGTGGTTATCGCCTGTTGGCCCTGATACGAGTGACGCGATGCATTCCATGCTAGGCAAACTGACCGGCAATCACAGTGGCGCGGAGGCAGGCGAAAGACCCGTACTTGAAGTGAATCATCGTCCGCTGCAGGCCATTGCTGCCGTTGACGGCGTGCTGGCGGTGGAATTTCATACCTTATGTGAAGAGGCGCGCAGCCAGCTCGATTATATTGCGCTGTCGAAAATCTATCACAGTGTACTGCTGCATAATGTGCCGGTGATGGGCGCAGACAGTGAGAACGCTGCGCGGCGTTTTCTGGCGCTGGTCGATGAATTCTATGAGCGCCATGTAAAACTGGTGATTTCCGCAGCGGTGCCGATGTTTGAGATTTATCAGGGGGAACGGCTGAAATTCGAATATCAGCGTTGCCTCTCGCGTCTGCAGGAGATGCAGAGTGAGGAATACCTCAGGCGGCCGCATCTGCCGTGATTTTAATTGATTATTATTTGCTCAGCCTGTGGTATAAAAAGGCGCAGTAAAGCCTGCATGGCGAACCCTCAGAAGACGTTGAGGTAAATCTTCCTTTTTGTCGAAAAAGGGTTCGATCTTTGCGGGAGACTTCTCTATAATCTTGCGACCCCACGTTACTACAAAGTTTTTTTCCCGAAACTTTATAAGTGCCAGCATTGGCTATTCGAAGGGGTAGGTTTGCTGGACGATGGTCGTGTGAACCTCAAATACTTATTTTATAAACAAGTAAGCGTTCGGGTGTTCGCCAACGTGTAACTTTAATTGGGTAAGCTTTTAATGAAAACTTTTACAGCTAAACCGGAAACCGTACAACGTGACTGGTTCGTAGTTGACGCTACCGGCAAGACCTTAGGTCGCCTGGCCACTGAACTGGCTCGCCGTCTGCGTGGCAAACATAAAGCGGAATACACTCCGCACGTTGATACTGGTGATTACATCATCGTTCTGAACGCAGAAAAAGTTGCTGTTACTGGCAACAAGCGTAACGACAAGATTTATTACCATCACACCGGCCACATCGGTGGTATCAAGCAAGCGACCTTTGAAGAGATGATCGCTCGCCGTCCTGAACGCGTGATCGAGCTCGCGGTTAAAGGCATGTTGCCAAAGGGCCCGTTGGGTCGTGCAATGTACCGTAAAATGAAAGTTTACGCGGGTAACGAGCACACTCATGCGGCGCAACAACCGCAAGTTCTTGACATTTAATTCGGGATTATAGGCAATGGCTGAAAATCAATACTACGGCACTGGTCGCCGCAAAAGCTCCGCCGCTCGTGTTTTCATCAAACCGGGTAGTGGTAACATCGTAATTAACCAGCGTAGCCTGGAACAGTACTTTGGTCGTGAAACTGCCCGCATGGTAGTTCGTCAACCACTGGAACTGGTCGACATGGTTGAGAAATTCGACCTGTACATCACCGTTAAAGGTGGTGGTATCTCCGGTCAAGCTGGTGCTATCCGTCACGGTATTACCCGTGCACTGATGGAATATGACGAAAATCTTCGTGGCGAACTGCGTAAAGCTGGCTTCGTTACTCGTGATGCTCGTCAGGTTGAACGTAAGAAAGTCGGTCTGCGTAAAGCACGTCGTCGTCCTCAGTTCTCCAAGCGTTAATTTTCTGCTGCTATTGCAGCACAGTGCTTCGGCACGAAAATCAGCGTCAAAAACCCGGTGTTTCACCGGGTTTTTTTATGCCTTTTGTTCCGTAATTGCAGGGGAAATGATCTCCTGACACACAATTCCCCATGAAATCGTCTCACCGTCCCCCACAGCCTGCGTAAAATCTGGTAAACTATCACACACTTTTGTGCCTGTTCGCCGAGCAGTTGACGTTGCCGCGCTTCCTGGCTGGGTTCGCCTTGCCGATGGTTGTCTATGAAACTACGGGACAAAAACTGCAGGCTGGCGATAACTCGCTGTAATATTCTAGATAAACTTGGAGGTTTTCATGGCTGTCGCTGCCAACAAACGTTCGGTAATGACGCTGTTTTCCGGCCCGACCGACATTTTTAGCCATCAGGTACGTATCGTACTGGCGGAAAAAGGTGTCAGTGTCGAGATCGAGCAGGTTGAGATGGATCACCTGCCGCAGGATCTTATTGACCTCAACCCTTACCGCACTGTACCGACACTGGTTGATCGTGAGCTGACCCTGTTTGAATCCCGCATCATCATGGAATATCTTGATGAGCGCTTCCCGCATCCGCCGCTGATGCCGGTTTATCCGGTTGCCCGTGGTGAGAGCCGTCTGATGATGCACCGCATCGAAAATGACTGGTATTCGCTGATGCGTCAAATCGAGCAAGGTTCTGCGACTGAAGCGGACGCTGCACGTAAGCAACTGCGTGAAGAGCTGCTGGCGATTGCGCCAATCTTCTCGTACATGCCTTATTTCAAAAGCGAAGAGTTCAGTCTGGTCGATTGCTACCTGGCTCCGCTGTTGTGGCGTTTGCCAGAGCTGGGCATTGAATTGTCAGGTACCGGTTCGAAAGAGCTGAAAGGCTACATGACCCGCGTCTTCGAACGTGATGCTTTCCTGGCTTCCCTGACCGAAGCAGAGCGCGAAATGCGTTTGCATACCCGAGGTTAAGGTATGGAGATGACCGACATGTCTCCGCGTCGCCCCTATCTGCTGCGGGCTTTTTATGACTGGTTGCTGGACAACCAGTTAACCCCGCATCTGGTGGTTGACGTGACGATGCCTGGCGTGATGGTGCCGATGGAGTTTGCGCGTGACGGACAAATTGTTCTGAACGTTGCGCCGCGTGCTGTCGGCAATCTCGAACTGGGTAATGATGACGTACGCTTTAACGCCCGTTTTGGTGGCGTACCGCGTAACGTGTTTGTACCGATTGCTGCTGTTCTGGCAATTTATGCCCGTGAAAACGGTGCCGGTACCATGTTCGAACCTGAACCTGCTTATGAAGCCGAAGGTGCCTTTGACGGTGACCTGAGCGCTGATGAGCCGACAGAACCGACCATGTCAGTCATTGATGGTGATTTGCCGGATGTGGCTGAAGAAGATCCGGATGATGAGCCGCCGACACCGCCTCGCGGTGGTCGCCCGGCATTGCGTGTTGTGAAATAACAACCCGCTCAATCCGGCTTCATGCTTAAACCCTGCGTTGTTACGTGGGGTTTTTTATTGCCTTAAATACGCCGCCGCCTCTTTTCGCCAGTGCAGATTGCATACGATTAAAAAAACAACGGGGCTGCCATCGCTGGCAGCCCCGTTTTGATGCCCCGCCGGATCAGACTTCGAGGAAGTTCATGATGCCTTCTGCGGCCTTGCGGCCTTCAGCAATCGCTGTCACCACCAGATCAGAACCGCGAACTGCATCGCCACCCGCGAAGATTTTCGGATTGCTGGTCTGGAAGGCGTTGTCGCTGCCTTCAGGGGCAACGATGCGTCCCTGAGAGTCCAGCTCAACGTCATGGGCTGCCAGCCATTCCATTTTGTGAGGGCGGAAACCAAATGCCATCACCACGGCATCAGCTTCCATCACATGTTCGGAACCGGCCACGATTTCTGCACGACGGCGGCCATGGGCATCCGGAGCGCCCAGTTCGGTACGCGCCATACGCACGCCGCATACGCGGCCTGAATCATTCAGCTCGATGCTCAGCGGTTGCAGGTTGAATTTGAAATCCACACCTTCTTCACGCGCATTCTTCACTTCACGACGCGAGCCCGGCATGTTCTCTTCATCACGACGGTACGCACAGGTTACATGCGTTGCGCCCTGACGAATCGAGGTACGCACGCAGTCCATTGCGGTATCACCACCGCCCAGCACCACGACGCGTTTCTTATCCATCGTCACGTAAGGTTCTTCCTGGCTGTCATCGTAGCCCATCAGCTGCTTGGTGTTAGCGATGAGGAACGGCAGGGCATCGTACACGCCCGGCGCATCTTCGTTCGCCAGGCCACCGCGCATGGACTGATAGGTGCCAACGCCGAGGAATACAGAATCGTATTCCGCCAGCAGCGCATCAATAGTGATATCTTTGCCGACTTCGGTATTGAGCTGGAATTCGATACCCATCTCAGTGAAGATTTCGCGACGCTTGGTCATCACTGATTTTTCCAGCTTGAAGGCCGGAATACCGAAAGTCAGCAGGCCGCCGATTTCCGGATGGCGATCGTAAACCACCGCTTTCACACCGTTACGGGTCAGGACGTCTGCACAAGCCAGACCTGCCGGGCCTGCGCCGATGATCGCCACGCGTTTGCCGGTTGGCTGCACGTGAGACATATCCGGACGCCAGCCCATCTCGATCGCTTTATCGTTGATGTAGCGTTCGATGTTACCGATGGTCACTGCACCGAACTCATCGTTCAGGGTACAGGAGCCTTCGCACAGTCTGTCCTGCGGACAAACGCGCCCGCAGACTTCCGGCAGGCTGTTAGTCTGATGCGCGAGGTCGGCTGCTTCCATGATGCGACCTTCGTTCGCCAGCTTCAGCCAGTTCGGAATGTAGTTGTGAACCGGGCATTTCCATTCGCAGTAAGGGTTACCGCAGGACAGGCAGCGGTCAGCCTGTGATGCGGCCTGCGTTGCTGAGAACGGCTCGTAAATTTCCACAAACTCAATTTTGCGGATCTTCAGCGCTTTCTTAGGCGGATCAACACGCTGCAGGTCGACAAATTGATAAACGTTTTGACTCATCTTAACCTCTTACTGCGCTTGTACCCGCAGCTCAGCTGCGGAACGACTACGGTGACCCAACAATGCTTTGACATCACTGGACTTCGGTTTTACCAGGGCAAATTTAGGCGCCCATTCCGGCCAGTTCGCCAAAATCTCTTCACCACGGGTCGATGCGGTCAGCTGTACGTGTTCGATGATCAAACCGCGCAGATGCTCTTCATGGATAGCCAGATCGGCTACTTCCAGGACTTCAACCAGTTCCGGGTTAACACGTTTGCGGAATTCGCCATCTTCATCAAGAACATAAGCGAAACCACCGGTCATGCCTGCGCCGAAGTTGACGCCGGTACGGCCCAGCACACAAACAATGCCGCCGGTCATATATTCACAACCGTTATCGCCGATGCCTTCCACCACGGTGATGGCACCGGAGTTACGTACCGCGAAACGCTCACCCGCGCGGCCTGCAGCAAACATTTTGCCGCCGGTTGCGCCATATAAACAGGTGTTACCGATGATGCTGGCTTCGTGACTGCGGAACGCAGAACCAATTGGCGGACGAATGGCAATGCGGCCACCCGCCATACCTTTGCCCACATAGTCGTTCGCGTCGCCGGTCAGCATTAAATCTACGCCGCCTGCGTTCCAGACGCCGAAGCTCTGGCCTGCGGTGCCGTTGAAGTTAATACGCACCGGATCAGCCGCCATGCCCTGATCGCCATGTTTCTCTGCAATCGCACCGGACAACATAGCGCCAACGGAACGGTCAGTGTTGCGGATATCAAAGTAGAACGCTTTGCTCTGTTTTGAATCGATATGCGGCGCGGCCTGTTCCAGGATGTCTTTATTCAGCTGACCCTTGTCGAACGCCGGGTTGCTTTCGGTGCAGTACACCGCTTTGCCTTCATGCGGCGTGGCCGTTGCCAGTATCGCAGAAAGGTCGAGATTGTTTTGCTTGGCGGTGAAACCGTCCAGTTCAGTCAGTAAATCGGTACGACCAATCAGATCCACCAGTTGGCTGACGCCCAACTCGGCCATGATTTCACGGGTTTCCTGCGTAATGAACCTGAAGTAGTTCGTTACACGTTCCGGCAGGCCGTGGTAATGGTTACGACGCAGTTTTTCATCCTGAGTTGCCACGCCCGTTGCACAGTTGTTCAGGTGACAAATACGCAGGTATTTACAACCCAGCGCCACCATCGGGCCGGTACCAAAACCGAAGCTTTCTGCACCAAGAATCGCTGCCTTGATGATGTCGAGGCCGGTTTTCAGGCCGCCATCAACCTGCAGACGGATCTTATGACGCAGGCCGTTGGCCACCAGTGCCTGTTGTGTTTCTACCAGGCCCAGTTCCCACGGACAACCGGCATACTTCACCGAAGACAGCGGGCTTGCGCCGGTGCCGCCATCGTAGCCAGCGATAGTGATGAGATCCGCGTAAGCTTTTGCCACGCCAACGGCGATAGTGCCGACGCCCGGTTCAGACACCAGTTTCACCGAAATCATCGCTTTCGGGTTGACCTGTTTCAGGTCGAAAATCAGCTGCGCCAGATCTTCAATGGAATAAATATCGTGGTGCGGCGGTGGAGAAATCAGGGTCACGCCCGGTACGGAATAGCGCAGTTTCGCGATGTACGGCGTCACTTTGTCACCCGGTAACTGGCCGCCTTCGCCTGGTTTTGCACCCTGCGCCACTTTGATCTGGATAACGTCAGCATTGACCAGATACGCCGGTGTTACACCGAAACGACCGGAAGCCACCTGTTTGATTCGGGACACTTTATTGGTGCCGTAACGCGCCGGGTCTTCGCCACCTTCGCCGGAGTTAGAACGTCCGCCGATGCTGTTCATCGCTTCGGCCAGAGATTCATGCGCTTCCGGGCTCAGTGCGCCGATAGACATCGCTGCGGTATCGAAACGGGTAAATAAACCTTCCGCCGGTTCAACCTGATCAACAGGGATCGGCTGGCCTTTTGGCGTGACTTTCAGCAAGTCACGCAGTGTGGCCACCGGACGCTCGTTTACCAGTTTGGCGTATTTCTTATAATCGTCGTAATCACCGCTGTTGACAGCGGCTTGCAGGGTAGTGACCACGTCCGGGTTATAGGAATGGTATTCGCCACCGTGGACAAATTTCAGCAGGCCGCCCTGATCCAGCGTTTTGCGTTTCAGCCACGCGCGCTTGGACAGGTTCAGTAAGTCCTGTTCGAAGTCGCTGTAACCGGCACCGCCGATACGGCTGACGACGCCGTTAAAGCAGGTGTTGCACAGATCCTTCGCCAGACCGACTGCTTCAAACAGTTTCGAGCAACGGTAAGAGGCGACGGTTGATATGCCCATTTTGGACATGATCTTGTACAGGCCTTTGTTGATGCCGTTACGGTAGTTCAGCATCACTTCACGGTATTTCTTCTCGATGACCTGGGAGTCGACCAGTTTTGCCAGGGTTTCGTAGGCCAGATACGGGTAAACCGCAGTGGCACCGAAGCCAATCAGCACGGCGAAATGGTGCGGGTCACGGGCGCTGGCGGTCTCAACAATGATGTTGGCATCGCATCGCAGGCTTTTCTCAACCAGACGCAACTGCAGCGCACCGACGGCCATGGGTGCAGGCAGCGGCAGGCGGTTCGGGGCGATATTGCGGTCAGACAGCACCAGCAGAACCGCGCCGTTACGCACTTTCTGTTCGCCTTCGTCACAGAGTTTCTGGACGAACTGCTCCATATTTTGTTCGGTCGGATCGTACGTAATATCCAGCGTTTCCGCGCGATAGTGTTTGCTGTCGAGCGTGGTCAGCTGTTTAAAGTCAGACCACAGCAGGATTGGCGATTTGAAGCTCAGACGGTGAGCCTGACCTTCGGCTTCGCAGAACACGTTCATCTCGCGGCCGATGCTGGTCGCCAGAGACATCACGTGGGCTTCGCGCAGCGGATCGATTGGCGGGTTAGTGACCTGCGCAAATTGCTGGCGGAAGTAGTCATACACGATACGCGGACGGCTGGAGAGCACGGCAAATGGCGTGTCGTCACCCATGGAGCCGACGGCTTCCTGACCGTTTTCACCCAGTACGCGGATGATCTGATCGAGTTCTTCGCTGCTGTAGCCGAATTGCTTCTGGAAAGTTTCCAGTAAGGTGTCTTCCAGCTCACGGCTGCCCACCTGATCTTCCGGCAAGTCTTCGAACGGCACCAGACGCTGAACGTTTTTCTCCATCCATTGCTTATAAGGATGGCGGCCCTTCAGATCGTTGTCAGTTTCTGCAGAATGGTGGATTTTGCCGCTGCGGGTGTCGATCACCATCAGCTCGCCCGGTCCGACGCGGCCTTTTTCGACCACTTCGTCCGGCTGATAATCCCAGATGCCAACTTCGGACGCACAGGTGATCAGCTTATCTTTGGTGATGACATAGCGCGCAGGACGCAGACCGTTACGGTCAAGGTTACAGGCGGCATAACGGCCATCTGACATCACGATACCGGCCGGGCCATCCCACGGCTCCATGTGCATGGAGTTAAAGTCGAAGAATGCGCGCAGATCGTCGTCCATGTCCGGGTTTTGCTGCCAGGCTGGCGGCACCAGCAAACGCATGGCGCGCAGTAAATCCATCCCGCCTGCCAGGAACAGTTCCAGCATGTTGTCCAGCGAGCTGGAGTCCGAACCGGTTTCATTCACGAACGGTGAGGCGTCTTGCAGATCGGGGATCAGCGGCGTTTTGAATTTATACGCACGGGCACGCGCCCACTGGCGGTTACCGGTGATGGTGTTGATTTCGCCGTTGTGCGCCAGATAGCGGAAAGGCTGAGCCAGTTGCCAGCGCGGTACGGTGTTGGTCGAGAAACGCTGGTGGAACAGGCAGATGGCCGATTCCAGACGCAGGTCGGCCAGGTCTAAATAGAAGCGTGGCAGATCCGCAGGCATACACAGGCCTTTATAGATCGTGACCACGTTGGAGAAACTGCACACATAGAAGTCTTTATCCTGAATGCGTTTCTCAATACGGCGGCGTGCCATATAAAGGCGGCGCTCCATGTCACGCGGACGCCAGCCGGCAGGCGCGTTGACAAAAATTTGTTCGATGCGGGGCAGGGAGGAAAGCGCGATTTCACCGAGTACGTCCGGATTGGTCGGAACGTCACGCCAGCCCACCACGGACAGCGTCTCGTTTTGCAACTCTTCTTCAACAATGCGGCGGCTTGCCTCAGCTTCTTTTTCATCTTTGCTGAGGAACAGCATGCCAACGGCATAGTTTTTCGCCAGACGCCAGCCACGTTCTTCAGCAATCATGCGGAAGAAACGGTCAGGTTTCTGTAAATGAAGGCCACAGCCGTCGCCGGTCTTGCCGTCAGCAAGGATCGCACCACGGTGTTGCATACGGGCCAGCGCGTGGATCGCAGTACGCACGACCTTATGGCTAGGTTCGCCTTCTATATGGGCGATCAGGCCGAAACCACAGTTGTCCCTCTCTTGGGATTTATCGTACAACATTACGTGAACCTCCCCAGGCTCTGCGAGACTCTCACACCAATCGCGAGCGGGCTTATACACAGAGGTTTGTCCGCAATTTCGCGCACTCTTGCGGTGCGTTGATTGCCCGGACATCTCCGTCAAAGGCCTCTCGTGATGGTTCTCACAAGTGGTGGTTGACTTGTTTTAATGAGGGAGTCTTCAATTACTGCATAAATATGACGAGTTGCTCACCCGTCGAGATTGCTTCCAGCGGACTCCCAACTTAGCGAGAAAGCACAGACAGGTCAAATGGCGATTTAAGTTATATTAAAAGTGATATAAAGAGATTTAATTATTTGAAATATATATGTTTTATGGGGTTTTTGCTGGCATATTTCCGATGGGGGCATGCACGTAAAGTGTGAGCTGACTCACTATGGGGAAAGCGTAAGATCTCCGCACCGTGCTGGCAGGGGCGTAATTACCAGTATTTTATACTGGAAAATACTGTACCCATGCGGTTTGTCACTGTTTTTAACCTGACAGTAATAATGTGTTAGTCCGGTGTTTGTAATAAGAATTATTCATACTGCCACGAATGACTTTATTTGCAGTAATAATGAATAGTTATGCCTGTGCGAAACGCACCGGGAGAGAAAATATTCGGAGGATAAAAGGAAAAAATGTTAGCTGGACGGCAGTTGGCAACGCGTGCAGCCTGATAAAGCCGGCCGATATTAATAATATCACCGCAGATAATAGTCAATAACTCTGCCCTTATTTCCTGCATTGCACCATGACAAGCCCCTGCAAGGTGCATCTCACAAACTTCACGCTCAATTTATCCCCTGCCATCACGCCGGTGAGGTTTTGCGGTATGATTCAGACGACTTCGTTTTAAGGGAAACGTTATGAAGCAAATCCGGGTTTTAGCGCAGTATTATGTCGATCTGATGGTCAAGCTGGGGCTGGTGAGATTCTCACTGTTGCTGGCGTCTGCGCTGGTGGTACTGGCAATGATTGTCCAGATGGCGGTCACGATGCTCCTGCGCGGGCAGGTTGAGAGTATCGACGTCGTTCGTTCCATCTTCTTTGGTTTGCTGATCACGCCCTGGGCGGTTTACTTCCTGTCGGTGGTGGTTGAACAACTTGAAGAGTCGCGTCAGCGTTTAGCGCGTCTGGTCGATAAACTGGAAGAAATGCGCCACCGCGACCTCGAACTGAATCAGCAACTCAAAGACAACATCACCCAACTGAATCAGGAAATCGCCGACCGTGTGAAAGCGGAAGAAGCGCGTCTGGCAGTGGTCGATAAGCTGAAACTCGAAATGCAGCACCGCGAACAGGCGCAGATCGAACTGAGCCAGCAATCTGCATTATTACGCTCTTTCCTCGATGCCTCGCCGGACCTGGTGTATTACCGCAACGAAGACAAAGAATTCTCCGGCTGTAACCGGGCGATGGAACTGCTGACCGGCAAAAGTGAAAAGCAACTGATCGGCCTGACTCCCAACGATGTTTATACTCCGGATATCGCCGAGAAAGTGGTCGAAACCGACGAGAAGGTTTTCCGTCACAACGTTTCCCTGACCTACGAACAATGGCTGGTCTATCCGGACGGGCGCAAAGCCTGCTTCGAATTGCGTAAAGTGCCGTTTTATGACCGTATCGGTAAGCGACACGGGCTGATGGGCTTCGGACGCGATATTACCGAGCGTAAGCGCTATCAGGACGCGTTAGAGAACGCCAGCCGTGAGAAGACCACTTTTATCTCAACGATCAGCCACGAGCTGCGTACGCCGCTTAACGGCATCGTCGGGCTGAGCCGCATTTTGCTCGACACCGAGCTGGACAAAGAACAGCACAGCTACCTGAAAACCATTCATGTCAGCGCGATCACCCTCGGCAATATCTTCAACGATATTATTGAAATGGACAAAATTGAGCGCCGCAAAGTGCAGCTTGATAACCAGCCGGTTGATTTCACCGAATTCCTCTCCGATCTGGAAAATCTCTCCGGACTGCTGGCCCAGCCGAAAGGGCTGAAATTTATCATGGAGCCTGACCTGCCGTTGCCGCGCAGTATTACGACGGACGGCACGCGTCTGCGCCAGATTCTGTGGAATCTGATCGGCAACGCCGTCAAATTCACCCGCGAAGGTGAGATTGTGCTGAGCGTGCATTATGAACCGAACGATATGCTGCGATTTGTCGTGCGCGATTCCGGTCTGGGGATCCCGCAGGATGAGCAGGACAAAATCTTTGCCATGTATTATCAGGTGAAAGATCAGAACGGCGGTAAACCGGCGACCGGCACAGGGATTGGGCTGGCGGTCTCAAAACGTCTGGCGCAGGCAATGGGCGGTGATATCACCGTCAGCAGCGTGCCGGGTCAGGGTTCCTGCTTTACGCTCGTCGTACGCGCACCAACGCTGGATTCACCGGCTGACCTGGCCAGTGACGAAGAAGACATGCCCTTACCGGCGCTGCACGTGCTGCTGGTCGAAGACATTGAGCTGAACGTCATTGTGGCGCGTTCAGTGCTGGAGAAGTTAGGTAACAGCGTGGAAGTGGCGATGAATGGCCATGATGCGCTGGAGATGTTCGATCCTGACGAATTCGATCTGGTACTGCTGGATATCCAGTTGCCTGACATGACAGGGCTGGATATTGCCCGCAAGCTGCGCACCGATTACGCCGGACAACGTCTGCCGCCACTGATTGCCCTGACAGCAAACGTGCTGAAAGACAAAAAAGAGTATCTCGATGCGGGAATGGATGACGTGCTGAGCAAGCCGCTGTCTGTTTCCGCGCTGACCGCGATGATTCAGCAGTTCTGGGATCATCAGCCTGACGTTTCCGTAGTGGAAAAGGAGCCCGTAGTGATGAAAGACAGCGAATCGTTGCTTGATACCGCCATGCTTGAGCAGTACATCGACCTCGTTGGGGCGAAACTGATTTATCAGAGTGCGGATATGTTTGAAAAAATGATGCCGGGCTATCTGGCTGTGCTTGATTCCAACATGACGGCACGCGATCAAAAAGGGATTGCCGAGGAAGGCCACAAAATCAAAGGCGCGGCGGGTTCTGTTGGCCTGAAACATTTACAGCAACTGGCACAACAAATTCAGACGCCGACATTGCCAGCCTGGTGGGATAACGTTCAGGAATGGATTGATGAGCTGAAGGCCGAATGGCGCAATGACATCAAAGTATTACGTGACTGGACGGCAAACGCTGAAAAAAAATAACCCCGGCCGAGGCCGGGGTGCGCGAATACTGCGCCAACACCAGGGAAAGAGGTAACCCACGATAGTTTTTAGGGTTCGGTTTTCGCAGGTCTTGGAATTCAGGTTTAAAGTCTAATACATCCTGTAGCAATCAACATAACAAATATAAGCAGAACTGTTACAACATTCATTAAAAACTGTGATGTAGATTAGTCTTTGTCTATACAAAACATCAAGTCTTTATCGCAGGATTTTTGACAGAATACAAATGAAGCATGTTGATGTTGTATTGGCGACATGCAATTTTGCTTATGGAAGTGAACAATAGCAGGCGGTTTTGCAGGTGAATTTGCGACATGCTCGTCTATGAAACCGGTTCTATAAATTGAAAAATTTATGCCAACTTGTTGTAATATATGATTTAAGTGTGAATTTCAGCGAAATGATCTCTCCGGAGCCAAAAGAGATCTGAAATTTATTTTAAATGAAAAAATTTCACTTAGGTTTATGCGTTTTTTATCTGATAAAAAGGTGCACACCCTGCTGATTTTTTAGGTATCACAGGTGTTGTATTTGACTTAGTGCGTTAACGCATTACGGAATAATTGATGAGAATTTATTCACTTTCACTGATTGGAATCATAAATTAATCTTACGTATCTTTTGTTGATTAGTTTACAAAAATTTTACTTTTTTGCTTAAAAATCAGTCGCAGTGAAAAAAGCAAGAGTTCCTGACTGTTTGACGGAACTCCTTGATGGTAGTGGTTTAATCGGAATTTTTCGTTCTGAATGTAAGCAAAAGTTTCATTGTTATTGCTCAATTGTTAGCAATATTGTGCAGCATTTCGCTAGCCTGATCTTGCAGGTTATTATTGAGATTGATTAGATGGTCGGATGTGTTGTGGAAAGCGCCAAATGAATAAAATTACTCGAAAAGGCCTGTTGCGTACGCCGCTGTTATGGCTAAAACGCGCAGTGATACTGTTACTCTGCTTATGGGTAGCGGGCATTCTTCTTTTTTCTTTTTTACCCGTGCCTTTTTCTGCCGTGATGGTGGAGCGCCAGATTTCCGCGTGGCTGACCGGTGATTTTGGTTATGTTGCACATTCGGACTGGGTGCCAATGAGTGAGATTTCCTCACCAATGGCGCTCGCGGTGATGGCGGCGGAAGATCAGAAATTCCCGACTCATTGGGGATTTGATGTCGATGCTATTCAGTCGGTGCTGGATAAAGACGGCGGAAAAATGCGTGGTGCTTCGACATTATCCCAGCAAACCGCTAAAAACCTGTTTCTGTGGGATGGGCGCAGTTGGGTGCGTAAAGGGCTTGAGGCCGGGCTGACCGTGGGTATTGAAACCGTATGGACAAAACGTCGCATTCTGACGGTGTACCTGAATATCGCGGAGTTTGGTGATGGCGTCTTTGGCGTCGAGCAGGCTGCGCAGCATTTCTTCCATAAACCGGCCAGCCGCCTGACTGCGTCTCAGGCCGCGTTACTGGCCGCAGTGTTGCCGAATCCGCATCTGTTTAAGGTGAATGCGCCTTCTGCGTATGTCATACGCCGTCAGCAATGGATCCTGCGTCAGATGAGCCAACTCGGTGGTGAGTCTTTCCTGCAAGAGCATAAACTGCATTAGAGCGGATGATGTTTACAGTAAAAAAAGGACAGCCTGAGCTGTCCTTTTTGGTTATAACGTACTGAATTATTTCACGTAGCTATTTAACGTAAGTAAAGGCCGTGGTGACGTGTTTAACGCCGCTCACGCCAGCCGCTATCCCAGCCGCTGACTTACCTTCTTCCTGCGTCACCAGACCCAGCAGGAACACTTCGCCGTTTTCGGTGGTGACTTTGACGTTAGATGATTTAACTGAATCACTGGTCAGCAACTGAGAACGGACTTTGGTGGTGATCCACGTATCCATTGACGCTGTGCCCATGCTGACCGGCTTACCGGTACGGATTTCGTTGTACACTTCCGTTGCGCCTTCAACACCCATCGCAATTTGTTTTGCGCGAGAAGCCATATCCGCCGTCGGCGCCTGACCAGTTAACAGGACTTTACCCTGATACGCAGTCGCCACGATGCGGGCTTCGTCTTTCAGTTGTTTATCTTTACTCACCGCATTAGAGACACGGGCTTCCAGCGTGCTGTCATCAACCTGAGTGCCGACCGTACGTGGGTCAGTCGTTGTTTTTGTTGCGACGCCAGCCGCACCAACTACCGCAGCGGCGACACAGCCTTGTAGCAGAAGGGCGCTTAACAATACAGCAAAGAGAGGACTCGCCTTCATGGGATCTCCTTAATCGTCCTGGTGTGGGAACAGCGTGTTATCTATCAGGTCACAGAGACAGTTAACTGTGAGCATATGCATTTCCTGAATGCGGGCGCTGCGATGAGAGGGAATGCGGATCTCAACATCATGAGGCCCCAGTAAACCCGCCAGCTCGCCGCCGTCATAACCTGTTAATGCGACAATGGTCATATCACGGGTTACCGCTGCTTCAACGGCTTTGACAATATCACGGCTGTTGCCGCGGGTAGAAATGGCCAGCAGAACATCACCCGCCTGACCTAAGGCGCGCACCTGTTTAGCATAAATTTCTTCATGCAGTCGATCGTTGGCAATCGCAGTGAGCACAATGTTATCTGCACATAATGAGATTGCAGGAAGGCTGGGACGTTCAGTTTCAAAACGATTAATCAGACTGGCGGAAAAATGCTGCGCATTTGCCGCAGAGGTGCCATTGCCGCAGCACAGAATTTTATTGCCGTTAAGCAGCGATTGCACCAGCGTCATCGCGGCGCGGGAAATCGCGTCAGGCAAGGCTTCTGCCGCCGCAATCTGAGTTTGGATACTTTCTGTAAAGCAGACTTTGATTCTATCCAGCACGGGTTTTCGTCCAGTCAGTCGTCGTAATATTTATTCCGCATTGAAGGCATCAAGCAGCCATTCTATCTGGCTGCCGGTGATGGCAAAAACATCAAAACGGCAAGATGATGTGTCAAAGCTTGCGTTCTTTCCTGCAAGCCAGAAAGAGGCAGCGCGTAACAGGCGCTGCTGTTTTTGAATCGTCACGCTGGCCGCCGCACCACCAAAACTGGCGTTGCGCCGGTAACGGACTTCAACAAACACCCAGGTTTGCTGGTCACGCATGATCATGTCAATTTCACCGGCACGGCAGGCCACATTGGCCGCCACGAAGGTTAACCCGGCTTCTTCGAGATAGCGTCGTGCAAATGCTTCGTATTTATCGCCGCACGCCCGCGTTTTTGACAAAAAAGACTTCATCAGTACGTCCTTGTACCTGTAATGGCTGAGAATTCCGATCTCTGTTGAGCTGTTTCAGTTTTCTCTTAAGAAGAAACTGGCACCAGCGAACCCTGACGGTATTGCAGCCATGGCAATTTACGGTGGATCACGCAATTGCTATTGGCGCTCAATTCTCCGGTGCTGCCGGAAACCTGGAAGCCAGGCAATGTGCGCATCTGGGAGAAATGATTTGCCAGATTCCAGGCATCGATCCCCATCGCATAGAGACGAACCAGCGAATAGTCGTTACCAAACTTCGCGGCTGCCTGCTGCATCAGCGCAGGGTTACCGCCTGCCAGTAAAGGAATATCGCTAAACTGCACGCCTTCCATTTCGAGACGGTAATCCGGACCGGCACCTGCCTGATAGCTGCGCGAACTGGCGTACACTGAAGGATGCACGCGGCCATTCACGGCCAGATCCAGCATCGGTTTAATCAGCGTCAGTTCACTTTGTGTCGCAACAACGTAGACGGAATCCACTGCGCCACCGGTACTGCCTTGCGTAATCTGTGCATCTGTCGGCGGCGCCGGGATGGTAATGCCACCAATTGTGACACCCTGCGCTTGTGCTGGCGCGGCTGCATCACTGGTGGTGACCGGCGTACCGGTCAGGCGGATACCGCTGCCAATAGAAGAACGCAATTCACCGGCGGAACCGAGACCTTGTTTCAGTACGGTTTGCCCGCCCAGTTTCTGCCATTCGTTAGCAAAAGCCTGCGCGATACGGTCGCCGAAGCTGCCACGCGGCACCAGTAACAGCGGCATACGTTTCTGCTCAGACCACATGTGGCGCGCAGCATCCTGTGCCTCGTCTTCCGGCGAGAGCGCAAAGTAACAGATATTCGGGCTGTTTTTCTCAGTTTCTGGCTGATTGAGCGCTAAAACATTCAGAGGCGTCTGGTCAGAAGCGAGTGCGTTCACCTGATCTTTCAGCAGCGGGCCGACAACCAGCGTTGCGCCATCCTGCTGAGCCTGCGTCAGAAGCGCGGCCAGAGGCTGACCATTGGTATCATACACTTTCACCTGCCCGTTGCTGCTGGCCACGGGCGCAGCGGCTGGGGTTGCGGCAGGCTGAGCCTGGGAAGGATCGGTTTGAGACGCGGTATTTTGCGCGCTGGCGTCCGGTGCAGATGTACTGACGGCTGCGTTCGGGTCTGCCGGCGTCTGAGATTGTGCGTTTGGATCGGTCGGTGCCGTTTGTGCCGCTGGCTGGCTGACCTGACCGCTCATTGCCGCATTAAAACCCTGCTGAATGGCATTCCCGTAAACCTGTGCCGGGCCGCTCATTGGCAGAAACAGCGCAATTTTGCCGGTTGAAGCAGGCTGGAAAGTCAGCACATTATTGAGCTGAGTCGGCAGGCTTTTCGCTGCCGGATTCACCGGATAACGGCGCTGCCAGTCTTTAATCCCGGCTTTCAGTAAATCAGGATCCTGCTTGTTGCTTTGCCAGACGCTGAGTAAATCCAGCCATCCCTGCAGCGTATTTTCATCCGCATTGATCACGATGCTGTTGACGTCCTGTGCGGACATCTGCGTCAGCGCCATCCAGGTGCGGTCAATGTTGTCCTGATGCGGCTGACCTTGTACCAGCGGCTCCTGCGCGATATAGGCGCGGATCACGCCAAGGCTGGTGCGCCCCTGACTGGCATCGATTTGCGCCTGATAATAACGGGCTTTCTGATCGTTGGTCAGATCGTGGGGATCCAACTGGCTCAGACTGGTGGCTGCTGCCGGATAATTTTTCAGCGCAACCTGCACTTCTGCACTGGTCAGTTGCTGTTCGACGGTTTGGGCAGCCGTCAGATTTTGCGGCACTTTAGCCAGCTGTTCCGCCGCCTGAGGCGCTTTGCCTTCGCGTATCAGGGCACGCACTGCAAGCAATTGCCAGTCAGCCTTGTTATCATCACCGCTTTGCTGCGCCTGCTGCAAATAATAGTCAGAGCTGCCGGACGCTGCACCCTGGACACTTTCTGTCGGTGCCTGCGGCGCCTGACCTGAACAGCTGGCAAGAAGCATGGCCACGATGATGGCAGGGAGTAAACGTCCCGAACGGGTACGAAAGGTCATTGAGGAAGGCATTCAGTTTCCAGTGATGTTTTTTTAAGATGCTCAATATTAAATCGGCAATCCGGATGAAACAATGAATCAAGACGATCAAGCAGATATTTCTGCCTCAACGCTGTATATCGTACCGACGCCAATTGGCAATTTAGGGGATATTACCCAACGCGCGCTGGCCGTACTGAACAGTGTAGATTTGATTGCTGCAGAAGATACCCGCCATACCGGATTGCTGCTGCAACATTTCGCGATCACGGCAAAAATGTATCCGCTGCATGATCATAATGAACAGCAGAAAGCTGAGCATTTACTGGCGAAATTGCAGGCAGGCCAGACGATAGCGCTGGTCTCGGATGCCGGTACGCCGCTGATCAATGATCCTGGCTATCACCTTGTGCGTCGCTGCCGCGAAGCCGGTATCCGCGTGGTACCGTTACCCGGTGCCTGTGCGGCGATCACCGCGCTTTGTGCCGCCGGTTTGCCCTCTGATCGTTTCTGTTACGAAGGGTTTCTGCCCGCCAAAACCAAATCCCGTAAAGATACGTTGCAGGCATTGATTGAAGAACCCCGCACGCTGATTTTCTATGAATCCACGCACCGCCTGTTGGACAGTTTGCAGGATATGGTCGAAGTCTGGGGGCCAGATCGTTATGTCGTACTGGCGCGTGAACTGACCAAAACCTGGGAAAATATTCACGGTGCGCCGGTGGGTGAACTGCTGGCATGGGTGCAGGAAGTCGAAACGCGCCGGCGCGGTGAAATGGTGCTGATCGTTGAAGGCCATAAGGTCGATACCGAAGCCTTACCGGCGGAAGCCCTGCGCACACTGGCATTGCTGCAAAAAGAACTGCCGCTCAAAAAAGCGGCCGCGCTGGCCGCCGAAATCCACGGTGTGAAGAAGAATGCGTTGTATAAATACGCGCTTGATGAGCAAGAGGGTGACAAATAGGGCGTAATACCCTATTATCCGCCGCGGAGTTGACCAGACAGTCGCCGCTTCTTTGCCGTCCCTTTCGGGGGAGACAGAAGGAGGGGAGGAAAGTCCGGGCTCCATAGGGCAGGGTGCCAGGTAACGCCTGGGAAGCGCGAGCTTACGACAAGTGCAACAGAGAGCAAACCGCCGATGGCCCGCGCAAGCGGGATCAGGTAAGGGTGAAAGGGTGCGGTAAGAGCGCACCGCGCGGCTGGCAACAGTTCGTGGCAAGGTAAACTCCACCCGGAGCAAGGCCAAATAGGGGTTCACATGGTACGGCCCGTACTGAACCCGGGTAGGCTGCTTGAGCCAGTGAGCGATTGCTGGCCTAGACGAATGACTGTCCACGACAGAACCCGGCTTAACGGTCAACTCCACTCTATATAAAACAATGAGTTGGTGTATTCCTGAGGAATGCACCAACTTTTGTTCCCTTCAGGACACTTTCTGTAAACGATATCTTCCGCTCTTCAGCACCACTTTATAATCCCCAAACACTTTCTGATCCGCACTGGCATAAATTATTTTCTCGCGATACTTCACCATGACTTTTTCCTGCCCCGCGATTTCAGTCACCAGCATGATTTTCGGTACTGAAATTTTCGAAGTCATCTTGGCTGTCATCTGGCCGTATGAGGCATTGGATGCTGACAGGAATTTCACGGCGTCAACCGGCTGCCCCTGATGCATCAACTCAAAATGCAAATGGGGGCCGGTGCTGCGTCCGGTATTGCCGGAGTAAGCCACGATGCTGCCCTGTTTGATCTCCTGGCCGGCGACGACATTCAGTCTGTTCAGATGCAGGTAGCGGCTTTTCCATCCTTGCGGGTGGCGTACCACCACGTAATTGCCAGCGACGGGATGGTACTTCGCTTCAACGACGATCCCTTTTTCTGTGGCAAACACCGGTGTAAACGGTGGGGCGGCAAAATCGGTTCCCTCATGCTGGGAAAAGCGTCGCAAAAGAGGATGCCAGCGCATACTGAATGCAGAAGTGATCCGTAAAGGAATGTTCAGTGGTGAGCTAAAATGGGGATAACCTGCGGAGACTTCATTAACCGCTTGCGGATGACTGAGCGATGTTTTTTCTCCGGCGACGATAAATAACATCGCCTGAGAAAAAGTGGCAGGAGGATTTTCCTTGTCGGCACGTGCTGCACGCAGCAAAACCATTGTGACAGGGGCATCGCCTCCTGCTTTTGCCATAAACGGCAGGAGCAGGATGAAAGGAAATATCCGGCGCATGGTTTACAGCTGCTCAATAAAAAAAATCACCAAACCGGCCATCGAAATCGAAGGACCGAAGGGAATGTAATGCTTTTCAGCAGCCGGATGATTTTCATCCAGAGTCCGGCGCTGGTTCAGCACAGTACAGAGCACATACACCATAATGCCTGAGGCTGCCGACCACATGATCAGTTCCGGAATTTTCTCCATTCCCACCCAAACGGTGATCGCAGCCATTAGTTTGACATCGCCATAGCCCAGCCCCTCACGGCCACGCCATTTATCATACGCTGCCATCACGGCATAAAGCACAAGCCAGATAATGACGGCACCACAAATTGCCGATCGCGGCCCGATATCCGTAATCCCCAATACTGAGCAGAGTAAGCCACTCCATAACAGCAATGACACCAAACTGTCGGGCAAAATCAGATGCTTAAAATCAATTACCGTCAGACTGTAAAGCAGACAGAAATAGAGGAAAAAGCAGCAGATCTGAATTTCTGTAAAATGCGGCAGCCCTGCAATCGCCAGTGCGGCAAAAATGCCCCCGCACAGTATTTCGGAAATCAGATACTGTGCGGAGATTGGACTTTCACAATGACGACACTTTCCCTTAAGCCATAACCAACTCAGAACAGGGATATTGTCTCGCTTCATTACGGAAGCACCACATGCCGGGCAATGAGAAGGTGGCCACCAGAGATTCACTTTAACAGCGTCCGGTTCCGTACCGTATTCTGCGAAAATCATTAACGGCAATCGATAAATTAGCACATTAATAAAGCTGCCAATAAACAATCCGAATATCAGTGCCATAACAGGATAAAACCAAAAATAGAAAAGAGTCATTAAAACGATTCCCTGCGAGAATGAACGGAAAAACACGGTATTTTCAATGAGAGCGTTATTTCTCTGTGATACCTTTTTTTACTTCCATAAAATCAATGAATATATTTGGTTCTTCTTCCGTTGCAATTTCTAATCGCTGCGAAAATAACTGAGTGCCTTTGGTGTCGCAAATATAAGCATTGTCTGATGTCGGTTGCTTTCCCATCATTTGTGCAAAGGTAAATCCTTTCTGCCCTTCCGGAATATGGATAATATTGAAACCGGGCACTTCCCTAAACGAATCGACAGCCGGATCCTGAAAATGGGTTAAGTCGGTATAATCATCCACCGATCCTTTAGCACCATTCAGGCATGTAAATATATCACTACCCCGTATACCTTGCTCGTTAATAGCCCCCTGTCCGTTCCAGATACCCGACCAATGCACACCTCCGGCAAGACGAGTATGAATTGCAGCAACATCTGTTATGGCCATCCTCTCGTTATCCAGGTAGTAGGGAATAAGGTACTTACTCTCTGTTTTATCATGATTGAGCGTATCTTTCCCGTTTGAAACGAAAGCATACTCTGCAGGATAATCATTGTTGATCCCGAAACTCTTATAGCGTACGAAATATTCTCCGTCATCACTTTGGAGTGTCCAGGCTGCAAGCCGTTGCTCACTGCCATCAGCATCGCCGAGCAACAAGGCTTCTAAGTGTATGACTTCCATATGACGATGAGGAAGATAAACAACTAATTCATGCCCTTCCCCCCCCGTGCTGTTGTTGCTGGTATTACCTTCAGGTCCGTCTGAAGCGCGGGGGAAAATAATCGTGCCAACCCATAACTTTTGATTTTTGCTGGCGGCCAGTTCAATCAGTTCATCATATAAAGAGAGATTTCGCGTCGAGCTCGTCATTGCTGGCTTACATTTATAACGCTGCTCTTTCAGGGAGACAGGCGTACCTGAACATGCCGTAATTGCCGGGAAAGGGTCGCCTTTCTGATAGGGTTTCGCATTAATGATGGGCAGGCCCCAGTCTCCTTCTTTACCGCCACTCACCCAGCTGTAATTGGCTTGTGTATCATAGTGAAGGTAGTGTTCTGAGAAATCAAAATTGTCATCTGTTATCTCCGGTAAACGCTGGGCAGGAACCTGTCCGGAAGAGGATTCTATATACATAATATTTATTGCAATTGGCAGGGAGTTTTTCTCCTCATAGGAATATTTGTCACCACTTCGGGTATATCCAAAAAAATTAGCAATAGGCAACGCAAGGGGCATATCCAGCGGTTGTGCTGTACCGCCACCGCTATCAGATTCAGCAAATTTGAACACGCCTCCTTTAGGTATCGTGGCCGAAAAGCTATTAACCGATACTATATTCAAGAAAATGAAAAGCAGAATTATTTTTTTCATCATACACCCCTTTAAAAAGAACCACTTGCGCCCATTTTCCCTAATGTATCCGAAAGGGCGAACAGTGCTGCGAAAACCCAAATCACACAGCCACCCAGTACAAGTGTCGAAAGTGATTTCAATAGCCCGGCTAGTTTTTTAATATATTCCTGAACATGTTCTCTGGACTTCGCTGAAACAGAACTAAGCACCTCATTAAATGAAGGTAATTCTGCATACAAGCTAATGTTAAGCAGCGTTTCAGGACCGAATAATCCTGTATTCAATGCATCCCCGTAACCCAGCCCAATAGCCATTTTCTCGCGCATGCCATTGATATGATGCTTCAGCCATCTGTTAGAGTTTAAGAGGATAATGGCGAGTCCGTCATTTAAAGGAATGCCATTTTTTAACATCAACGCAAGGTTGTTTATAAATATCGAGGCGACAATTTGTTTATAGGTCGAAAAGGGAAGGATCCGATCCAGAAATTTATTTCTGAACTGACCGCTAAAGTTGGAAATAATCGTCTTAATGAAAAAGACTGTCACCGTAATAACAATCAGTATATAAATCCACAGGCCGGCCACCAATGCTTTCCCGAAGGTATATAATGATTGTGTCACGC
This sequence comes from Rahnella sp. GSA61A, assembly GCF_019969905.1. Lineage (NCBI taxonomy): Bacteria > Pseudomonadati > Pseudomonadota > Gammaproteobacteria > Enterobacterales > Yersiniaceae > Rahnella > Rahnella sp. GSA61A. Next base: position 43,454 of record NZ_JAHXYO010000014.1, on the reverse strand, counting down.
CAGGCCATTTGTTGACGGGAACGACACTTTCGAAAGCCGGGAAAACTTTCATCGAATATCCTGCGATGACAATAAGAGAAAGAATCATCATAATCACCGGGAAAAGCACGGCGGAAATAAGTTTGCTTTTCAACTCACTGTTATAGTTTATGACATTGACGAGCGTCATAAAGCCATCAGCCAGACTGCCGCTCTGCTCGGCCGCGTGAATAACGCTAAGTTCACTTTGGGGAACCAGACCATCAAACATAACGGCAATGGAGGCACCTTTAAGACCTGCCTTCATATTATTGGTTAACACGGAAATATTCTTCGCAAAACCCGGGCCTAACAGGCTTTTACCCTCGAGCTGAAGTTTGAGCAGGGAATCGTAAAGGGGCAGGTCTGTTCTGATCATGTCAGCACAGAACTTATAAAGAAAAAGCCGCTGTTTCTTACCGAACTTTGCCATGGATAATCTCCGAGTTGTCTTTATCTACATCGCCAAATTCCATACTGAACCAGGTAGCACAAACCCGACCACGAAGTACTTCCGCAAATACCTTTTCTTTTATTTCAAATCCCTCACTCAGACCCGGTGACGAGATGCGTTTTTTTCGCCATAAGGTGTAAACCTGTAACCACTCTTGTTTAGATATTGCGGCGAGTTCATCATATGTGGGTCGCATATATTCCATGACAAGTTGCCTGCCGCTTATACCGGTATGCTTACATTTTTCACACCCCCTTTCGTTTTGCTCGTAGAGGGTCATCAATTTCTCACCAAATGTGATTTCGACAGAATGATGGCAATGAGGACAAATAACAGGGACAAGTTTTTGACACTGCAATCCGGCAATAAAGCCCGGTGTGGAGAGTTTATCGCTGGTGATGCCCATGGCGGATAAGCGCTGTAGCAGGGAGACAATATTCCCTGCATGAACAGTCGTAAAACAGTAGTGACCGCTTTCAACTGCGCCGGCGAGGGCATTCGCGGAGATAGAGTCGCGGATTTCGCCCACCATCAGAACATCAGGATCGCGGCGTAATGCGGATTTGATAGCAGAATGGAAACCGCCACCTTCAACACTGACCACTGAGCTTTGTTTTGCTCCAAATATCTGATATTCGACAGGATCTTCTACAGTAAGAAAACAGCCTTTATTTCCATAACGGTTAACCTGCAGCCACTCCATCAGGTTCTTCAGAGTGGTGGATTTTCCTGAACCAGTGGTGCCCGCAATAAAATATGCCCCATAGGGATTACTGAGGATCTTTTTCAGATCTTCTAATTCTTCTTCCGATATACCGAGTTTATTGAGATTAGCGACGGCTCCTTTAGAGAGTCCTGATGGGATAATACGTAATACAGCATGAAAACAATCGTTCGTTTCACCAAAAATGGGAAAGTGGGCGTAGCGGAAACGAAAACTTAATCCGTTAAGCGTATAGAGAATATTGGCGCTTTGCGGAATAGTACGGTTCCAGGTGGTATCACGGGTGCTGGCTTGTACGTTGTACAGGACGAATACCAGCTCATCGCATTTGCTGGCAGGCATCTGCATCATTGGTAGCAGCATGCCATTTACCCTGACCTCAAGCTGCGCAAGAATATCATTGCGGGTGATATGAAGGTCACTGGCCCCCATATCAACGGCTTCAATCAATATGGCTTCAAGTTCCTTCTGCGTTTCACTAATATCCAGTGCAACACGGCTCTGTTTCTGCAAAGAAACAAGTTCATAAATTTTGAAATAAACGGCTTCTGTGACGCCCCCGATTCCGACAATCTTGTGACGATGGATGTCGTTCATTTTGCGAACTTCATATTGAAGAATATGCAGCTCTTCAATTAAAGAACGTTGAGAAACGAGATACTCCTGCGTGCCCAAACGGGCGAGCAACATGCGATCCTCAATTTCAGCAAAAGTCCATTCGCCGCTGTGTATGGAATCGTCCGTAAGTCGTATGAAATCCAGGATCACCGGGAGACTTCCTGAACAAATGACTGACGTCCGTTATTGCCCTGATGGACGGCATAACGTTTACCGTTGGCTAAGAAAATCTCTCCGATACGGACAAATACGATTTTTGTGCCCACGGAGACGGCTGCCTGTGTGATGCCAGCAATCTGCGACAGCATCATTATTTTCGGTTCGACAAGAGGGGCTTGTGAAGCCGGTTTAGCTTCTTTATCGTCAGATTCGCCACCCATGTTGCTCATCATTGGCACCTGAGTCAGTTCCGAGGCTTCACTTTTTATCTTTGCCATTTCCAGCCGCAACTTAGCGAGCGTCAGCTGTTGTGAAAGCTCACGCTGGGCCTGATTAAAAGCCACGTCATCTTCCATCAATCTGGAGATATGCTGCTGAATTGGAGCCGGGACTTCCCCGACAGGATCGCTGGTGGTTTTAACGTCATCAGCGAAACTGCCAGAAGAAAACAAAACAATCAGAGCTGTTAACATTAATTTCCGATTTTGCATACCATGACTCCTGAAATTTTATTATCTTTAACGCTATCGATTTTTTGAATAATAAACGCGTCCCCGAATGCTTGTCTTTCTAAAATACTGGCGACGTACAATACATCTATGCCATTTTTAGACGTTTTGGGTATTTCCATTTCCCAGTTCATCGTGTTAAGTCCGTAGTATTTACCTCTCCCTTTTTTGGCTATTTTATTTTCGTTCGTCTGCACAGGCGAACCAGGAAGGGAGACTATTTTTAATGTTTGCTGGATACCCGATATCGAGTTATAAGAATAAAGATAGTTTAATAAATCCCCGCAGAATGGCGCAGTAATATCTGCTTTGTTTTTATAGGCACTCAGTAACGGGTTATCACTCAGGCCTGATTGAATCCCCGAGAAATTAACCGCGTCATCTGAGAAAATCGCTGTATAATTTTCACCCCAAAAGTTTTTCTGCGCTATATTAAATACATTGCCTTTATTCAGCTGATAACTAAATGAGCAGTTCTGTGGATCACAAACAAATGTTTCATTTGTATAATTGAATTCGGCCAGGATGTTTTGACTTTTTGAAATCTCAGACGCCAGTTTGGTGAATTGCGTGATGCTCCCACCCGTTAACGATTTCAAATAGTACTTTTCGACAGTTTTTATATCATTCGCTAATTGCTGTTCCTCACGACGTCTGACGTCCTCCTTCACCTGTGCTGGTTTATAGGCATAGAAATACCAGACGGTCACTCCGCCAGCAACAAGCAACAAGAGAACGACAACCGCAATCGCAACTTTAATGTTTCTGGAAAGCGGCTGAGAGTTTTTCTGTAATTTAAGTCCTTTTATCATATTGTTACCCGGAAATTATGCTATACAGAAATATTGAAGAACAAATAACAAGAAGGGCTACACCACCGGCCACACCTGTCCAGAATATTCGCTGCTTTTTTCTATAAATGAGTTGATTTTCTTTGCATGACTCAGCGATACAGTCTAACTGTGCAGGCGTTATTTCCGAGACGCGCAAACGTGAATATTTTGATTCAGGTAAAGACGACAATATTTCTCCAAAAAATGTCTCAGTGATAACGCAGTCACTTCCACTAATGATGATGCCGTCCATAATGATCAACAAATAAACTTTTTCGTCGCCCGCCATAAAGTGATAAAGGCCATCTCCGTAAAGTTTTCTGAGATGAACAGCAAAAGATTCACAACCCGGCGCTGTCTTTATGGAATAGCCAACGAGCTCGTTTGTCGTTATGTCATCCTGAACACGGTAAACATACATACGATGACTCCGACGTATATTTACCATCCATCGCATATATCCGGCGTCCATATTTTCATGGTTTGAGGAGTCCCAAATTAACCCCGTCAATATATTGTTACGCGACAACGTATTTAACATGATGTCCGTCTCCAATCGTTAACGGTTCAAAGGTGCCCGGTAATAGTCAATACCCACCACCATGACGACAGTATTTTCATTGTCAGCAGTACTTTGACCATAACCTAACATCTGGTATTCCTTGTCTTTGCTTAATTCATTTAGTTCATATTTTGCAACCATCAGTAAACTACCAGGGTTCACTGCTGTTGAATTAAACATTTCAGTTGTCGTGACATTGGGTAACTGAACCGTATCAAACACATCTATAGAGTTTAACTGGCTCTTGGTAAATCCACTGGTGACTTCGACACGACCATCGGTCATGACACGCGGAGTAATAATAAAGCTGGTGCCGGTAATGATTTCAGCGGTTTCGATCTCGACATCCTCGTCTCCGCTGTCTTTATTCACCGTGCGGGTACGGCCTGAGACGTAGTGCTGAGAATTAGTCATGTTGAGAGGAATGGGGGTGTTATTGCGTGTCACAAACGAACCACTTTGCAGCACCTTACTCCCGGTAAGTGAATACAGGGCATTTAGCTTCGCATCGATACTCAGTGCACGATCAGCGCCGCCAGCGACAGTCATACCGCCCCCTAACATATCCATCATTGACGTATCAATGACGACGCTGCTGCCCCCATCTATGTAAGACATATTCAGGCCAGCACCGTACTCTTCCAATTTCTCTTTATTAAGAGTGAAAATTTTGTATGTGACGACAAATTGCCGGTTATTATCGTCCTGATATTTTTTTAAGACGTCGCTCAGGACTTTATACTCTGACGGACGCCCGGTAAGCGTAACAATGGAGGCATCTTTAAAAATACTGTACATGCCGCTTGAAACATACTTCTCTGCCATGTCTTCGACATCATCCCAGAATGATGATTCGAATTTGGTTTCAGACTTTCCTTCCAGTCCGCCGTTACTGACTGCATCATTAGATAAGTCCAGACTGGCCTCGAACTTATTGTTCTCACCATAAAAATCAAGCTTAATAGCATAGACACTATAAGCATCGATTTTAAGAATATTATTCTCATCCAGATTGGCTTTTACATCGTACAGCGCGGAAATGTAACGCATGAACTCTTCAAAGGTTCCGGTGAAATTGATGCTGTGCGGCTCGATGCTGACTTTGCCGGCATCAGTTCCTTTCTGGCCAGGAATAGCCAAATTCATTCTGTGGCTAACCCCGGTTTGCGCCAGCAATACATCCAGAACGGTATTCAGGTCTGTAGGTTCATAAGAATTTATGGTGACTTTTTTAGCCAGTAAAATCTGACGCGTAGAACTGTAGTCTACTTTCGTGCCTAAATAAGCCGTGTCATATTTCACATAGGGCTTAACCTTCATTTCATCCGCAGACGTCGCGCCAGGTATAGCGTCTTTCACATTGCTACGTGAAAATTGTTTGTTGAAACTTTCTGCGCAACCTTGCAAGAGAAGAAACGCTATCATTAATCCAATTTTGGTTTTCATATCCCTATCCCGAAATAATTCCGTTACATATCATCAATAAGTAATACGTGATTCTTCTGATAATTTTTAATAATCAACCCGTAGTTTTCAGAAGAAAATAGCTTTCCTAACTCTGCCAGAACTTCATCGTCATTGTTTCCCACGAGGGAAATATGACTATAAATTAAGTAATCATTTTTGCTTTGCCAGAGCAGTTTATAACCCGCCTGTTCTGCCCATGTTTTAATTCCCTGACTTAACAGTTCACCACTGTTCAGTGTCAGCGTGACACTCACCGTTGCCGGAGTCAGAACAGAGATACTATCCCCACCAGAGAAAGGATTTCGCGGTGCGTCAGCCGGTTTACTTACAGGGGGAACCGAAGATGAATGTGATAAACTGCCATCTGCATTCACTGTCGCGTACGCACATTGTCCAAGGGCTATGAATAAAATCGTTATGCATCCCGCTATTTTAAATTTCATTTTCCTTCATCCTGAAAATTGTTAAAAACCTATTTTTAAATCATATATCAATGTTGAATTAATCCGGTGGCATGGGTACATGAGCATCCAGTTCAGGTTGCTTTATTGAACTACACCATGAGGTCAGTACAACGGAAAGTGAACTCGGATTAATAACGCTAACACCTTGCCCCGTCACATTGTCAAAAACACCGCTGGTTGCACTGATCACCCAGTAATCGCCGTTGGCATCATCTTTAATAAGATTCACTTGCACGGCGACGCCACTTAAATGATCTAATACACCTGTAGTGGTTCTCCGGTTATTTTCACTATTGGAAAAGTCGGTGAAGTCTCCACCGTCTTCATCTTCGCCTTCTGATGTTTCCAGCTTACCCACATCAGCCGCTATAGAAGAAATGGCGGCAGCCATTCTTGGGTAAAGCTGTCGCGGCACTTTCTGCGGGTCAGCGGGAGCGGGCGGAGCCAGAGGGCAAGTTTGTACGGGAAGCTTGATGTGGCCTGGTTCATCAGTGACTTTTTTATTGTAATTCTCCGGGTCATTAACAATGACATCATTGGTACCGGTGTCCTTTTTATTGCCAAAGGATTGGTAGGAAACCACTGGACTGGTCATTAATGCGACGACATTCCCTTTTTCCGGGTCAAATGCCTCACCTTCGAAAATGACATTGGCCATCAATGTACCTGTGACAATCTGATTATTCGCATTTTTAGCCGTCAGATGCATCACACCCTCATCCTGATTGCGTCCTGAGCCGTTTTCAACTTCAAGACAGTGAGTCATCATATTTTCTTTATAATTCCAGCACAGTTTATTTACACCGACTGAGCCGTCCGGCTTGACGTTTTTCCCCACGCCCGCCTTGAAACTGAAACGGACACCCAACTGCGCGATATTTTGATTCATATCGTCCAGATACGAAGCCATGCTTCCAAACGGAATAGCACTATCCGTGGCCTTGGCATTATTTGTTTTTAACAACTTCCAGCCGGTACCAAAGTTTGTGGCTTGTGTATTTTTTTCATCGTTACGATAGAGATAGTCGGCCTGAATGAACGTCAGATCGTAATGGGAAAATGCCTTGCTAAAGGCGGTGGCATAATTTTCGATGGAAAATTTATCAACATCACTTTTTCCATTACGTCCTGGATGAAAACTGATGAAAAAATCGACCTGATCAATCGCCCGCGAGTTATCCGGGCCGATCAGATCGACACGTTCGAGCACCAGATATTTATCCTGACTGTCCGGAGGTTGCTTACAGGGTAAGTCCTCCGTATTGAATTCGTCATCTGCAACTTTCTGATTAGTTGAGCTGTAGCAGCGGTGACTGGTGAAATAACCTCGTGCCTGAGTATTGTCCCATTTAATGTAATCATTCTTATCACTCGGTTCTTCATTTGGCTTATTATTAAAACGCGTGGCGTAAGCTTTTCCTTTTTCATCGGAAGTTAAAATGTCAGGGTTATAGAGAGGGTTAACGATAAAATCTAATTCACCATCCGCATCGACATCGGTGGTTAGTTGAATGTTATCTTTATTTACAAACTGTAAAAAGCCATGAATTTCACCTGCAAGTATATTGGTCAGATTTTCCCTTGCAACTGATTCGATTTGTTTTTTCTTATACAGGGAGAATGAGGTGAATACGACACCCATAATGCCCATGACGATAATCATTTCCAATAAGGTAAACCCTTTACTGTTTCTTACCCCTGGCATACACATTCTCATCATTTCAACGTCATCGAAAATGAGCCTGCAACAATAATCGCGGCAGGCTCCTGTTTTAATAAAGGATAGTTTTAACGCTTTACTTATTTACTGCCTAACACCAGCGCGTTGTCTGAACCGACGGAGCTATCACAAAAACCAGTGCCAACAATGGTTTCTGGAGTTAATTTGTCTTCAGTCAGCGTCTTAAGAATCGGCGCTGTAGCTGTGCCTGATAATGACGTTGGCGCCGATGCTAAATCTCCACCTGCAGCAACTTGCGCGGAAGCAACATAGTCCCATTGCCCGCCAATTTGAGATGCAATATTACGACAATCTTCTGTATCAAGACCATTAATAACAAGGTAGAAACCTTTCATCTTCGTATCAGCAGTCGCGTACTTAACACCACCCAATTCGAACGGGTCGTTTGATATACCATTGAAAGCTTCTCCAACGGAAATTTTACCCATTTTAACCAGAGTCGAAATGATTGAGCCTGTTGTATCGGTTGCACTACCGATATCCGATTTAGTCAGTGACGCTGCAGACGCAGTAGCCGGATATTCAGCGCTGTCTTTATAAGCTTCTGTTGTCCCCACACGGACTGAGTTAGTATTATCGGCTAATTCACTGATATCCTGTGCTGTGAAGGCACGGTTTGCCAACACAACTACACCCGCTGCAATAATACCGATAATGCCCAGAACGATGATGATCTCCAGTAAGGTAACACCACGCTGTTTTTTAAGTTCCTGATACTGATTTGCTTTACGCTTTAATGCAGTAATTGCATTTTTCATACCTTAATCCTTAGGCTTGAAATAAATTTTATAAATCACGTAGTAATACGATCCCGCTGGAATAGAGCAAGATTCTTATAAATAAGAAATATATAGACTAACGTCTTAATGTTGTTACTAACGTTTTAAAGGCAGTAGTTCATGGCCATTCCCTTTATAAAAAATCAATCCCATTAACCAGCGCCGGAAATCATAGAGCAAAAAAAAGAATGCGTATAGATAATAAATCGGATCAAACGAATTAAATGTTATTCATATGAACTATTAGGGGGTGTTAATAATAAGATCATTTTGATGAATATTATATATATAGTCATTGCCTGACTTCTAAATATAAATTTTAGTGATCATTCCGGGTTGGCTTTCACATGAGGAAAAGGTGTTTTTTGTACAGTGTTATCAATTGGATAGAAGGTTTTTTATTCCTTTTCTCTATCCATTTTTTCGAGTGAGCCTGTCGGGTAATGGCTGCTGTCAGATAGCTCATTTATTACGTATTTCCGTAACTCTTTTTATGGAATAATGTCATTCGAGCATTTAAAAAATGCCGGACAGGTTGCCCTGCGCGGCGTTTTATTTTCTTCGTATTCCTCAAAATTCATACCGGCATATCAATTAATAGTGCGCGTAACGGTGTAATGGCAGAAACCGTCAGGCTGTTTTCCTGATGGATAAACGCGCCATCGCCACAGGCTAGTTTTTGTAGCTCGCGGCTGACCGAACCCTGCGCATCAATTTGACCGTGAATTGATTGCAGATAGGCGCGCGGTCCGCGAACCGGCAATGTTATTGCTTCACCCGCCGCCAGTGTCAGTTGATGGATCCACACGTTTTGCCGCAGTTGCAGGCTGCCCTTTTCCCCGTCTGGTGAGGCCAGCAGGAAATGCGTCGCCTCCGGCAGTACCATTTTCTGCGTTAACGGATTCTCGTGTTCAGGACAGGCATCCAGCCACAGTTGCATTCGCGTCAGGGGCTGGGTGGTGCTGGTGTTCAGTTCGCTGTAACTGACATTCGCCTGCGTCGACAGCAACGCAGCTTCACCGGCGCTGACCTGCATGCTGTTGCCTTCGCTGTCGCGGTATTCCGCCGAACCCTGCAACACCAGATTCAGCACATCCACGCGCGGATACGTGCGCGGCTGGAAACTGGCGCCGGGTGACAGCACTTCCTGATTCAGGACGCGCAGGGAAGCGTAGCCCATCAGCTTGGGATCAAAGTAATGGCCGAAGGAAAATGTATACCGTGCCTGGAGCCAGCCAAAGTCAGCGGTACCGCACTCTTTTGCCGTTCTGCTGGTAATCATGGCGGTCGCCTCTCTTAAAAATTTCGATGTATAAATGGTAAGCGTCTGGACGTGTGATTGTTAGCCAGTTAATCTGGTCGCTATATTCAAATTTCCTGAAAGAGAAGAGAATGGCTAAGGATCGCGCACTCACACTGGAAGCATTACGGGTCATGGATGCGATTGACCGCAGGGGGAGTTTCGCCGCTGCCGCTGATGAGCTGGGCCGCGTCCCGTCGGCATTGAGCTACACCATGCAGAAACTTGAAGAAGAGCTGGATGTGGTGTTATTTGACCGTTCAGGTCATCGGACAAAATTCACCAATGTTGGCCGGATGTTGCTCGAACGTGGACGAGTATTGCTGGAAGCCGCAGATAAACTGACAGTGGATGCCGAAGCACTGGCCCGCGGTTGGGAAACGCACATCACCATCGTGTGTGAAGCGTTATCGCCCGCTGCGCAGTTGTTCCCGCTGATTGAAAAGCTGGCGCTGAAAGCCAATACGCAGGTGTCCCTGTTAACCGAAGTGCTGGCCGGTGCGTGGGAACGTCTCGAGCAAGGCCGGGCGGATATTGTGATCGCGCCGGATATGCACTTCCGCTCTTCCACCGAAATTAACAGCCGCAAGCTGTATAAGCTGGCCAGCATATACGTGGCTGCGCCGGATCACCCGATCCATCTTGAAGCGGAGCCGCTGTCTGACGTTAGCCGGGTTAAATACCGCGGGATTGCCGTGGCGGATACCGCCCGTGAGCGCCCGGTATTAACCGTTCAGTTGCTGGATAAACAGCAGCGTCTGACGGTCAGTACCATCGAAGAGAAGCGTAAAGCCTTGCTGGCGGGATTGGGCGTGGCGACGATGCCTTATCCGATGGTCGAGAAAGATATCGAGGAAGGGCGATTGCGGGTGGTGAGCGCGGAATATAACCGTGAAATCGACATTATTATGGCGTGGCGCCGTGACAGCATGGGCGAGGCAAAAGCCTGGTTCCTGCGTGAAATCCCTAAGCTGCTGGCTACGCGGGACGTGAAGTAATGTGTCCTTCCCCGTGTGAAAGGGGAAGGAGCCGAACGAAATCAAAAACGGCTATCGCGGCCGTGCTCAGAGTCTAAATCCTGCGCCGGTCCGGTGGAAATAATCCCGTAAGGATTGATGGTCGCGTGGCTGCGGAAATAGTGATTACGGATGTGCGCGAAATTCACCGTGTCGCGAATCCCCGGCATCTGGTAGATATCGCGCAGGAAACCGTACAGATTCGGGTAGTCGCTGATGCGGTAGCGATCGCATTTAAAGTGTGTGACATAGACGGGATCAAAACGCACCAGCGTGGTCCACAAACGCAGATCCGCCTCGGTCAGCTGATTGCCGGTCAGATAGCGATGTTTGCCCAGTAATTCCTCGGCACGTTCCAGTGCCGCAAAAACACCGTCAACCGCTTCATCGTAGGCTTCCTGAGATGTCGCAAAACCCGCCTTATACACCCCATTATTGATTTGCGGATACACCCACTCATTAATCTCATCAATCTCTGAACGCAACGCCTCGGGATAATAATCCCCGGCTTTGGCACCCACGGCATCAAACGCGCTGTTGAACATGCGGATGATATCGGCGGATTCATTGCTGACGATGGTCTGCTGCTTTTTATCCCACAGGATTGGCACGGTGACGCGGCCGGTGTAATCGTTCTGCGCGCGCAGATAGATTTCATAGGCGTAATTCAGATGATACAAATCATCACCGGTCGCGGCCGGGAAATCGGTGCCGAACGTCCAGCCGTGTTCCAGCATCAGCGGGTGCACGACAGACACCGGGATAATGTCTTCCAGCCCTTTCAGCGTACGCATCAGTAAGGTGCGGTGCGCCCACGGGCAGGCCAGCGAAACATACAGATGATAACGGTCGCGTTCTGCGGTAAAGCCGCCAACGCCGTGTTCGCCCGGCGTCCCATCAGGCGTTATCCAGTTACGAAACTGCGCTGCTGAACGTTTGAAATGACCGCCGGTCGACTTGGTGTCGTACCAGGTGTCCTGCCAAACGCCATTCACTAGTTGTCCCATTTTTCCTCCTTCCCCCTCATCCTTCGAGCCGCCGTGATGCAACCCGAATGATTTAGGGGAGATTTACAGATAAGTAATAAAAAAGGGCGAGGTGATAAATCACATCGCCCTGCAGGTCTGACTTATTGTCTTATTTAATTATAGCGTGGTTGCTGCTCCCTGGTGCCGGGGCAATTACCAGTTTTTCTTGATCAGGCGGTCGATGCTGAATGCGCCAGGGCCGGAAGCAAACAGGACGAAGAATCCACCCGCGATAGACAGGTTTTTCATGAACATCATCTGGTTCACGCCCTGTGCAAAATCAGTGTGGAAGATCAGCGCCGTCAGGATAGTGAAGATGGCGGTGATCAGCGCGGTGGTACGGGTAAAGAAGCCGAACAAGATTGCCAGACCGCCGCCAAACTCTAACAAGATAGTCAGTGGCAGGAAGAAGCTTGGCACGCCCATGGAAGCCATGTAACCCGCAGTCGCGGTGTAACCGTTAATTTTGCCCCAACCTGCAACAATAAACAGAATAGGCATCAGAATACGTGCAACCAGTAAAGCTGTGTCGTGTAACTTGTTCATCTTCGACTCCGAAAGTGGTGCGCCCAAATTGAGCTAAAAGTGTTACCGGTCCGGTCGGAAAATATTTTCTGCCGTTACCGCATCAGTTGATGACGAGATAATAAGTCGGATGAATAAGTTATGTTAGCAAGTAAATCTGTCTGAATGGTTCAAATAAATTGAACAGCCACCGTATTGTTATTCAAAAAGAAAAGGGCTGATTGTTTTTCAATCAGCCCTTTTTGCAGGATGGGTATCACGCTATTTGTTGCCGATGGTCTTGCGAAACAGACGTACCGTTCCCCAGATACCGAAAGCGCGCCGGGACCAGCGAACTACTGCACTGGGATGACGGATACCGTAAACAGCCAGCAGGCTTGAGCCTACGACCAGATATTTACGCATATCCACAAGTTTTATCCAGTAGTGATCCACTTTCGCGGTGGCATCCAGCCAGTCAGAACCGGCCTGAGAAAGCTCGCCGCGCTGACGCTCAATTTTGCGCAGCAACCTGACTTTTTCGATAGCACGGTTCGGAATGCTCATAGCTCGTCATCCTTTTCCAGCAGAGCGCGATCGACGTCCAGTTGCTTACGGGTGAGGCTAAGCAGTGTTGATCGTTTGGCTTTCGCCAGTGTCATCGCGCCAAGGATCACCGCCAGAAGCAGCAACACGCCGGTCGTTGTTGCTATCGCCGTAAGACGATAGGCCGGGTCAATGGCCCAGAATAAAACAACCAGCAAACTCATAAGACCAAAGGCAGTAAAGATCAGGGTAATACCGGCCATAAGCAGTAATTGGAAAATATTGGCCTTTTCCTCTTCCAGCTCAACCACAGCCAGCCGGACACGCGTTTCCACAATGCTCACCACCACGGTGGCAATGCGGGAAACGATGTCAAACAGGCCCTTACCCGGCCCTTGTGGCGAAGGTTTGATCGATTCAGCCATAATCAGCGGCGGGCTAACAGAACGCCAATCACAACACCGACCGCGGCACCAATACCGACGCCCGTCCAGGGTTTTTCATGCACGTAATCGTCAGCTTTACCGGCGATTTCTTTGGTCTGATAGGCAATCTTGTCACCTGTATCACTCAGACGCTCGCGGGTATCTTTGAGCAGGGACTCTGCTTTACCACGCAGTTTATCGAGTTCAGCTTTCGGCTTATCGGTAGAGGTCTGGAGAACTTCTTCCAGAGTATCCGCCAATGACTTGAGTTCAGCGCGCAGTTGTTCTGATGTATTACTAGCCATGTGTAAGTCACTCCATACGTTAACTGATTCGAACTTTTAACATAGCGGATATTCGGGTTATCGCAAATGCGAATTGTCTGTTTCAAAAGGCAAGATCGCTGTAAACCCGCTATGGCGTGAGGCAAAATCTGTCAGTCTGAAAAGCGATTAATGGCCTTCAGCCTCTTTCAGTTCAGACTTCGCTTCTTCCAGTTTTTGCTGTTTCTTGATGATTTTTTCGTGGTCGCCATTAGCCTGAACCTCTTTCAACTCTTGCTCACGTTCGGCAACTTTTTCACGTTTCTCTTCAACACGTTTCTGATTTTCTGCTTTCAGACCTGCATCGGTACAGTGCGCTTTATTTTCACGTAACGCTTTCTCCAGACCGTCAACGCGGTTCTGGTTTTTATGCGCCCGCGCTTCGTCGATCTGTTTCTGGATTTCCTGTTGTTTAGTCACGCAACTTTCCGGCTGAGGTGCGGCAAAAGCGGCAGTGGTAAACAGCAATGCAGGAACAAGAGTGAGGGCAGATAAAGTGATTTTCATCATCGGTTTTCCTTTTGACGTTTAAGCGAATGTGCACTTAATTCCATTTGTTGATGAGTTTTATGAATGCTAGCGTCTAAATTATATTACCGCTGAATATGTGGTGATATGAGACAAATCCTGCGCATGGTCTTATCCGAACTTAAGACGCTCACGATCCAGTTTCGCCCCCCAGGCCGTGGCGTGTTGAGGTTCGTAGTACTGGATAACGAATCCGGCAGGCAAAATGTCCTGCAATACGGTCTCCGCCAGTTTGCGTTGTGAGGCGGTGTCGAGTTGTACCACCAAAGCATCATTGAGCGGCGTAATGCTTTTGATGTGAATACCGCGCTGGCTCAGCCTCTGATAGACATAAAAACCATCGGGTAAGGCGACGCCCGCTCTGGCAGGACGGATTTGCAGCGCACTGGTCGGTGCCGGAAGACGGGATACCGCCAGCCCGATCATAGTCGCCGCCGCCAGCAGCATGAGCAGCAGAGGCCAGATAAATGAACGTTTGAGTAATCTTCGGTTCATTATGCGTTCTTGCCTTTATTTTGACGGTCAGCGTGTTTTTTGCGCCACAGCACGACAATCGAACCGATCAGGCCGCCGACCAGCAGCAAAACAGGGAGCAGCATCAGGCAGTTCATCACCTGATCTTCATATTTCAGGAACAGCGGGGTTTTACCGAGAAAATACCCCAGCGAGGTCAGGATCAGGATCCACAACAATCCGCTCACCCAGTTGAAAAACTGGAAACGGCTATTGTTCAGGCCTGAAAGTCCGGCAATTGTTGGCAGCAGGGTGCGGACAAAGGCCAGAAAACGACCGACTAACAAGGCGGAAAGACCGTGCTTATGGAAAAGCGCGTGTGCACGTTCATGATAATGCACGGGTAAATGCGCCAGCCAGCTTTGTACTATCCGGGTGTTGCCCAGCCATTTTCCCTGGGCGTAACTCAGCCAGCAACCGAGGCTGGCTGCGGTGGTCAGCAGGAAAATGGTTAAAGGGAAATTCATGGCATCTTTGGCGATCAAAACGCCAACAAGGATCAGCAGGCTGTCGCCCGGCAAAAAAGCCGCAGGCAACAAACCGTTTTCCAGAAAAATAATCATGAATAAAATCAGATACAACGCCCAGACTAATTGGGGATTAGCCAGGGTTTTATAATCTTGTTGCCAGAGGGCATCGATAAGCGAACTGATAATTTCCATCGGTGTTGTAAAACTCCATCATTTTCAGTGGGTCAGCGAAAGACATCAGCGGAGAATTTGTCTCGACGCTGCCTGTTTTGCTGATAAGGTCGCCTCTTCCCTGGCGGGCTTTCTGGTCATGAGTTTTTCGGGGATTTACGCGTCTCCGGGCCTGTTTCACTCGGCATGGACGGGTAAAAAAAGTGGTCTAACTGTAACAAAATAACAATAACTCAGACAGGTAAATATAGCGCGTTGAGACTGATCATTTAAGTCTGAAGCACGTTATGGAAAAGGGTTTTACATTGGCTGACACTACTCGACAGTGCCTGACAGGATTGGCGGGGGCAAAGCAGAGGCACGAAAAAGGCAGGTTGGGAGAATAAACCTGCCTTAAGGGGAATTTATTTAGAATTGAGTACCGGCGGGTCGAGATGAACTACCGGGTTTTCTGAATAAAGATAACGGTCTACGTTAAACTCGAAATCATCGCTGGTCGCGCGGAAAAGCATTTGTTTGGTGTTTTCCAGATGCTGCCACATTGCCAGTTTGGCGGCGTGGGGATCACGGCGGATCAGCGCTTTTAAAATCAGATCGTGTTCTTCACACCAGCTCTCAATGGACTTCTCATCAATGTGCTCATGCAGTTTGCGCCAGTAAGGGTTATGCAAACGCTGGCTCCACATCTTCTCAACGATGGTCGCCAGCGCACTGTTTTGCGTGGCCTGTGCGACCTGCACATGGAATTTTAAATCCCATTCTGAATCGCGGAAGCGGTCTTCCTGGCGGGCATGCTCCTGAATTTCCATCAGACGCATGATGTCCTGCTTGGTGACTTGTGTGGCGGCGAATTCAGCGATGTTACTTTCAATCAGCTGACGTGCCTGTAACAGCTCAAACGGACCGGCAGTGCCAAACTCGCTGCCACAATCGGGCACAACAAGGTGGCGCTGCTGATTTGACATCACATGAATTCCCGACCCTTTACGGACTTCCACATAACCTTCAACTTCCAGCATGATAATCGCTTCACGCACGACCGTGCGACTGACATCCATTTCATCTGAAATCAGACGTTCAGCGGGCAGCTTTTCGCCAACCGGATACAAGCCTGTTTCGATGCGTTCCTTGAGCGTGGCAGCCAGTTGTTGATATAGGCGTCTGGTGTCTGTGGATTCCATATGAGTGCTCTTTAAAGTAGTGAAACCTGTAAGAAATGAGTGTCGGACAGACCTGTGAACTTATTATACAAGTGCCAGTATACGTTTTACGAAAGTTTGATGCACCGTGCATCGGACAGAAAGGCATGGGAGAAATGTCAGAAAAATGCAAAGCCCGGTAAAGAGAGTTACCGGGCTGACGAACAGACGTTTAGGCTTTTGCGGTTTTCAGCGGAGCCGGGACAGGTTCTACTGCAGAACGGTTCTGCAGGACTGTCCAGATAATGATGGCGCCGAGCAGATCGAACACGGCAAGGGCGGCGAACAGCGGGCTGAAACCGATGGTATCGGCCAGCGCCCCGACCACCAGTGCAAACATGGTACTTGCCATCCAGGCCGCCATACCGGTCAGACCGTTGGCGGTAGCCACTTCGTTACGACCGAACACATCAGATGACAGAGTGATCAGCGCTCCGGACAGTGACTGGTGAGCAAAACCACCGACACATAACAAAGCAATAGCGGCGTAAGGGCTGGTGAACAAACCGATCATGCCAGGGCCAATCATCAGAACCGCCCCCATGGTGACAACCATTTTACGGGAAACGATCAGATTAACTTTGAAGTACTTCTGGAATAACGGTGGCAGATAGCCGCCCAGGATACAGCCGAGGTCGGCAAACAGCATCGGCATCCAGGCAAACATCGCGATTTCTTTCAGATTGAAACCATACACTTTGAACATGAACAGCGGGATCCAGGCGTTGAATGTTCCCCAGGCGGGTTCAGCCAGGAAACGTGGCAGCGCGATGCCCCAGAACTGACGGTTACGCAGGATCTGCCAGGCAGACATTTTCTTGCCGTTGTTGGTCTGATGCTGTGCTTCCTGACCTTCCAGAATGTAGGTGCGTTCTTCAGCGCTGAGTTTCTTCTGATCTTTAGGGTGCTTATAGAACACCAGCCAGCTCAGTGCCCAGATCAGGCTCAGTACGCCGGTAATGATGAAGGCCAGTTGCCAGCTATGCATCACGATGCACCAGACGACCAGCGGAGGCGCAATCATGCCGCCAATAGATGAACCCACGTTGAAGTAACCGACGGCAATAGAACGTTCTTTTGCCGGAAACCATTCGCTGCTGGCTTTGAGGCCGGCAGGGATCATGGCCGCTTCTGCCATACCGACCGCACCGCGGGCGATGGCCAGGCCACCCCAGCTACTTGCCAGCGCTGTCGCCATACAGAAGATGGCCCACATAATAGCGAACATCGCGTAACCGACTTTGGTGCCCATGACGTCGAGAACGTAACCGGCGACCGGCTGCATCAGGGTGTAGCAGGCGGAATAGGCGGCGATAATATAGGAATATTGCTGTGTGGTGATGTTTAACTGGCTCATCAGCGTTGGCGCTGCAGCCGCAATGGCGTTACGTGTCAAATAACCTAATACAGTGCCGCAGGTGACGAGTGCGATCATGTACCAGCGTAACCCTTTAATCTTACCCATTTAACTCTCTCCCAGTAAATAATCCGGCGATGACAACATCAGGCTGTCAGGGCGTATTTCGCACCACCTGAACAAGCGTGGGGGTTCTGGCTTTCCTTAAAGTGTTTTCGGGAACGTTGCCGCCAGATGATTTCACTGGGAGCTGCCCGTGTTATTACGCACTGCGTTATTGTTATCTGTGCGTAAGGGTCCGATGAACGTCCTGAACACCAGAATTACTGCTTCGCCATGGGGCTGACTGCACCCGGGAAGTGTTTTGCCCGGAAACAGCGAAAGGACGTGGCAGGTAATCTCTGACGCTCTTGTCCGGGCGATGCAAAGATAACTTGTCATACAGATTTAAAATTTGAATGACATCACAAAACCACATTTATATTGTGTGGTTACTTAACTTTTTTAACTCCACGGTTATTTACTTGATTTTACAATGAAAACTGTATTTTGATTGATCCGGTTCACACTTTTCTGTCAATGCTTAACAATGACAGCCTGAAAAATGAAACGTAATTGGTGTGACAACTTCACGAAATGATCACATTTATCGTGAACAGTTAATGAACACTGTTATCTGGTAAAAATTGACCGATGCAGGCCGCCTGAAGGGCAAATGGATTACATAAGCCCTGCTGGCGTGGGAAGAGGATAATGAGGCCGAAGCCCGGTTGAATGTCCGCAAGCCGGCGCGCACTTTTTAGGTTTTGTCACATTTGGTACGAAATAACTTGTCATACAGATTTAAAGTTTGAGTGACATCACAAAATGACACTCTAATTGTGAGGATAATAAGCACCAGCAGCTGATGACGCTAAAGTCATTATTTTACAGAGAATTAGTTTGTTTTTTTGGAATGAAATCAGTCATTTTAATGGCTTTGGTGCATTAAAAAGTACTGGACGATAGCTTAAATTGGTGTGATAACTTTGCACCATTGAGTGACAACTCTACAGAATTCATGATGAGGAACCTAAGATGGCGCAGTTTTTAACGGAAGACTTCCTTCTCGACACAGAATTCGCACGTCGCCTGTATCACGACTACGCGAAAGATGAGCCAATTTTTGACTACCACTGCCATTTGCCACCTGAGCTGATTGCGCAGGATTATAAATTCAAAAACCTGTATGACATTTGGCTGAAAGGCGATCACTACAAATGGCGCGCGATGCGTACCAACGGTGTCCCTGAGCGGATGTGTACCGGCGATGCCAGCGACCGCGAAAAATTTGACGCCTGGGCTGCAACGGTTCCCCACACGATCGGTAACCCGCTGTACCACTGGACGCACCTTGAGCTGCGCCGTCCGTTTGGCATCACCGGTAAACTGCTTTCCCCGTCTACCGCTGGCGAAATCTGGGAGCGCGGTAATGAATTGCTGGCGCAGGATGCATTCTCTGCCCGCGGCATCATGAAACAGATGAACGTGAAAATGGTCGGCACTACCGATGACCCGATTGATTCTCTGGAACATCATAAAGCGGTGGCACAAGACTCCGGCTTTGATGTCAAAGTGCTGCCAAGCTGGCGCCCGGATAAAGCCTTCAACATTGAAGCGGCAACCTTCGTCGATTACATGAAGAAACTCGAAGCCGCGGCGGATGTCTCCATTACCCGTTTCAGCGATCTGCGTGATGCCCTGAAAAAACGTATGGATCACTTTGCGGCGCACGGCTGCAAAGTGTCAGACCACGCGCTGGATGTAGTGGTTTACGGCGAAGCGGATGATGCGACGCTGGACGGCATTCTGTCCCGTCGTCTGAGCGGTGAAACGCCAACTGCGCAAGAAATTGCTCAGTTCAAAACCGGCGTTCTGCTGTATCTGGCTTCTGAATATCAACGTCGTGAATGGGTACAGCAGTATCACATTGGCGCGCTGCGTAATAACAACACCCGTATGTTCCAGCTGATTGGCGCAGACGTTGGTTTCGACTCCATTAACGACCAGCCACTGGCCGAGCCGCTGTCCAAATTGCTGGGCGCGCAAGGTCTGGCCGGTGGCCTGCCAAAAACCATTCTGTACTGCCTGAACCCGCGTGATAACGAAGTGATCGGCACCATGGTCGGTAATTTCCAGGGTGAAGGGATGCCGGGCAAAATGCAGTTCGGTTCCGGCTGGTGGTTTAACGACCAGAAAGACGGCATGCAACGTCAGATGACACAGCTCGCCAACCTCGGCTTACTCAGCCGTTTCGTCGGCATGCTGACTGACAGCCGCAGTTTCCTGTCCTATACGCGTCATGAATATTTCCGTCGCATTCTGTGCCAGATGATTGGTCGCTGGGTGGAAGAGGGCGAAGCACCGGCAGACATCGAACTGCTGGGCAGCATGGTGAAAAACATCTGCTTCGATAACGCGAAACAGTATTTCCAGATTGAACTGAACTGATCGGCTTGAACTGAGTAGCACGACGGAGCGCAGGTTCCTGCGCTCCTGAAATAAACATTGAAATAACAAACAACTATCCCAACAGATAACGACGGCCATAGGGCAATTTTCCCGCCCTCAAAGACCGGAGTCTGAGCAAATTAAGGTGAATGTGAGATGCAAAGGTTAAATCGCCGTGACTTCCCTGGCCGTCAACATCCGGACAAAATTATTCAATTCGGTGAAGGTAATTTCCTGCGGGCGTTTGTCGACTGGCAAATCGACCTGCTGAATGAACATACCGATCTGGATGCCGGGATCGTGGTTGTTCGTCCGATTGACACTGACTTTCCGCCTTCACTCAGCACGCAGGATGGTCTGTACACCACCATCATCAGCGGTCTGAACGAGCAGGGGGAAACGGTGCGTGATACCCGGATCATCCGCTCCGTTAACCGCGAAATTAATATCTATCACCAGTTTGATGAATACCTGGCGCTGGCCCGTGACCCGAATATCCGCTTCGTGTTTTCTAACACGACCGAAGCCGGTATCAGCTATGTTGAAAGCGACCGTCCGGACGATACGCCTCCGGCCAGCTTCCCGGCTAAACTGACCCGGTTGCTGTTCGAGCGTTTCAACCATTTCTCCGGCGCGGCCGATAAAGGCTGGGTTCTGCTGCCATGCGAACTGATCGACTACAACGGTGAAGCGTTGCAGGAACTGGTGCTGCGTTACGCACAACTTTGGGCATTGCCAGCGGCATTCACCCAGTGGCTGAAAAACAGCAACACCTTCTGCTCAACGCTGGTTGACCGCATCGTTACCGGTTATCCGCGCAGTGAAGTCGACAGCCTGCAGGAAGAACTGGGCTATCAGGACAGCTTCTTCGACAGTGCCGAACACTTCTATTTATTCGTCATTCAGGGGCCAAAAAGTCTCGCGCAGGAACTGCGTCTGGACAAGCTGCCGCTGAATATCCGTCTGGTTGACGACATCAAACCGTATAAAGAACGCAAAGTGGCGATCCTTAACGGCGCACACACCGCGCTGGTGCCGGTGGCCTTCCTGTCAGGGCTGAACACCGTTGGCGAATCCATGAATGATGCGCAAATCAGCCGCTTTGTCGAACTGGCGATCGCTGAGGAAATCTCGCCGATGCTGGATTTGCCACAGGATGAACTGACGTCCTTTGCCCAGGCGGTACTCAGCCGTTTCCGCAACCCGTTCATTCAGCATCAGCTGCTGTCGATTGCCCTGAACGGCATGACCAAATACCGCACCCGCATTCTGCCGCAACTGCTGGCGAGCCAGGAAAAGAATCAGCTTCTGCCTCCGCGCCTGACCTTTGCACTGGCAGCCTTGCTGGCGTTTTACCGTGGTGAACGTAACGGTGAAATTTATCCGCTGCAGGACGATGCACACTGGTTGAGCCGTTTCTCCGAACTGTGGGGTAACGTGCGTAATGGCAGCCTGCCGTTGGCCGGGCTGGTCGAAACTGTGCTGGCGGATGAAGAACACTGGGGACGTGACCTGAATACCGTGCCGGGTCTGACTGCAAAAGTGACCGAACAATTGCAGTCGATTGAAGACCTTGGCATGCGTGACGCGTTGGCGGCTTACAGCTAAGAGAGCAACTATGCAAAGTATCATTCAAATTCATACCGCTGATAACGTCGCCGTCGCGTTGCGCGATATCGACGCGGGCGAGCAGGTCGAAGCAGGCGGTCACACCGTCGTGTTGGCTCAGCCGGTTGCCCGTGGCCACAAGTTTGCCCTTCGCCAGATTGCGGCGGGGGAGAACATTGTTAAATACGGTCTGCCGATCGGGCATGCGCTGACGGCGATTGAGCCGGGTGTGCATATTCATTCGCAAAACGGTAAAACTAACCTGAGTGATCTGGACGAATACCAGTATCAGCCGGATTTCGCCAGCCTGCCGGAACAGATGGCGGATCGCGATGTGCAGATCTTCCGTCGTAAAAATGGTCAGGTGGGGATCCGTAACGAGCTGTGGTTGATCCCGACCGTTGGTTGCGTCAACGGGATAGCCCGCCAGATCCAGACACGTTTCCTGAAAGAAACCAATGACGCGGAGGGTACCGACGGCGTTTACCTGTTCACGCATCCGTTCGGTTGTTCGCAACTGGGTGACGATCATGTGAACACCCGTACTATGCTGCAAAATATGGTACGCCATCCGAATGCGGGTGCGGTGCTGGTGATCGGCCTTGGTTGTGAAAACAATCAGGTGGACGTGTTCCGTGAAACGCTGGGCGAAGTGGACGAAGAGCGCGTGCGTTTCATGACGCTGCAAAAGTTCGACGACGAAGTGGAAGCCGGTCTGGAACGCCTGCGCGAACTGTATGCTGTAATGCGTGACGATAAACGCGTTGCCGGTAAACTCAGCGAACTGAAATTCGGTCTGGAATGTGGTGGCTCTGATGGTTTATCGGGTATCACCGCTAACCCGCTGCTGGGGCGTTTCTCCGACTACGTGATCGCCAACGGCGGCACTTCCGTGCTGACCGAAGTGCCTGAAATGTTTGGCGCAGAACGTATTCTGATGAGCCGTTGTCGCGATGAAAGTACGTTTGAAAAAACCGTTCACATGGTGAATGATTTCAAACAGTACTTCATCGAACATAATCAGCCGATTTACGAGAACCCGTCTCCGGGTAACAAAGCCGGTGGCATCACTACGCTGGAAGAAAAATCGCTGGGCTGTACACAAAAAGCCGGCCAAAGCCCGGTAATGGACGTGCTGAAATACGGCGAACGCCTGACTACGCCGGGGCTGAACCTGCTGAGTGCGCCGGGTAACGACGCCGTCGCCACCAGTGCGCTGGCAGGTGCGGGCTGTCATATGGTGCTATTCAGTACCGGACGCGGCACGCCTTACGGCGGTTTTGTGCCGACGGTGAAACTGGCAACCAACAGCGAACTGGCCACGAAAAAACCGCACTGGATCGATTTCGATGCCGGACGCCTGATCCACGATGTCAGTATGGATCAGTTACTGGGTGAATTTGTGGATCTGATCGTGGCGATCGCCGATGGCCGCAAAGCCAAAAACGAACTCAATGATTTCCGCGAATTAGCCATTTTTAAAAGCGGTGTCACATTGTAACCGGTCAGGTTTATCGTTAGGATGAAACGGCGTTTCAGTTATGGAACGCCGTTTGCTTTTGCAGCGCAAGACCCCCACGTATGAGACTCCTGACAAATGACGTATTACTGGTTTGCCCAGTCAGTTGGTGTTGTGGCCTTCATGGTCGGCATCACGATGTTTTTCAACCGCAGCGACCGCCGTTTCAAACAACAGCTTTCTGCCTACAGCGCCATTATCGGCGTGCATTTCCTGATGATGGGTGCCGCGCCCGCTGGCATGAGCGCCTTACTGAATTCTCTGCGCACACTGATTTCCCTGCGTACCCGTAACCAGTTGATTATGGTAATTTTCATCGTCCTGACCCTGGTGCTGGGGCTAAGCCGCGCCCATCACTGGATGGAACTCTTACCGGTCGGCGCGACAGTTGTCAGTACCTGGGCGCTGTTCCGCACCAGCGGGCTGACAACCCGCTGCATTATGTGGTGCTCAACCTGCTGCTGGGTGGCACACAACATCTGGCTTGGCTCGATTGGCGGTTCACTTATCGAAGGCAGTTTTCTGGTCATGAACGGTTTTAATATCATTCGCTTCCGCCGCCTGCAATTGCGTGGCATCGATCCGTTTGAGGTCGAGAAGAAGCTAGTGCAGAAGATGGATGAGCAGGGATAGTCCCTGCTTTTTTGTCCTTCATTCGCGTACCCCGCTTATTTTGAATCTGCTCACAGATTGCAATAATAATTCCGCGTTTCCCCCTCTATTGATTCCTTCCGCCTGTTTGCCTCGTTGACAACCTCCGGACGCAGGAGTAATTTCCGATTCCGCGGGAGCGGTCCCACAAAAAGGGAAAGGGAAAAAGGAAAATCATGGACGCTATTCAGGGATTACTGAAACAGATATATGCAGGGAAATTGTCAGCGGTATTCTTAGATGATCTGATTACACGCATTGAGGTTGCCAGAAATCAGATTACCTATACGGCCAAACAGGGATGGGATGAAAAAGATGTGGTATTGATCACCTATGCAGATCAGTTCACGAACAAAGCAGAAAAAACACTTTCAGTATTTGATAGTTTTTATCAGCAGCATCTGGCGGATGTTTTTAATATTGTTCACCTTCTGCCTTTTTATCCTTATTCGTCGGATGATGGTTTCTCGGTGATTGATTATCAGCAGGTCAATCCACTGGCGGGGGACTGGAAAGATATCCGTAAGCTTGGCCAGTCTTCACGACTGATGTTTGATTATGTCTGTAATCATATTTCCGCGAGCAGTGAATGGTTTAAACAATATCTGGCGGGCAATTCGAAATATGAAAACTATTTTATTAGCCTGAACGAAAATAGTGATTTATCTGCCGTGACCCGTCCCCGCAGATCGCCGCTGTTAACGCCTTTCCGCTTTGAAAATGGCGAAACCCGTCATGTCTGGACCACCTTCAGCGCGGATCAGATCGACCTGAATTTTGCGAATCCTGACGTACTGCGTGACATGCTGGACGTGTTACTGAAATACCTGTCGGAAGGCGCTGAATATGTGCGTCTTGATGCTGTGGGCTACATGTGGAAGGAACCCGGCACCTCCTGTATTCATCTGCCCAAAACACATTTACTGGTGAAGCTATTCCGCGCCGTGGTGGAGTATGTTTCACCCGGTACTGTGATTATTACTGAAACCAATGTGCCGCATCAGGACAACATCAGTTACTTTGGTAACGGGTTTGATGAGGCGCAGATGGTCTATCAGTTCCCGCTGCCGCCGCTGGTTCTGCATGCCATTCACAGTGAAAACGGGGAAACGCTGAAACGCTGGGCCGACGGTCTGGATGCCTGCACACCCGCCACCACCTTCTTTAATTTTCTTGCTTCGCATGATGGCATTGGCCTGAACCCGTTGCGCGGATTACTGCCGGAATCAGAGATCCTCAGGCTGGTGGATGCGCTGCAACAGGAAGGCGCGAGGGTGTCGTATAAAAATAATCCGGATGGCAGCACCAGCCCGTATGAAGTCAACGTCACCTATATGGATGCGCTGAACCGGCAGTCGGACGACGACGATATCCGTCTGCAACGCTTCATGCTGGCGCACGCTATTTTGCTGGCATTCCCCGGTGTTCCTGCGGTGTATATCCAAAGTATTCTGGGTTCGCGTAACGATATTCAGGGGGTTGAGAACGCCGGGCATAACCGGGCAATTAACCGGCAGAAATATGATGTCACGGAAATTGGACAGATATTATCTGAACCTGATTCATTACGTGCGCGGGTATTTGGTGAACTGAAGAAATTAATTATCTGCCGAACTGAACAGGCGGCATTTCATCCTTCCGCGCCGATGCGGGTCATAGAATGTCATGAAAGTGTGTTTGCCTTTATCCGGGGGCAGGGAAACCAGGAAATAGTGTGTCTGTTTAACCTTTCCGCTAACAATATTCAGGTAACGCTCCCTTCGGGGGATTATCAGGTCTTACCTTATAATCATTCACTGAAATGTGACGGGGAAATAACATTAAAGCCTTATCAGTATATCTGGTTACGCCATTAATTAAGATGTTCCGTTATTTTTTTTGTATTTAAAGGGTGTGATATTTCACAGGCCAGTGATTTCGGCTGGCTATAAATTAGCAAAGGAGATGTTCATGAATATAAAAATGAAAAGAAAATATATCCTTATAACTCCGTTATTATTATCCGCATTATGTTTATCGGCCTGTGAGGACGCCAAAGAGAGACAGGTCACCATTGAGTTTATGCATTCTTCGGTCGAGCAGGAACGTCAGGTGGTCATTAATCAGCTGATTGCGAAATTTGAACAGGAAAATCCGCAGATCACCATTAAACCGGTGCCGGTGGAAGAAGATGCCTACAACACCAAAGTGATTACGCTGGCCCGTACCGGCGCACTGCCAGCCGTGATTGAAGTCAGTCACGATTACGCCAAAGTGATGGATCAGGAACAGCTGATCGACCGCGATGCCATCAGGCAGGTGATCGACGGCATAGGTGCTGATCAGTTTTATCCCGGCGTATTGCGCATCGTGCGCACGGAAGAAGGCGAGAATTACACCGGCGTACCGATCCATGGCTGGATACAGGGGATCTGGTACAACAAATCACAACTGGCTGACGCCGGATTCTCTGCGCCGCAAAACTGGCAGGATGTCACCCGCATTGCCACGGCATTTAATCAGCCCGCGCGGAAAAAATATGGCATTGCGTTACCGACCGCCGAAAGTGTTTTGACCGAACAGGCTTTCTCGCAGTTTGCGCTTTCCAACGATGCCAACGTATTGAATGCTCAGGGGCAAATCACGGTTAACACGCCGGAAATGCAGCAGGCGCTGGATTATTACCGTCAGCTCGCCACCTTCTCGATGCCTGGTTCCAATGACGTCATGGAAATCAAAGACGCCTTTATGAACGGCACGGTGCCGATGGCGATTTACTCCACTTATATTCTTCCTGCGGTGTACAGCGAAGGCAAAGCCGGTGACCTTGGTTTTGCCGTGCCGACTGAAAAATCCAAAGCCGTTTACGGCACCATCACCTCACTGACCATCTCCAACGGGCTGGATACGCCTGAACGTGAGGCCGCCGAACGGTGGGTGAGCTTCCTCGAAAAACCGGATAACGCGACAGCCTGGGTGCTGATGTCGCCGGGTGCCGCATTGCCGGTGACCCAAGGCGTGACCGGCAATGCCACCTGGCAAAACAATCCGGTGATCAAGGCATTTGGCACGCTGCCGCAAATGCTGGTGAACGAGTTTGCCAATGTGCAGGTGTTCGGTTCCGTCGGGGAGAAAAACTTCGCAGCAATGGGCGATATCACAGGCTCTGCCGTGCTCAGCGAAATGCTCAATGGCGTGACCGTCGGGAAGAAGGATCCGCAGCAGTCACTGGCGGAAGGGCAAAAGCGTATCGAAGCATTGATGCAAAAACGCTAAACGGAGGAGCCTGAATTCTCAGGGAAGATCATGAAATCACGTAAATTTAACCATTCTGACGGTCGTTTTGCGCTGCTTCTGCTCGCCCCCAGCATCTTTTTGCTGGGTCTGCTGGTGGCGTATCCGATGTTGTCGAATATCCAGATCAGCTTTCTGCAAATCCCGCTGAATCCGCGTCTTGATAACCGGTTTGTCGGGCTGGATAACTACATCAGCATTCTCAGCGATCCGGGCTTTTATCACTCGTTGTGGGTGACGTTCTGGTACACCGCACTGGTCGTCGCGGGCAGTACCGGGCTGGGGCTGGGCGTCGCGTTGTTTTTTAACCGTGAGTTCCGCTTTCGCAAAACGGCGCGTTCGCTGGTGATTTTGTCCTATGTCACGCCTTCCATTTCGCTGGTATTTGCCTGGAAATACATGTTCAACAACGGCTACGGCATTGTGAATGTGATCGGTGCTGACATGCTGCATTTGTTCAGCGATGCCCCGCTGTGGTTCGACAATCCGGTCAGCAGCTTCGTGCTGGTGGTGTTGTTCGCCATCTGGCGTTACTTCCCCTACGCCTTTATTTCGTTTCTGGCGATTTTGCAGACCGTCGATAAATCCCTGTACGAAGCCGCAGGCATGGATGGCGCCAATGCCTGGCAGAAATTCCGCATCGTCACGCTGCCCGCCATCATGCCGGTACTGGCAACGGTGGTCACGCTGCGCGCGATCTGGATGTTCTACATGTTTGCCGACGTCTACCTGCTGACCAACAAGGTCAATATTCTGGGTGTGTATCTCTATAAAACCGCCTTCGCCTTTAACGATTTAGGTAAAGCCGCCGCCATATCCATGGTGCTGTTTGCCCTGATCTTTATCGTGATCCTTCTTGCCAGAAAACGGGTGAATATCAATGGCAGCAACTAACCGCAAGATCCTGCGCAAAGCGGGCTTTTATGCCAGCCTGCTGATTTTCCTTGGCGCGATGTTATTTCCTTTTTTCATCATGCTGATGACCTCGTTCAAAAGCAGTAAAGAGGCGATTTCCCGCCATCCGACGCTGTTCCCGCAGGAGTGGGATTTCCATCATTACGTGGATATTTTCAATCCGCAGATTTTCCCGTTCCTCAGTTACTTCAAAAACAGCCTGACCGTGTCGGTACTGGCGTCCGTGATCGCTGTGTTTTTCGGCATCCTGGGCGCTTATGCGTTGTCACGGCTGCGTTTTAAAGGGCGCGTCACCATCAACGCCAGCTTTTATACCGTCTACATGTTTTCCGGCATTTTGCTGGTGGTGCCGCTGTTCAAGATTATTTCGGCGCTGGGCCTGTATGACACCACTACCGCGCTGGTGATCACCATGGTGGTTCAGACCTTGCCGACGGCCGTGTTTATGCTGAAAAGTTACTTCGACACCATTCCTCACGACATTGAAGAAGCGGCGATGATGGACGGGCTTAACCGGCTGCAAATCATTTTCTACATCACCGTACCGCTGGCGATCTCCGGCATTATTTCGGTGTTTGTGTACTGCTTTATGGTGGCGTGGAATGACTATCTCTTCGCCTCCATTTTCCTCTCCAGCTCTGCCAATTTCACCCTGCCTGTCGGCCTGAACACGTTGTTCAGCACACCGGATTATGTCTGGGGAAGAATGATGGCTGCCTCGCTGGTGACCGCGCTGCCGGTTGTCCTGATGTACGCGCTTTCGGAGCGGTTTATCAAAGGCAATCTTACTGACGGCGGCGTAAAAGGCTGACGTTAAAACGCATATTGACTGATTAAAGATGAAGGAATATCCGATGAAAAAACTGGTCGCAACCCAGCCGCGTGTGGCTGAACTGATGGATTATGAGGACCGCCCGGTCGCGGCATATGAAGTCAAAATTCGCGTGAAATTTGGCGCACCGAAACACGGTACCGAAGTGGTAGATTTTCGCGGCGTCAGCCCGTTTATTGACGAGGAGTTTTCGGCTGAATGGGGCATGTTTGTCCCCCGTCCGGCGGATGCGCCGCGCGGTATCGTGTTCGGCGAATTCCAGCTCGGCAACATGGTGGTGGGCACCGTTTGCGAAAAGGGCTGCGAGGTGACGGATTACGCGCTGGGTGATGATGTCTGTACTTACGGACCGCTGAGCGAAACGGTGATCGTCAACGCCGTGAACAATTACAAATTGCGCAAAATGCCCGCCGGTGCCTCATGGAAAAACGCCGTCTGTTATGACCCGGCGCAGTTCGCCATGAGTGGTGTGCGTGACGGCAATGTCCGTGTCGGCGATTTCGTGGTGATTGTCGGGCTGGGGGCGATCGGTCAAATCGCTGTGCAACTGGCGAAAAAGGCCGGTGCCAGCATCGTGATTGGCGTCGATCCGCTGGAAAAACGCGGGGAAATTGCGCTGAAAAACGGCGCGGATGCCGTGTTTAACCCGATCGGTACTGACATCGGGCTGGAGATCAAAAAACTCACCGGCAAACAGGGTGCGGACGTCATCATCGAAACCAGCGGCAATGCCCAGGCATTGCAGGCGGCGCTGCGGGGTATCGCTTACGGCGGCACAATTTCTTATGTCGCCTTTGCCAAACCCTTTGCCGAAGGCTTTAACCTCGGGCGGGAAGCCCACTTTAACAATGCCAAAATCGTCTTTTCCCGCGCATGCAGCGAACCCAATCCCGATTATCCCCGCTGGAGCCGTAAACGCATCGAAGACTCCTGCTGGGAACTGCTGATGAACGGCTACCTGAACTGCGAAGACCTGATCGATCCGGTGGTCACGTTCAGCAACAGCGCGGAGAGCTACATGAAATACGTCGATCAACATCCTGATCAGAGCATCAAGCTCGGCATCACTTTCTAAAAGGACTTAGACATGAAAATCGGTACACAAAATCAGGCATTCTTCCCGGAAAATATTCTGGAGAAATTCAAATTTATCAAGGCAATGGGTTTCGACGGTTTTGAAATTGACGGCAAATTGCTGGTAAATCATCTCGACGAAGTGAAAGCCGCTATCGCCCAAACCGGCCTGCCAGTGATCACCGCCTGCGGCGGCTATGAGGGTTGGATCGGTGATTTCATCGAGGAGCGTCGTCTGAACGGATTGCAGCAAATCACTGCGATTCTGGAAGCCCTTTCGCAGGTCGGCGGTAAAGGGATTATCGTGCCCGCCGCCTGGGGAATGTTTACCTACCGTCTGCCGCCGATGACCTCACCGCGCAGTCAGGCGGGCGACCGTCTGGCGGTCAGCGCATCCTTGCGGGAGCTGGAAAATGTCGCCAGACGCACCGGCACAACGGTGTATCTGGAGCCGCTGAACCGTTATCAGGATCACATGATAAACACGCTGGCGGAGGCACGCCGTTATATCGAAGAGGGCGCGCTTGAGCACGTCAAAATTATCGGTGATTTTTACCATATGAGTATTGAGGAGGATTGCCTCAGCGCTGCGTTCCATCAGCAACGCGATCTGCTCGGCCATGTACATATTGCTGACAATCATCGTTACCAGCCGGGCAGCGGAAGCATTGATTTTGGCTCTGCGTTTGAGCAACTGAAAGAAGATGGCTACGACGGCTATATCGTCTACGAATGCCGCGTGCGGGCAGAAAATCCGACCCAGGCTTATCAGGATTCACTGACTTATCTTCGCAATTTACTCTGACTGACAGGCCGCGAAATGGAATTTATAACGAAACCGGCAGGAACGCTGAAAGTGGCGCTGGTGGGGGCGGGTCAGGTGGCGGAAAAGGTCCATGTAGCCTGTTACCGCCAGCTTCCGGGGCTTGAACTGGTCGCGGTGGTGGATTGCGATACGGCGCGCGCTCAGGCATTTGCCGGGCGCAACGGTATCGCCCGTGCCTTTACCTCACTGGAAGAGATGCTGGAGGCTGAACGGCCCGACATCGTCAGCATCTGTACGCCCAACCTTTTCCATCATCAGCAAGTGATCACGGCATTGCAGCACGGCTGTCATGTGTTCTGTGAAAAACCGCCTGCCATGACCGCCGCGCAGGCGCTGGAAATGTGGCAGGCGGCGGAACAGGCTGGCCGGCTTCTGGCCTATGACTTTCATCACCGTTTCGCCGAAGATGCGCGCATTTTACGCCAGAAAGTCGCAGTGGGAGAACTGGGTGAGGTTTATGTCACCACCGCGCGCGCCCTGCGCCGCTG
Organism: Rahnella sp. GSA61A; assembly: GCF_019969905.1. Classification (NCBI taxonomy): domain Bacteria; kingdom Pseudomonadati; phylum Pseudomonadota; class Gammaproteobacteria; order Enterobacterales; family Yersiniaceae; genus Rahnella; species Rahnella sp. GSA61A. Next base: position 12,070 of record NZ_JAHXYO010000014.1, on the reverse strand, counting down.
CGGCGTGCCCGGCTGGGGCAATTTCACGGATAAAACGCAGTCCGGCGGCGGACCGCTGATCGACATCGGCATTCATATGCTGGATGCCGCCATGTACGTGCTCGGCTTTCCGGCGGTGCGCAAAGTCACCGCGCAGATGTTTCAGAAAATCGGTAACCGCAAAAGTGAAGGGCAATTCGGAAGCTGGGATCCGCAGAAATACAGCGTGGAAGATTCAGTATTTGCCGCGATTGAGTTCTGCAACGGCGGGTTGCTGCGTCTGGAAACGGCGTTTGCGCTGAATATTCAGCCGCAATCGGTGATGAATGTTGAGTTTTGCGGTGATAAGGCCGGTGCCACACTGTTTCCTGCCCAGGTGTATACCGATGAAAAGGGTGAACTGGTGAGGTTATTCCACCGGGAGGTTGCCGACGATCAGCGCCATGTTCGCAGCGTTCAGGCGTTTGTGGCGGCGGTTCGCGGGGAAACGGTGAGTCTGGCAGACGCGGAACAGGGATACCGGATCCAGCAACTGGTGGCGGCTGTCTATCAGTCGGCAGAGTCGGGGGAGAGCGTGTATCTATGATTCAGCCTCAGATCCTGCCCGAAGCACCGTTTTCACCACATCGCCTGAATAAGTACGGCAGCCTGCATACCTGCGGCAATGGCCGGATTGGTATCCGTGGCTGTCACGAAGAAGCCTATACCGATCAACAGCGGGGCATGTTTGTCGCGGGTTTTTATCACCGTGCGAATACGACCGAAGTCACCGAACTGGTGAATCTGCCGGATATTATTGGTATGCGCATTGAGCTGGACGGCGAAAGTTTATCGCTGCTTTCCGGCACGCTGCTGTCCTATCAGCGTGAACTGCGCACCATGAACGGTGAGCTGTATCGCGAACTGGTCTGGCAGTCGCCCGCCGGTCAGCGGTTCAAAATCGAAACCCGTCGTTTTGTGGCGCTTTCTCCGCTGACGCTGGTGGCGAGCCGTTTAACTGTCACCGCGCTGGATGCGGATGCACATTTGTGCGTGAGCACCGGCATTGATGCAACGCTCACCAACAGCGGCAGACAGCATCTGAATGAATGTTCAGTGCGGGTTTTCGATCAAAACGTTTTACAAGGCGGTTATCAGACCACAGACGGCCAGCAGCAGGCGATCATCACCAGCCAGTGCCTGTTTCCTGCCCGCGCCAGCAGCAGTTTTTCGTCGAAAAACCGCCAGTTACTGCAACATATCAGCCTGCCGTTATCTGCCGGTGAAGCGGTGACGCTGGAGAAATTCAGCTGGATTGCCACGTCGCTCGATGCAGATTTCCTGCCAGAAAACACCTTCGCAGCACGCTGCCTGAAGGCCCTGCTGGAACACGCGCAGCAAGGTTACGGACACCTGCTGATGGAAAATACCCGCCACTGGCAGCATTACTGGCAGGCATCACGGGTCTGTGTGGCGTCAGATGATCCCCAGGATCAACGTGCACTGGATTTTGCACTGTATCACCTGAAGCTGATGATCCCGGCGCATGACGCGCGCGCCAGCGTGGCGGCGAAAGGGCTGACCGGCGAAGGCTATAAAGGGCATGTTTTCTGGGATACCGAAATATTTATCCTGCCTTTTGCCCTGCTGAATGCGTCTGAACAGGCGCGAAAACTGCTGGAATACCGCTATCTGCATCTGGCGCAGGCGCAGGACAAAGCCCGGCAGAACGGTTATCAGGGCGCACTGTTTCCGTGGGAAAGCGCGTTCAGCGGCGAAGAGGAAACGCCTGAATTTGCCGCGATCAATATCCGTACCGGTCAGCGGCAACGGGTGGCATCGGCGCTGGCAGAACATCATCTGGTGGCAGATATCGCCTATGCCACGGTGGGCTATTTCCAGGCCACGCTCGACACGGAATTTATGCAACAAATGGGACTGGCGCTGCTGAAAGAAACCGCGCGGTTCTGGATGAGCCGCGCTGAATGGCGTGACGACCGGCTGGCAATTCTCAACGTCATCGGGCCGGATGAATACACCGAACATGTTGATAATAATGCGTTTACCAATTATATGGCGCAGTACAACGTCCGGGAGGCCTGCCGGTATCTGCATGAATTTAATCATGAGGACGCCGCATTCTTTGCGCAGGCGGAAGATTTTCTGACGCACCTGTATCTGCCGCAGCCCGATGTGCAGGGTGTGATCGCGCAGGATGATTCCTTCCTCAGCAAACCGCAATGCGACCTGACAGCCTATAAATCCCGGCAGGGCACACAGGCCATTTTGCTGGATTATTCCCGTGCGGAAATCAACGAGATGCAGATTCTGAAACAGGCCGATGTGGTCATGCTCATGCAACTGCTGCCCGCCCAGTTCACACCACAATGTCAGGCAGCCAGCCTCAGTTTTTATGAACCGCGTACGATTCACGACTCTTCGCTGAGTAAATCGGTGCATGCGATTGTGGCCGCCCGGACCGGGCAGGTCGCACAGGCATTGCAGTTTTACCGCGAGGCGTGCCGCATCGATTTGGGCGAAGAACCTCACTCTTCGGACGACGGTATTCATGCGGCCGCCACGGCCGCTATCTGGACGGGGGCGCTGATGGGGTTTGCGGGGCTGGATTATCAGTCAGGCGAACTGCATTTCCGGCCCTCGCTGCCGCAGGGCTGGACGCGGTTACAGTTTCCCCTTTGCTGGCGTGGAACGCGCCTGACGGTGTCTCTCGAACCCCGGCAACTTACCCTCAGCAAAACGGATGCCCGGCCGCTGAAGGTCTGGATCAACGGCATCTCTCACACATTTACGGAAAGCCTCATTCTGAAAGGATCTCATGATGAAAACTGAACCCCTGCCGCGTGCCGTTATTTTTGACCTCGATGGTGTGGTGGTCGATACCGCGCACCTGCATTTTATGGCCTGGCAACGACTGGCGCAGCGTATCGGGATCCCCATCGATGCTGCGTTTAATGAGCAACTGAAGGGCGTCAGTCGTCAGGAATCGCTGTTGAAGATCCTCGCTGTGGGCGGAAAAACCGGAACTTTTACGCAGGCAGAATGTGACGCAATGGCGGCGGAGAAAAATGACGATTATGTCGGATTACTCGCCGGGCTGACCACGGCGGACATTTTGCCGGGGATCAGTGAATTGCTGCACACGTTGCGTGACCAGGGCGTACTCACCGGTCTGGCTTCCGTTTCACAAAATGCCCCGCAGGTGCTCAGGGCGTTAGGACTGGAGCAGGCTTTCGATTATGTCGCGGACGCCCGCCGGATCACGCATTCCAAACCGCATCCGGAAATTTTCCTCAAGGTTTGCGAGGCGCTGAATATCGCGCCGCAGCATGCCGCAGGGATAGAGGATGCGCAGGCGGGGATTGATGCATTACGTGCCGGAGGCATTTTCTCGATTGGCATTGGCGCCACGCTGGAAGGGGCAAATCACCGTCTGGATTCTACCGACGGGCTGTCGTGGGCGGTTATCAGGCAACTATGGTTGCATCATCAGGCTGATATTTAAGGAAAAATTATGGCTCAGATTTCACTGCAACACATTCAGAAAATTTACGACAAACAGGTTCACGTGGTGAAGGATTTCAATCTGGAGATCGCGGATAAAGAATTTATCGTGTTTGTCGGGCCATCCGGCTGCGGAAAATCTACCACCCTGCGTATGATCGCCGGGCTGGAGGAAATTTCTTCCGGCGACCTGCTGATCGACGGCGTGCGCATGAACGACGTCGCACCGAAAGATCGCGAGATAGCGATGGTATTTCAGAACTATGCGCTTTACCCGCATATGTCCGTGTACGACAACATGGCGTTTGGCCTGAAACTGAGAAAGATTGCGCCGGAGGAAATCAGTCAGCGCGTGGAGTATGCGGCCCAGATCCTCGGGCTGAATGAGTATCTGGCGCGACGTCCGGGGGCGTTATCCGGCGGCCAGCGTCAGCGCGTCGCGCTCGGGCGCGCGATTGTGCGTGATGCCAAAGTCTTTCTGATGGACGAACCGCTGTCGAACCTCGATGCCAAACTGCGGGTACAGATGCGGGCCGAAATCAGCAAGCTGCACCATAAACTCAATACGACGATGATTTATGTCACCCATGATCAGACCGAAGCTATGACCATGGCGACGCGGATTGTGGTGATGAAAGACGGCATTATCCAGCAGGTTGGCGCGCCTAAAACGGTCTATAACCATCCACAAAATATGTTTGTGGCCGGTTTTATTGGATCACCTGCGATGAACTTTATCCGTGGTGCGCTGGATGGCAACTTTTTCGTGACGGAAAGTCTGCATATTCCGGTGCCTGAAGACAAACTGACGATATTGAATGCACGGGGTTATCAACGTAAACCGCTGGTACTCGGGATCCGTCCTGAAGATATCGCCGGTGCAGAGCAGCAGAACGCACATTTTGACGCGCGAATTACGGTGGCTGAACTGACCGGAGCAGAATTTATGTTGTATTGCTCGATTGGCGGTCATGAATTTGTCTGCCGTTCAAACGCTAATACTGATTATCAGGCCGGACAATTATTATCCCTGTGCTTTGATATGAATAAATGTCATTTCTTTGATTGTGAAACTGAGGAAGTCATTACCGCGCATTAATAAGTTATGTCACTAACGTGTATAAATAACACGAATTTTAAAAGAGGTTATCCGTTGTTTTAATATCCATCTGTCCCTACTGTAAAAGGAATTATTATAATGAAAATGAAAGTGGCTGCCGCATTATTATGCGGCACAGTCTGCTCGTCGGCTTTTTCCGCTGAGAGCGAAAGCGTAAATAAAAATGAAGATCATAATTCACCGGCAATGCTGACGCCGGTACCGATCGGTAACGTTGCGTTACCTGCTGAACCCTGGAAGGTGCAGATCGGCGCCATGCAGGAAACAGAGAACACAGAAGGTCAGGGCGATAAAGACGGCGCTTATGAACCGACGGTATTTGTTAACTTCAGCAAAGGAAAGTGGAACTTCTACGGCGCATTTTATCAGGAAGACCATAACGTCGATTACTCCGAAGATACCCGAAGTGACTGGTTTAATCAGGTCGAATTCGATATGCATTATCAGTTTGTGGATAACGCAGATTATGCGCTGGGGCTGATGCTCGGTTTCAGGAACTATCAGTGGCAATATAATGAAGATAAAAAGAAAGAGGGCAATTCTTATAATACCCAGCGTTATACCATTCAGCCAGACTGGTCGGTGTCGCTTAGTCCTGCGTTGAAATATAACGGCTGGATGGCGTTGTATAATTATTATAACAGTATGGACGATAACGGTTATCTGAATAAAGAGTTTGAAGGTGAAACCGGTTTGAAATACAGTTTCACCGACGATATCGCGATGCAGGTCAGTTATTATTTAGATCGCGGATGGAATACCGGTGACAGCCAGCGCGGGGAATTCGCTAAACAGGAAGCGCGTATCTATTTGCCGGTGAGCTTCGATCTTTTCTCCAGCGGGAAAACCGTGCTGACGCCTTATGCCCGCCGGACGCTGGATACCTATTATTACAATGATGATCGCGGAGAACGCGAAGGAGAAACCGATACGCGATTCGGGTTGTTAATCAATCAGCCTTTACCCAACGGTTTTGCCATCTCACTGGAATATGCCTACGAATTGCAGTTGCACGATAATACCGATGCCAGCGCCAATGCGAAGACTAAATTCCATTATACCGGTGTCGGTGTCACCTATTCTTTCTGATGCCTCTCATCACCCAACCGGAAGCTGTTTTCCGGTTGGGTTTTCTTATTCTCCGGCAGTGATTTCTATGGCGGAATGATTCACCACCAGCTGTGTCGGCACCAGCGTGCGGGAATGCGCGCCGGGACGATCGAAAATTTTATCGAACAGCACACCGCAACCCTGCCAGCCTAATTCGCGGATAGGAATTTCAATGCCGGTCAGCCCCGGAGACAGGATCGGCGAAATATTGTCGCTGCTGTAACCGGTGATGGACATTTCGTCGGGAATGATCTTTTTCTGTTCATGGGCCGCGCGGTAAATGCTCATGACTTTCACGGCATCCGTGGCGAAAACGGCCGTCGGCGGATGCGCCTTTTGCAGCAATGTCGTCGCCGCCAGATAAGCGCTTTCGGTGGTATAACCGCCGTCAATCATCAGGCCCGGTTGCGCAGTCAGACCGGCATCCTGCATGGCGCGTTTATAACCGGCAAGGCGGTCAATGGAAACGTGATAATCCAGCGGCGCGTGCAGGCAGGCAATATCCTGGTGACCGAGCGAAATAAGATGTTCTGTCAGCCGGTAACTGTCCTGAAAATTATCGGTATCGACGGAAAAGACGTGCTGATATGTTCCTTCAATATTGCCAATCACCACCACAGGAACCTGATAATTATCTAACTGTTCCAGAATATATTCATCGGCGGGTGAACTGAGCATTATCACGCCTTTCACCATTTTTTCCGTTATTTTAGCGACACACTTTTGCAGATCTTCTTCGCTATTTTTGGACGTCTGCAAAATAACGTCAAAACCCTCTTCTTCCGCTCTCAGCGCAATGGATTGCAATATTTCGGAGAAGAAAGGGTTCCCGGCGGTTGTTTTGGTCGAACGGGTGGATATCACTAAAATCGCATCAAAACCTTTGGATGTCAGCGCCCGCGCCAGTTTGCTTGGCTGATAATTCAGCGTGCGGATAGCATCCAGCACGCGCTCACGGGCATCTGGCGAAATATTGGTTTGGTTGGTAATAACTCTGGAAACGGTAGATTTGGACACTTTTGCCAGACGGGCAATATCATAAATAGTGACTGCCACAATACATGCACCTCAAATATCCGTATTAAGGACGGGATATTGATAATACGGGGCAGGTCTGAGGTTGTCCATTTTCCCCAGACCTGATGTGGCGGATTATTACTCGTCTAATTTCAGCGGCGGCAACTGCGCAAAAATGCTCAGCAGCCCTTCGCCCCAGCCTTTGCGGATCATGTCGAAATACGGGTGTGTTTCGGTGATCCGGTGCTGTTGCGCGGCGCTGAAGCTGTCTGTCGGATAGGTCATCACATCCAGCGGCAGGCCGACGGAAAGATTACTGCGTAATGTGGAGTCCATCGAAATCAGCGCACATTGCATCGCCTGATCCAGCGCGGTGTCGTAGCTCAGTACGCGATCGATAATCGGCTTACCGTACTTACTCTCACCAATCTGGAAATACGGCGTGTCGTGCGTGGCTTCGATGAAATTCCCCTGCGGATAAATGTGGAACAGCCGCTGACCCTCACCTTTAATCTGTCCGCCGAGCAACAGATTGCAGCTGAAATCTGTATTGCCCCCCTGATTTGCGCCGCTGTCCCGTGCAATCACTTCACGCACCGTTTCACCCAGCAGGCTGGCGGCATCGTAAAGCGACTTCACGTTCAGCAGGTTTTCCCGCTCATCGTCTGCGCAGCGACGATGCAGCAGACTGATAATGCTCTGTGTGGTCGCCAGATTTCCGGCACTCTGGATCACCAGCACGCGTTCATCGCTTTGATGAAAAACATGCAGTTTACGGAAGGTGGAAATATGGTCCACTCCGGCATTGGTGCGTGAATCTGAAACAAACACCAGGCCAGAGGACAAGCGCATGGCCACACAGTAAGTCATAAAAAGGTTTCCTCAGGTATTCAGGATCATTGCGGAACGTCGAGTATGGCAACGGCCGCGACAGTGCGCATGTCTTCGCTTCCTCCCCCTAACCGGATACCGCGGACCGGGCATGCATCAAGATAATCTATGCCGATAGCCAGTTTCAAATGCTGATTCGGTTTACAGGTGTTATTGGTGACATCGAAGCTCTGCCAGCGGTCATCCAGCCAGGCTTCCGCCCACGCATGCATGGCCACATGCGCCGAGTCTTCCGAGTAAAGATAGCCGCTGACGTAACGCGCCGGGATGCCCAGGCTGCGGCAGCAGGCCAGGAAAACGTGTGTGTGATCCTGACATACGCCGGTTTGTGCTGAAAAGGCTTGTGAGGCGCTGTCTTTCACCGTGGTGCTGCCGGGGTTGTAAGGCATTTTCAGCAGCAGTTCGCCCATCAGGCTGCACAGACTTTCATGCTGTGCCTGCGGCCGGTAATAACGGCTGGCGAAATCGCGGATCGCGCCATCGGCCAGGGTCAGCGGGCTGGTGCGCAAAAACACCAGCGGCGAGAGATGCCCGCAATTATCGTCTTCCGTATTGTCTTCAATCTCGACCACGCCGTTGGCTTCAATGGTGATCGCCTGATGGGGTTGATCGAGCGTCAGGACATGCAGCACATTGCCATAGGCATCCAGCGTGCGGGTGGCATATTCCGGCAAGGTCAGATCCCACGACAAAATCTTCTGATGGCTGGAATCCTGCGGTGTGAGGCGCAGATATTGCGTGCTGTGTTTAACCTGTTGCGCATAGCTGTAATGCGTCTGATGTGTGACATTCAGTTTCATTATTGGGCCTCCAGATAGGTTTGATGAATGCTCTCAGCGATGGCATTGGTCTGATCCAGAAACTGCATCAACCAGGGGCTGAGACCCATCTCAACAATCTCGTCCATTTCGGTGAAGCGAAGCTGAGCATGAAGGGTATGGACACGGCGACGTGGCAAATTGCCTGCGCTGCCGCCGATTTCCTCCAGCTGTTCGGCCATGATTTCGACACAGGAAAGCAGAGAACGCGGTAACTCGCGGCGCAGTATCAGCAGCTCGGCAATACGTTTCTGGCTAAGTTGCTGCTTATAAAGCGTGTGGAACGCTTCGCGGGCGCTGACCGCACGCAGCAGCGTGTCCATCCGGTAGTACTCGCGCACCGGATCTTCATCGGCATTCAGTAACTGATTTTTGGCATCCAGCAGGCGGGCGGTGCTGTCCGCCCGCTCAAGCATGGTGCCGAGGCGGATAAAGTTCAGTGCATCACTGCGCAGTAATGTGCCGAACATCGCACCGCGAAACAGATGTGAGCGCTCCTTGACCCAGTCGAAGAAAGCGTCTGCACCGGCAGAACCGACGCCCTGACGGCGGATCAGTTTCATCTCTATCCAGGTGGCATTGATGCTTTCCCAGACTTCAGAAGAAAGACTGCCGCGCACCGCATGCGCATTGTTCCAGGCCATTTGCAGGCAACTGAAAATGCTGCTGTGGTTGAAGCTGTCCAGAGCGAAGAAGTTGAGCAGATTACCCATCGACTCCTGCGGATAGTGCTCGTTGAACAGTGTCCGCGTACCGGTCATGGTCAGCGGTACCAGTAAATCATTGTTTTCATCGCGTGCGTTGACGTCACGGATCGACATCATCGACAGCTTATTAGTCACGTCCAGCAGGCGTGCAATATTCTCGGCGCGTTCCAGATAACGCGCCATCCAGTACAGTTCGCTGGCTGTTCTGCTTAGCATGCGTCATCCTCCGTCGGATTTTCTTCCAGCACCCAGGTATCTTTGGTCCCGCCGCCCTGAGATGAATTCACTACCAGCGAGCCTTCTTCCAGCGCTACGCGGGTTAATCCGCCCGGCACCAGACGAATTTCGGCGCCGGTCAGCGCAAAGGGCCGCAGGTCGATATGACGCGGTGCCAGCCCGTTACCGACAAAGGTCGGGCAGGTGGAAAGCGCCAGCGTTTCCTGCGCGATGTAGTTTTCCGGGCGGATGCGCAGTAATTCGCGGAAGCGTTCAATTTCTGCCTTGCTGGCCGTCGGCCCAATCAGCATGCCGTAACCGCCTGCGCCATGAACCTCTTTCACCACCATTTTTTCCAGGTTTGCCAGCACGAAAGACAGATCGCTTTCCTTGCGGCATTGCCACGTCGGCACGTTATTGAGGATCGGATCCTCCGCCAGGTAGTAACGGATCATCTCCGGTACATACGGGTAGATCGATTTATCATCCGCCACGCCGGTACCGATCGCATTCGCCAGCACCACACCACCGGATCGATACACCGACAGCAGGCCGGGAACCCCGAGCATGGAATCGGCGCGGAACGCCAGCGGATCGAGGAAGGCGTCGTCGATACGCCGGTAGATCACGTCAATCTTGCACGGTCCGGCGGTGGTGCGCATAAACACCGCGCCGTCTTTCACGAACAGATCGACGCTTTCTACCAGTTCAACGCCCATTTGTTGTGCGAGGAAACTGTGCTCGAAATAGGCACTGTTAAAGCGGCCCGGCGTCAGTACCACGACGGTCGGATCGTTGACGGTGGTGCTTTCGCGCAGGGTTTGCAGTAAGTGGGAAGGGTAGCGGGAAACCGGCGCGATACGCTGCTCGGCAAACAATTCGGGATATAACCGCATCATCATTTTGCGGTTTTCCATCATGTAAGACACACCGGACGGCGTGCGCAGGTTGTCTTCCAGCACGTAGTATTCGCCATCGCCTCCCCGCACCATATCGGTTCCGGCAATGTGGGCATAGGTATCACGGTGAAGATCGATGCCCTGCATGCAGGGCTGATACTGATCGTTGGCCAGCACCTGTTCGGCGGGCACGATCCCTGCCTTGAGGATCTTCTGGTCATGATAAATATCATGCAGAAAAGCATTAAGCGCCTGAACCCGCTGACGGATCCCGCGATCAAGCATCTGCCATTCGCTGGCCGGAATAATGCGTGGCACGCTGTCAAACGGGATCAGCCGTTCCGCGCCATCATCTTCGCCATAAACATTAAAGGTAATCCCCACCCGGTGAAACAACAGCGCAGCTTCCTCTTTTTTGCGCTGGACTGCCTGTTGATCGGCTTGCTGCAACCACTGCCAGTAGGCCTGATAATGGCTGCGGTGTTTGCCTTCAGCCATCAACATTTCATCAAAAAAGGGTGAATCGGAAAGGTCAATCTTGATCATCATCACCTCACAAACTGGACAGGCTGCAATTGAATCGTTCAACAACAATGAAGATCAGGCATAAAGTGTGCCAGCGTGCAAAACGGGCTGAAAATCAGGGGAAAAGGGGCCGGCCTGCCCTGTTCGGGTGCAGCGCGCTTTCAAGTTGAGTGAAAAGAGGGCAGAAATGATTAGGTTACTGTAAGTATGATCGTTGATGAGGCAATCGCCATTGATGATATGAAAACAACAAAAAAACTTATGGATACATTAATTATGTTTAGTATTTCTGTGCATCATCACATTCGCATTCTCCGGATCCTGATACAAAATTCCCACAATTTCACCATGTGAATACAGTTTCCTTACACCCCGAAAAGCAGGATGCTTTTCACATGCCAACCAGGGACCGGAATGGACACACTTTCCCGCTACTCACTTGATATCTGGAACAGCCCTTACAGTCTGGACGTGCTGAACTTTCGCGGCGAGGAACAGCTCAGCGAGACTTTTTCCTACACTGTTGACGTCACCTGCCCCGAACCGGATATCGGTGCCGCGCAGATGCTGCGCCAGTTCGCCAGCTTTACGATGGGCACGCCTTTCCAGCCGGAACGCGCCGTGTACGGCGTTATCCGTGACTTTCAGCGCCTGTCGACCTCCGCCGACGAAACCCTTTACCGCCTCGAGCTGGTGCCGCGCCTGCGGCTGCTGGAAAACAGCACCAACAGCTTTATTTTTCAGAACCAGTCGGTGCCCGAAGTGGCGGAGTTTATCCTGCGCAAACACGGGCTCGAGGGGCAGGATTTTGAGTTTCGCCTCAGCCACACCTACCCCGACCGCGAGCTTATCACCCAGTGGGGCGAGACCGACCTGCAGTTTATAAAACGCATTCTGGCCGAGGTCGGTATCTGGTTCCGCTTTGAGGCGGACACCCGCCTGACGTGTGAAAGGGTGCTGTTCGGCGACGGGCCGGAGCAGTACCAGTTTGGCGTGACCCTGCCGTACTGCGAGCCGTCGGGGATGCGCGACGGCCACGCCGAAAGCGTCTGGGGGCTGAAAATCCACTGGAACGCTGTCACCGGCAAAATCTTTAAACGCGATTACAACTACCGCGAGGCCACCACGCCGCTGGACGTCAGCGCGCAGGTGCGCAGCGCCGCGCCGGTGACCGGCGAAAGCTACCTGTACGCCCGCCCTTACCGCGAGGCCGGTGAGGACGTGGACGCCGCCGCCGAAACCGGCGCGTTCTACGCCCGCATCCGCCATGAACGTAAACTCAATCAT
>NZ_JAHXYO010000013.1:0-179199 GCF_019969905.1 Rahnella sp. GSA61A | reverse complement strand
GGGGGCAGTGAGATTGATAATACCGAGAGCTTGTGAAAGTTCCATTTAAAAAGGGTCCATGATGAGCATGAACCCTTTTTACACGAGCCACCGGATCGGTCAACTGATCCTTAAACGATCGGCATTACGCTGCGGCGTTCCTTTTTTATTGTCTGCATTTTGCGATTAATCCTTCAGACAGTGGATCTGCATCACAAAATGAGTGGCTATCTGGACTTACCAATTCCCCTTTCTATCATATGACTTTACACTCTAAGCCCTGATTTCGGCTTAAATCGTCGCTTTATCCAGCATAAAATTCAACTGACGGGTAAATAGCCCCAATTTGGCCTGACCAATTATTTATTTCTGACTTGCCTGGAGTATTGCATGAAAACTATTGCCACAGCGTCCCTGCCTGCAGCAGTGTCATTGCCTGCTTATGATCGCGATGTGTTAAAAAGCCGTATTGTTCATCTCGGATTTGGTGCCTTCCATCGCGCTCACCAGGCGCTACTGACCAACCGCGTGCTGAACCTCCAGGGGGGCGACTGGGGCATTTGCGAAATTAGCCTGTTCGGCAATGAAACGCTGATCCAGAGTTTGCGTCAGCAAAATCATCTGTTTACCGTGCTGGAAAAAGGCGCGGACGGCAATCAGGCGATTATCATCGGCTCTGCACATGAATCTGTGCACGGCGGGATTGACGGGCTGGAAGCAGTACTTGAAAAACTCACTGAGCCACAGATCGCGATTGTTTCCCTGACCATCACTGAAAAAGGTTATTGCATTGAGCCGGGCACCGGCGAACTGGATCTGCAAAATCCAAAAATTCAGCAGGATCTGGCGGGCGGTCAGGCGCCGGGTACCGCTCCGGGCGTTTTAGTCGAAGCCCTGCGTTTACGTCATGAGCGCGGCTTACCAGGCTTCACCGTTTTATGCTGCGATAACATTCCTGAAAACGGTCTGGTGGTAAAAAACGCCGTACTGGGCATGGCGAAAGCACGTTCCGCAGAACTGGCTGAATGGATCGCCGGAAACGTCTCTTTCCCAAGCACCATGGTTGACCGTATTGTTCCTGCCGCGACGGAAAATACGCTGGAAGAAATCACCGAAGCCCTCGGAGGTGTGACCGATCCTTGCGGTATCGCCTGTGAACCCTTCATTCAGTGGGTCGTGGAAGACCATTTCGTGGCGGGCCGTCCGGACTGGGAAAAAGCTGGCGCACAGATGGTTGCCGACGTTTTGCCTTTCGAACAGATGAAGCTGCGCATGCTGAACGGCAGCCACTCTTTCCTCGCCTATCTCGGCTATCTGGCCGGTTATCAGCACATCAACGATTGTATGGAAGATGCCAACTATAAGGCCGCTGCCCATCATCTGATGCTGCATGAACAAGCTCCGACGCTGAGCGTCGAGGGTGTTGATCTCGGTGCGTATGCTGACAGCCTGATTGCACGTTACAGCAACCCGGCGCTGAAACACCGAACCTGGCAAATCGCGATGGACGGCACCCAGAAACTGCCACAGCGTATGCTCGATTCCATCCGCTGGCATGTTAAAAATGGTGGTTCCTATGAATTACTGGCGCTGGGCGTGGCAGGCTGGATGCGTTATGTCGGTGGTACTGATGATGCCGGGCAGTCCATTGAGATTAAAGATCCGATGGCTGAAACCGTCGCTAAAATTGTGGCATCAACCGAAGATGGCGAACCGCGGGTGAAAGCCCTGCTGGCCCTGACGGGCGTATTCGGTGAGCAATTGCCTCATGAAGAGAAAGTCGTAGCGGCCATACTGAGCGCGTATGCCGATCTGCAAAGAATTGGCGCGAAGAAAACCGTGGCAAAATACGTAGGTTAAGCCCGGCAACTGAAGCTAAGAACGGCTGCTGCGGCAGCCGTTCTTATTTGTGCGGCGGTATCAGTCGTTCAGTTCTGAGGGGACTGAGGAAAAAAGGAATCCGTCAAAAGACGGATCATCAGCATCCGAAACCTGTAACAGCATATCTTTGACATTTTCCAGATGCTGCCACATCGCCTGCTTGGCGGCTTTCGGATCCCTGCGAAGTACTGCCTGCAAGATTGTCTGATGGTCCTGCAACCAAATCTGACTGTAGTTTTTATCGCCGACATGCTGATGGATCCCCTGCCACATTGAGCTGCGCTGGCGGATCAGCCACAGATCATCCACCAGTTTAACCAGCACACTGTTCTGGGAAGCCTGCGCCAGCAAGGCATGAAACCGCTGATCTTCAGCATCATCGGAGACGCCACGTGCAATGCATTCTCGCTGTGCATCAATGGCATCGCGCATTTGCAGAATATCCGTCTTAGTGGCCTGCATCGCCGCAAAAGCCGCGACTTCGCTTTCCAGCAATTGCCGCGCCTGTAATAACTCGAACGGGCCATATCCGCTGTCAGCGCTTTCCGGCTGGCTATCTTCCGGTTGATGCAATACATAGACGCCGGAACCTTTACGCACTTCGACCACTTTTTCCAGCTCCAGCATGATCAGCGCTTCACGCACTACACTTCGGCTGACGGAATAAGATTCCGCAATGTCACGCTCCGGAGGGAGGCGATCGCCAGGGGCATATTTTCCGGCATGGATATCGCGACGTAAATGACCGCCTATCTCCTGATAAAGTCGCATGTTTTTGCCCCTTTCACTGACACAAGCTCAATTGGTCTGACATCTGATTAATCGTTCTGATGCCTGAAATAAGAGAGAAAATTATAACATGTCAGCAAAAAGGGAAAGGACAGGAATAGAAAACTGACGGCCCGATCAAGATTGGGCCAGCCAGTTCATAAAGTTGTCCGGCCACATAACGATACATTGCATTACCGCGCTCAATGACCGGAGCGAAACATATTAACGATACTAACTATTTACGGCTGCTTAGTTATAACTCACCGTCATCACCGCAAGGCGAGGATCATTATTAATATGCCGCGTGGTGACCTGCCCGAGAGACAAAGGCAAGGCGAAAGAAGAAGGATTTTGCGCATTCAGCGTATGAACTTGCCTCACCTGTTTTCCGCCACGATCACAGTCGCTGATCACCGCATTACGTGCGGCACTGACGTGACATCCTCCGTCAACAATTGACCCGGTAATATGAATAATTCCGCCTGTTGCAGCGGCACTGGCAAACTGAATCGTCCCTGAGGCCATGACTCCCAAAAACAGTACACAGGTAATTCTGTTCATGGTGACACCTCATCATAACTATTAATTTTAAAGTTCCCGTAACCACAATTTAACATTAATACATCTAATTGAATTTACACGTCTGGAGGCAAAATAAATCTTGCTTGCCTGCCGGCAAAAATAAGCAATCCATGTCTTACATCGGCGCAACGCTGGATTTTCTTAAGGAGTCGCTGCACATTGGCGGGGAATTTTTCAAAAAGGATGTGCAACCATGACCAAAACCAACCTGATCACCGGCTTTCTGGGAAGCGGAAAAACCACCACGCTGCGCCACCTTCTGGCTCAGAAGCCTGAAGGTGAAAAGTGGGCCGTGCTGGTGAATGAATTCGGCGAAGTCGGCATTGATGGTGCATTACTGGCTGGCAGTGGTGCGGTTTTGAAGGAAATCCCCGGTGGTTGCATGTGCTGTGTGAACGGATTGCCAATGCAGGTCGGTCTGAATATGTTATTGCAGCAGGCTAAACCTGACCGCTTGCTGATAGAACCCACCGGGCTGGGGCATCCGAAACAGATTCTTTCTTTACTGACGTCTGACGTTTACAGCAACTGGCTGACACTCAATGCCACGCTTTGTCTGCTGGATCCGCGTCAGTTAAGCGATCAGCGGGTGACTGATAATGAAAACTTTCGCGATCAGTTAGCCGCAGCAGACATTATCGTGGCAAATAAGTCTGATGTGACGCAGGCGCAGGACACGCAGAAGCTGGACGACTGGTATCAGCAGAATGGTCACGAGCGTCTTCTGGTGACGGCTTCGCAAGGTGAGATCGCCCTGACATTACTTGATTTTCCGCGCCAGAATCTGGTTGAGTTACCGCAAGGTAAACATCATCACGCTCACGCCGCTAAACAAGGACTGGCTGCACTGAGCCTGCCGGGAAAACAGCGCTGGCGTCGCGCGCTGAATCAGGCTGACGGTTATACCAGTTGCGGGTGGATATTTGATGGCGAAACGCAGTTTGAGACCGCGGGCATTCTCGACTGGGCGCGCGCGGTGCCGGTTGATCGCGTCAAAGGGGTTATACGCATTAAAGAAGGCACATTACTGATTAACCGTCAGGGCAATGACTTACACATTGAAACGAAACCGGTGGCGCCGTTAGACAGCAGAATTGAGCTTATTACGCAAAATGAAGTGCAGTGGAATGCAATACAATCCTCCTTGTTGAAGATTCGTTTAAGTTGATCAGATTAAGTTAACGCTAACTAAGTTATTCCTTACTTTGCTAAGAATAGGTCTTCCTTTATGTGGCGCCGCAATATTCCCGCAATCCTGATACTCAATGTATTAGGTGTTGCCTTATTTTTATCTTTCTATTTGCCAGCAAACCATGGTTTCTGGTTCCCGATTGATAAATCGATTTTCTTCTTTTTTAATCAACATCTGGCCACTGATGCGTGGTTTCTGCACCTGGTCGCCGTGACCAATAATCGTGCCTTTGATCTGATTTCATTGCTGGCGATGGGAATCCTGTATCTGAGCTATTTCCTGAAGCAGGATAGCGACGGGCGTCGCCGGTACATCATTATTGGTGTCGTGATGTTGCTGACTGCCGTTGTGCTCAACCAGCTCGGACATTTATTGCCTGTCAGCCATAAAAGCCCGTCACTCAGCTTCCCGGGCGTAAACCGCGTGAGCGAACTGACCGGCATTCCCACCAAAGATGCTTCCAGCGACAGCTTCCCCGGCGACCATGGCATGATGCTGATTATTTTTTCATGCTTTATGCTGCGCTACCTGAGTAAGTCAGCATTCGCTGTCGCCTTGATCATCACCCTCATCTTCTCACTCCCACGCGTGATGATTGGTGCACACTGGTTTACTGATATCGCGGTCGGCTCAATGTCCGTCGTGCTGGTCGGTGCCAGCTGGTGGCTGATGACACCAGCCAGCGATACGCTGATTAACTGGCTTGATCAAAAATTACCCGGTAAAAAAAATCCTAAGACACACGCATAATTTTGGATGCATACATAATATTTATGGCCCGGCAGATCTTTATGATTTTCCGGGCCTTTTTAAAGGATGTTTCTCAACGCCTCTGCGCTGTATTATGTCCCCTGAACGCGCTATTGATGCGGTTTTAACCCAAATTCGCGTAAAGATCACACAGCATTTTTAACATGTTTACTTACATCACCTTACATCACAATTTCTTATAAAAAATCTCATAATACCTCTCGCAATCACCTGTTCATTACGGTAATCTCCAATTCGCCTGTATAGAATTGTGTTAAAAACACCCCGGTTCAGGAAAAAAACGTGCTCCGACGCACATTTCCTCCCCCTGGTATTTGTCCCACAGATATATGGCAGGTAATCTCGCTTCGTTTGGCAATTTTAATAACGATTTCATCGTTAAGGACAGCAAGGGATAACAACAATAATGGTCAAGTCTCAACCGTTTCTGAGATATATCACGCGGATAATTCCCGCGATTGGTGCAGCAATTATTCTTTCTGCATGTAGTGGTACACATTCTTCGAACACAGAAAACGCGCAAACTGATATGCGTGCAGTAAATGGCAATGATGGCCTTCTACTGCAAGCCTCTCAGGATGAATTCGAAGCAATGGTTCGCAACGTCAACGTTAAATCCAAAATTATGGATCAGTACGCTGGCTGGAAAGGCGTTCGTTATCGGTTGGGCGGTGACAGCAAGCGTGGTATCGATTGCTCAGCGTTCGTTCAGGTAACATTCCGCGAACAATTTGGTATGGATTTACCTCGTTCAACCTATGAACAGGAAGAGAAAGGCAAGAAAATCCAGCGCACGAAACTGCGTCCGGGTGATCTGGTTCTGTTCCGTGCGGGTTCAACAGGCCGTCACGTCGGCATTTATTTAGGTAACGATCAGTTTGTAC
The DNA here is from genome assembly GCF_019969905.1 of Rahnella sp. GSA61A. NCBI lineage: Bacteria > Pseudomonadati > Pseudomonadota > Gammaproteobacteria > Enterobacterales > Yersiniaceae > Rahnella > Rahnella sp. GSA61A. Next base: position 173,139 of record NZ_JAHXYO010000013.1, on the reverse strand, counting down.
ATGCATCCACCAGCAACGGTGTGATGATTTCAAATCTGAAAGAGTCCTACTGGAATGCACGTTATCGTGAAGCAAGACGAGTTTTAGCTAACGGCTGATCCCGTTACCTTATGATTTAGTTCTTGTTGTCCTATGCCAAGCGAATAAAAAAACGTCATCTTTGGATGGCGTTTTTTTATGCCTGTAATAAAGTGTATGAAGTGTCTGTTGATTTTTTGACGACGTTATTCTTTTATTTCCTCTGCGCGAAAAGGGCAAAACATATGGGTTTAAAAACGGCGTTAACACACACCGTATTGCCCAAACATCTGTATTTAAAGAGAAGCCTGCTTTTTTCAGCCCTGTTTTTCATTTTATTTATCGCAGTTACCCTCACCGTTATTAAAACCAACAATCTCCGCGAACAAAATGAAATCGCGCAACGAACGGCACAATTTACTGCTGATTATCTGCGCCAGTTAACCGACACGATGCACAGAATCGGACTGCTCACGACAGAACCCTGCCATTCCATTGCCGGGGAATTAAGCCGTGACGTCGCATTCAGCATGGGTGTTCGTGATTTTCAGCTGGTGCGTAATGGCATCGTTTTTTGTTCCTCGGCTTCCGGTAATCAGCACATTCCTGTAAACAGTACCCTGCATGACCTCGAATTTGATAACAACATGAGTATCGGCCTGCAGATGGGCACCCCTGCCGTCCCGAACCGCGCGGTGATCCTTATATGGCAGCGTAACCCCGGTGCAACGGACGATGGCGTGATAGCAACGCTGGAACTGACGTTGTCGCCGTATATGCTTTTTGCGCAGCCAGGTTCCGGCTACCGGGGTTTTGCACTGCTGGTGGGAAAGAGCGCACTGATTTCTTCTCAGGCCGGTCTGATCAAGATCAGTGATTTGCCCCGCAGCCATTTTACTCAAGTCAAAATAGATAATTATCCTTTCAGCATTCGTCTCTACTCTCCTTCCCTGACCCGCGATAACATACTCTTTACGTTCTCAGGCGGCCTGCTGCTTAGCCTGCTGGTTTGCGCGCTGATTTACCACAGCCTGCTGAACCGCCATAACGTTGAGCGTGAGGTTCTGCGCGGGCTGAAAAATAAAGAATTCTTTGTTGAATATCAGCCGGTTATCGACTCAAAGAGCCTGAAGGTGACTGGCGTTGAAGCCCTGCTGCGCTGGCAGCACCCCATTGAGGGGCCCATTCCGCCCGATGTTTTTATCAGCTATGCTGAAAATCAGGGGCTTATCGTCGACCTGACTCAACATATGATGGCTCTGGTGGCAGCGGACGCCCATACCTTGCAGCACGCTTTTCCCGGTCCGGGCAAACTCAGTATCAACATTTCTCCTCACCACATGAACAAAATCAGCTTTCATGACGATGTGATGAATTTTATTGAAGCGTTACCTGAGAATGCTTTCCAGGTGGTATTCGAAATTACAGAACGTGGAATGATTGATACACAAGGTGCATTACGGGAATTTAACTGGCTGCGCCGCCATAAGATTGAAATAGCCATTGACGATTTTGGCACCGGCCATAGCGCGCTGATCTATCTTGAGAAGTTCACGCTGGATTATCTGAAAATTGACCGCGGCTTTGTCATGTCGATTGATCAGAACACCCTGATCGCCCCGGTGCTGGATACCGTCCTTAAACTCACGGAAGAACTGAAGATCAAAACCGTAGCCGAAGGCGTCGAAACCCAGATGCAGGCGGAGTATCTGCGCAATCACGGCGTGACCTATTTACAGGGATATCTGTACAGCAAATCGCTCGGTGTTCCTGAGCTGCTGGACTTTATACGTGATTTCAATGAGAAAGAAGCCACCTGGCAGATTTGACCTGCATCAGTCCCGCATCTTTTGTTCCATTTTTCTTTTAGGCGTCTGCATCCGGTTGTGATAAAAAGGCCAAAATCAGGGACGAAACCGAAGAGTCGTGCGTGACAAAATCTTTGCTTTCAATTGATTAATATCGAAATAGCCCGCGGTAATGCCGCATTATGCTGTCGTCATCACAGGAGTGCAGATTCAGGATGTTTTCTCGCGTTTTTGCCGGTGTGCTGTGCCTGCTGAGTCTCAGCGCACAAGCTGAAGTCATACAGGACAGTTACGCGTTCGCCATATTAGGCGAGCCCAAGTATGTCTCAAACTTCACCAGTTTTGACTACGTCAATCCTGCCGCCCCGAAAGGCGGTCAGATCACACTGGCGGCCATTGGTACTTACGACAACTTCAACCGCTTCGCGTCTCGCGGTAATCCGGCTGCGCGCAGCGGCTCGCTTTACGACAGCCTGTTTACCACCTCCAGCGATGAGATTGGCAGTTATTATCCGCTGATCGCCGATTCTGCCCGTTATGACAGCCAGTACCGTTGGGTCGAAGTGGATATCAATCCGCGCGCCCGTTTCAACGACAATACCCCGATTACCGCCAGTGATGTGGCCTTCAGCTTCCGAAAATTCATGACCGAAGGCGTACCGCAATTTCGCGTGGTGTATAAAGGTGTGGAAGTAAAAGCCATTTCGCGCCTGACAGTACGCATGGTGTTGCCGAAAGCGGATAAAGACATGATGCTCGGCCTGCTCGGTTTGCCGATTTTGCCGCAGACATTCTGGGAAAAGCATAAATTCAATGAACCGCTGAGTACACCGCCGCCGGGCAGCGGGCCTTACCGCATCAGCGATTACAAACTCGGTCAGTACATCACCTATTCCCGCGTGCCGGATTACTGGGCGGCCAATTTGCCCGTCAACCGGGGCCGCTATAATTTTGACACCATCCGCTACGACTATTACCTCGACGACAATGTGGCGCTGGAGGCGTTTAAGTCCGGCGCGTTTGATTTCCGCATGGAAACCTCGCCGAAAAATTGGGCGACGCAATATCAGGGCGGTAATTTCAGCAAAAACTTTATCGTTAAAGCTGATGTGGAAAATCAGGCAGCGCAGGATACCCGCTGGCTGGCATTCAATATCCATCGCCCGCAATTCGCCGACCGCAAGGTGCGCGAAGCCATCACTTTGGCTTTTGATTTTGACTGGATGAACAAGGCGCTGTATTTCGGGGCGTATCAGCGGGTGAACAGTTACTTCCAGAATACCGACTACGCGGCAAAAGATTATCCGAACTCCGCAGAACTGGCGTGGCTGGGGCCGCTGAAAGGCCAAGTGCCGCCTGAAGTCTTTAGCGCGCTGTATCAGCCACCCGGCTCTGACGGCACCGGTAATGACCGCGCAAATCTGCTGAAAGCCACCGCATTACTGAAAGAAGCGGGCTGGGAAGTGAAAAATCAGGTGCTGGTGAATGGCAAAACCGGTAAGCCGTTTACCTTCGAGCTGCTGTTACCTGGCGGCGGGAATTCACAGTACGTCTTGCCGTTCCAGCATAATTTACAGCGACTGGGCATTAAGATGTCGATCCGTGAAGTGGATAATTCGCAGTTCGTGCGCCGTATGCGCCAGCGTGATTACGATATGCTGCCGACGGTTTATCCCGCCACGTCGTATCCGAGCAGCGATTTGCAGATTTACTGGAACAGTAAATATCTCGATTCCACCTATAACAAATCAGGTGTCAGCGATCCGGCCATTGACAAGCTGACCGACGAAATCGCCGCCAATCAGGGCAAACCTGATGCCCTGTTGTCGCTGGGCCATGCGCTCGACCGTGTGCTGACGTGGAATATGCTGATGATCCCAATGTGGTATACCCATCACGAGCGCTACGCTTACTGGGATAAATTCTCGATGCCAGCCGTCACCCCATCCAACGGAATGGAACTCGATACATGGTGGTACGACGTTAACCGCGCAGCCCGTTTACCTGCGCAACGCCGCTGAGGAGCATACTGTGGCCGCCTATCTTTTAAGACGACTGCTTCTGGTGATCCCCACGTTGTGGGCGATCATCACCATTAACTTTTTTATTGTGCAGATTGCTCCCGGCGGTCCGGTTGATCAGGCGATTGCCGCTATTGAAATGGGGCAGTCAGGCGGTTTACCGGGTGCCAGCGCGGGCAGCGGAAATGGCAAAGCGTCGCCGGGTTTAGCGCAGTTTGGTGAAGGTCAGTATCGCGGCGCACGGGGCCTGGATCCGGAAGTCATTGCCGAAATCACCCACCGCTTCGGCTTCGATAAACCGCTGCATGTGCGTTATTTCGAGATGTTATCCAACTATGTTCGCTTTAATTTTGGCGACAGTCTGTTCCGCGGCTCATCCGTTATGGGACTGGTGAAAAGCGCGCTGCCGGTTTCCGTTACCATCGGCCTGTGGAGCACGCTGATTATCTACCTGGTGTCGATCCCGCTCGGGATCCGCAAAGCGGTGCGTAACGGCACGAAATTCGATACCTGGAGCAGCTCCGTCATTATTGTCGGTTATGCCGTTCCCTCTTTCCTGTTTGCCATCTTATTGATTGTGCTATTCACAGGCGGCAGTTATCTCGACTGGTTCCCGCTGCGCGGCCTGACGTCGCCGAATTTCGATACCCTGCCGTGGTACGGCAAAGTAACCGATTACCTCTGGCATATAACGTTGCCGGTGCTGGCGACGGTGATTGGCGGGTTTGCGACCCTCACGATGCTGACCAAAAACTCGTTTATGGATGAAGTCGGTAAACAATATGTGATGACTGCGCGCGCGAAAGGGCTGAACGAAAAACAAATTTTGTACCGGCACGTTTTTCGCAACGCGATGCTGCTGGTGATCGCCGGTTTCCCGGCGACTTTTATCAGCATGTTTTTCACCGGTTCATTACTGATTGAAGTGATGTTCTCCTTACAGGGGCTGGGATTGCTGGGCTACGACGCTATCGTACAGCGCGATTTCCCGGTGATTTTCGGCACGCTGTATGTTTTCACGCTGATTGGATTGCTGCTCAATATCGTCAGCGACATCACTTACACGCTGGTTGATCCGCGTATCGATTTTGAGGGCCGCCAGTAATGAGCCTTTTTAAACTGAACTCCGTCAGTCAGGCGCGCTGGGCGCGTTTTTGCCAGAACCGCCGTGGTTACTGGTCGCTGTGGATTTTCATGGTGATGCTGATCCTGGTGCTGTTATCCAACGTCCTCGCCAACGACAAACCGCTGCTGGCACGTTATCAGGGACATCTCTATGTGCCGTTTCTGGTCAATTACAGCGAAACGACGTTTGGTGGTGAGCTGGAAACGCCAACCGATTATCAGGATCCGTTTGTTGTGCGCCAGATTGAAGACCACGGCTGGGCGATTTGGGCACCGATCCGCAGCAGTTATAACTCCATTAACTTTTCTACCGCGCAGCCCTTCCCTTCACCGCCTTCTTCTCAAAACTGGCTGGGCACCGACAGTAACGGGCATGATGTGCTGGCGCAAATCCTTTACGGGTTGCGGATTTCGCTGTTCTTCGGCGTTCTGCTGACGGCGATGACCTCGGTGATTGGCATGATTGTCGGTGCCACGCAGGGCTATTACGGCGGATTAATCGATTTGCTCGGGCAGCGCTTTATCGAAGTGTGGTCGAGCATTCCCACGCTGTTCCTGATTATTATTCTGGCCAGCGTGGTGCAACCCAACTTCTGGTGGCTGCTGTTGATCACCGTACTTTCCGGCTGGATGATGCTGGTCAGCGTGGTGCGCGCCGAATTCCTGCGTACCCGTAACTTTGATTATATCCGCGCCGCGCAGGCGATGGGCGTCAGCGACCGCGCTATCATGTGGCGTCATATGCTGCCTAATGCGATGGTCGCCACGCTGACCTATCTGCCGTTTATCCTATGCGGCTCGATCACCACACTGACGTCACTGGATTTTCTCGGTTTCGGCCTGCCGCTGGGCTCGCCATCGCTGGGTACACTGCTGATGGAAGGGAAGAATAATTTGCAGGCGCCGTGGCTGGGGATCAGCGCTTTCGTGGTGCTGGCCGCGCTGCTGTCATTATTGATTTTCATTGGTGAAGCCGTTCGCGATGCCTTCAATCCGTCCGCACACCATAATGAGGTGCTCTGAAATGACAGACGCTGCGTTATCCGCCCCGTTACTGCAAATCAAAAATCTCAGCGTCGCATTCCGTCAGGGAAAACAGCAACGTGAAGTGGTCAGCAATGTATCGCTCGATATCCGTGCCGGTGAAACCCTGGCGCTGGTGGGTGAATCCGGCTCCGGCAAAAGCGTCACTGCGCTGTCAGTGTTGCGTCTGCTGCCCTCTTCCGTGGTCTATCCGCAAGGCGACATTCTGTTTGCTGGCCAATCCTTACTGAACGCAGATGCCAGCACATTGCGCCAGATCCGTGGCAACCAGATTTCGATGATATTTCAGGAACCGATGGTGTCGCTAAATCCGCTGCATACCATCGAAAAACAGCTGACTGAAGTGCTGACGCTGCACCGTAATCTTCACGGTGATGCAGCACGCACTGAAATTCTGCGCTGTCTGGATCGCGTGGGTATTCGTCAGGCAGCCTCGCGCCTGCGGGATTTTCCGCACCAGCTTTCCGGCGGTGAACGCCAGCGCGTGATGATTGCCATGGCGGTGCTAACCAGGCCAAAGCTGCTGATTGCCGATGAACCAACCACCGCGCTGGACGTCTCCGTGCAGGCGCAGATTTTATCGCTGCTCGACGAGCTCAAGCAGGAAATGGGGATGGCGATGCTGTTTATCACCCATAACCTGCGCATAGTGCGCCGTCTGGCAGACACCGTAGCAGTCATGCAACACGGGCGCGTCGTGGAGCAGCAATCACGTACCGCACTTTTCAGTCAGCCTCAGCACCCTTATACCCGCCAGCTGTTACAAGCCGAACCACAGGGTCGCCCGCAGCCGCTGACCGGTAAACCGCCTGTTCTGCTGGATGTGAAAAATCTGGATGTCGGTTTTCCCGTCAAACGCGGCCTGCTGCGTCGCACGGTCGGCATCAAACACGCGGTGAACCAGGTCAGTTTCCAGCTTCGCCGGGGAGAAAGTCTCGGTGTGGTGGGCGAGTCCGGTTCAGGCAAAAGCACCACCGGGCTGGCATTGCTGCGTTTGCTCAAATCGCAAGGGGAAATCTGGTTTGACGGCCAGCCACTGCATGCTTTCTCGCGTAAGAAAATGCTGCCGTTCCGCAGCCGGATTCAGGTGGTGTTTCAGGATCCTTTCTCTGCGTTAAATCCGCGCTTTACCGTCGGGCAAATCATCGCTGAAGGTCTGCTGGTGCATCGCAACGTCAGTGAACAGGCGCGCGATAAAGCAGTGATCCGCGCAATGCAGGAAGTGGGGTTGGATCCGCAATCCCGCCACCGCTACCCGACGGAGTTTTCTGGCGGCCAGCGCCAGCGTATCGCGATCGCCCGTGCGTTAATTTTACAACCGGAAATGCTGATCCTGGATGAACCTACGTCGTCGCTGGATAAATCGGTTCAGGCGCAGATTCTGACCATTTTAAGTGAGTTACAGCAACGTCACGGCCTGACATATCTGTTTATCAGTCATGATTTACACGTGGTGCGGGCTTTGTGCCATCAGCTGATGGTGTTGCGAAACGGAGAAGTGGTCGAACAGGGAGAGTGTGAGCAGATTTTTACTGCACCGCAGCAGGCTTATACCCGCGAATTACTGGCCGCGTCAGAGGCTTTCGACACCCACCAGCGCTGAGACGCAGGCAAAACACGCCGGAATGCACCGGGATTGCGGCGTGTCAGAAAGGATAAAGTGCAGTTACAGATTCCGCGATCGCTGCACCGATATTTTTCAGGCAACAGAGCGTGGCACTTTCATCTTCACGATGAACGAATAAACACGGCTCACCGTCGATTTCGACAATCGCCGCTTTTACCTGAATATCTTCTAATGCATCAGTGAGCTGATGCATCACCTGCCAGGCGAATTCGCCCTCATGGCTGAGCAGTTTCAGGCCGATCAGGTTGTTATCTTCATCATTACCAGGCAGCGGAATCGGTTCAACTTTGATACCCGCAAAACCTGACAACCAGCGATAACTTTGCGGCAAACGATGTACTACCGAAAGTTGGATATTATTCACGTCGTTCCCCAGACAATGATACATGCAAATTATTTACACGCTGTTTTTACAAAATAGCTACAACCACACTGCTTAAGTTATAGCCGACAGGCTGCTCTTTGCCTACTCTTCGTTCAAATTATTAACATTGAATTAACGTAATAGGATACAAATTGACAGACTGTTGCTAATTTTATGTCTGCTCCCGACCATATTGAGAGGCAGATCTCATTTTGGCTTATTTGTAACCTTTTACGCCTTTATTAACAACCACTTTAATCAATTGTCGCTACCTTTCGATCCTTATTTTTTTACATTTAATATACAAATCAAACTACGTAAACATGACTAATTCCGCACTAAAATGATTATTATCAACAGGATAGTTAAGTCAGAGGAGTTAAGAATGATGCGGTATCGGTTAATTTCATTTTGAAATGAACCTGTTGGTTACATTTTTTATCGTCGCGCATCATACGTTAAAATCTGGATCTAATGTTAATAAATCCGCACAATTTGTTTGCACAAATCCCTCTTCTCTGGCTTATCATCCGCATCGTTATAAGTGGTATACCCTATCGGGACAGACATCGGCAAAACTAACCCGCTGATAAATCTCGTATTACGCAAATTATAATAAGAATCAGACAGCGAACTCCCTGCCTTTTGGCAAAAACCCATTCCCAGAGAGAAAGAGATGGAAAACGATCCTTCAATCATTGGAAGCAACACACCCGAAAATGGAACCGGTTTCAGTCGTCGTGAACTCCTCAAAGGCCTGACGTCTGCGATGGTGGCAACTACCCTGCTCGGCTTCCCGTTCCTGAGCCAGGCGGAGAAAGAAACCGCCACGCAGGATCCGGTTATCTTCGGCCAGTTCTACCTGGTATCGCAGGCTATCACTGAACATAAAAATATCAGCGAAGGCTCTTCCGCACAGATTTTCAACGCATTCTATCGCTCACAACCCGACTTCCCTGCGCAGGTCAGCAAACTACACGCGCTGGTGAAACCCGGTCAGGCAGCGAAGGATTTGCAGGAAGTGGCAAAGCAAAACGGTTTGGGTGAACTGGTGACCCGCATCGTCACCGCCTGGTATACTGGCACGGTTGGACATGGAACCGATTCCATTTTAATTGCATACAAAGATGCGCTGATGTATCGCCCGGTCAGTGACGGCCTGATTGTGCCCACTTACTGCGGAAACGGTCCGCTGTACTTCACCGCCGCACCTCCCGCCGCTGCGATGCCTGAATCCATGAATGCTGATCGTTTTACTAATCCTTCTGAAACACATGTTGTGAGCAAAGCCTGATGAAAAAACCAGAATTTACGGCAGACGGCGATGCGTCTGCTGATGTGATTGTTGTCGGTTCCGGTATCGTGGGCGGCATGATTGCCGATCAGCTGGTCAGCCAGGGATATTCCGTTCTGGTGCTGGAAGCAGGTTTGCGCATTGAGCGCGCGCAGGCCGTTGAAAACTGGCGCAACATGCCTTTCGAAAACCGCGCTGGCTCTGACTTCCAGGGGCTTTACCCGCAGTCTGAAAAAGCCCCCGCACCGCTGTACTTCCCGGAAAATAACTACGTCCATCTGACCGGGCCGAGCGCCAGCAGCTTCAAACAAGGTTATCTGCGCACCGTCGGCGGCACCACCTGGCACTGGGCAGCATCCTGCTGGCGTCACGTTCCCAACGATTTCAAAATGAAAACGTTGTACGGCGTGGGCCGCGACTGGCCAATTTCCTATGATGAACTCGAACCTTATTACTGCCGTGCTGAAGAAGAAATCGGCGTAGCCGGTCCCAATGACCCTGAGTTGCAGTCGCCTTCTGAGCGCAGCAAACCCTATCCGATGGAACAGGTGCCTTACGGTTACGGCGACACCCGTTTTGCTGAAATCGTTAACCCGCACGGTTACCGTTCCGTGCCAATTCCGCAGGGTCGCAGTACCCGTCCGTGGAATGGCCGCCCGACCTGTTGTGGCAACAACAACTGCCAGCCAATCTGCCCGATTGGTGCGATGTATAACGGAATTGCGCACGTCGAACGCGCTGAGAACAAAGGTGCCGTGGTACTGGCTGAAGCGGTGGTCTACAAAATTGACACGGATGAAAACAACAATGTGACCGCCGTTCACTGGCTGGATAATCAGAAGAAATCGCATAAAGCGACCGGTAAAGTGTTCGCGCTGGCCTGTAACGGCATCGAGACGCCACGCCTGTTGCTGATGGCCGCAAACGAAAAAAATCCAAACGGTATCGCCAATTCGTCTGATCATGTTGGTCGTAACATGATGGATCACTCCGGTTTCCACTGCACGTTTATCGCCAAAGAGCCGCTGTGGATCGGTCGTGGTCCGGCGCAGAGCAGTTGTCTGGTCGGCCCGCGCGATGGCGATTTCCGCAAAGACTATTCTGCCAACAAAATGATCCTCAACAACATCAGCCGCGTGATCCCTGCGACCTCTAAAGCGTTGCAGATGGGGCTGGTGGGCAAAGAGCTGGATGAAGAAATCCGCCGCCGTTCCATCTTTGGCGTGGATTTGTCCATCAGCCTGGAACCGCTGCCGGATCCAAATAACCGCCTGACACTCAGCACCACCCGTAAAGATCCACACGGTTTGCCATGCCCGGATATTCACTACGATGTCGGGGATTACGTGCGCAAAGGCGCGGAAGCGGCTCACAAGCAGCTTGAGCACATCGGTTCCCTGTTCATGGCAGAAGAATTCAATATCACCACCAGCCTGAACGCCAACAACCACATCATGGGCGGCACCATCATGGGCAGTGATCCGAAAGATTCTGTAGTCAACGGCGAATGCCGCGCACACGACCACGCTAACCTGTGGTTGCCGGGCGGCGGCGCGATCCCGTCCTCCAGCGTGGTGAACAGTACGCTGACTATGGCCGCACTCGGCCTGAAAGCCGCCGATGATATGGCGAAAAAACTGGCAGGTGCCGCATGAAGAAACTTCTCACCGCCTGCCTGCTGAGCGCATCGCTAAGCGGATTCGCCTTCGCTGCGGACAATCAGGCTGAACTGATCCGTCAGGGGCAAGAAGTGGCGACAGCCGCCGACTGTCAGGCCTGCCATACTGCCCCGGAAGGCGGTAAAGCGTTTGCCGGTGGCTATGAAATCCATTCACCAATGGGCACGATTTACACCACCAACATCACACCGTCGAAACAGTTCGGTATCGGTAATTACACCGAAGCACAGTTCACCCGCGCGGTGCGGGAAGGTGTTCGCCCTGACGGTGCCAATCTGTATCCGGCCATGCCTTATACCTCTTACAGTCATATGAGCGATGCCGACATGCATGCGCTGTATGTCTATTTCAAAGAGGGTGTGAAGCCGGTCGAACAACCGAATGTTGAAACTGCCCTGCCGTTCCCGTTCAACATGCGTATTGCGATGGCGGGCTGGAACATGATGTATCTCGACAGCACGCCGTTTAAGCCGGATCCGTCGAAAAGTGAACAATGGAACCGCGGTGCGTATCTGGTCAACGGTGCCGGTCACTGTGATACCTGTCATACGCCACGTAACCTGATGATGGGTTCTGTGACCGATAAACCGCTGGCAGGCGGCATGGTCGGCCCGTGGTATGCCCCGAATATCAGCTCGGATCCGGTCAGTGGTATTGGTAACTGGTCGCAACCTCAGCTGGTGGAATACCTGAAAACGGGCCGCACCGCCGGGAAAAACCAGGCAGCGGGCGGTATGGCGGAAGCGGTTCAAAACAGTCTGCAATACATGTCTGACAGTGACCTGAACGCGATTGCTTTCTACCTGAAAAACAGCACGCCGGTGCGTGACCCGCGTGATACGCAGGCGGCGGACACCTTCGGTAAACCGGTGAACGTGGAAGAAGGTTTACGCGGCGCGCACCCGTTTAATGCGAACAAAACCATCGACAACGGTGCGGCACTGTTCAGCGGTTATTGCGCCAGTTGCCACCAGCCGGACGGTTCTGGCAGCGAAAATCAGGCATATCCGTCGCTGTTCAACAATACCGCCACCGGCATGGGTAATGCGTCTAACCTGATTTCCGCCATTCTTTACGGCGTGGATCGACAGGTCGGCGACCATCACGTACTGATGCCGAAATTTGGCGTGGGCTCGTATGTCGGTCAGTTAGATGATCAGCAGATTGCTGACATCTCCAACTACGTGCTGAAAAACTACGGCAATGCGGCCATTCAGGTCAGCGCACATGATGTCGCGGTGTTACGCGCAGGCGGTCCGGTGACATTACTGGCGAAACTGCAACCGTTTATGGCTCCTGCAATGGTGGCTGGCGTGATTGTTCTGCTGGTGCTGATTTTCTGGCTTGGCCGGAAACGCAAAACCAAAGCAGCGTAATCCGTACACTGAAATGCAAAACGGCCCTGTTTGGGCCGTTTTTTATATGCGGATCTGAAAACTAACCGCGCCCGACCAGCGGCATGGCGCTCGCCATTACGGTCATGGTCAGCACGTTAGTGTCGAGCGGTAAACCGGCCATAAACGCCACCGCCTCACCGACGCGCTCCACCGGGATCACCGGTTCCTCAGCGATATGTCCGTCCGCCTGCATTCTGCCTGCCAGCGCTTTATTGCCCATATCCGTCGCCGCATTGCCGACATCGATTTGCCCGCAGGCAATGTTGAACGCGCGACCATCGAGCGCGGTGGATTTGGTCAGTCCGGTAATCGCGTGCTTGCTGGCGGTGTACGGCGCAGAATTCGGGCGCGGCGACTGCGCCGAAATCGAACCGTTGTTGATGATACGTCCGCCTTGCGGCGTTTGTTGTTTCATCAGTTTTACCGCCGCCTGCGTACACAAAAAAGCGCCGGTGAGATTGGTATTGATCACCGACAGCCAGTCTTCCACCGGCAGTTGTTCGATCGGCACATCCTTCACGTTATTACCGGCGTTATTGAACAGCAAATCCAGACGTCCGAAGGTTTCCTGAATATCCTGAAACAGCGCGGCCACCGATTGCGGGCTGGTCACATCCAGCTGACGTGCCACCGCCTGCCCCGGTGTAAACAACGCGACCGCCTGGTCGAGTTTTGCCTTATTACGCCCGGCCAGAATCACTTTAAATCCGATCGCTTCCAGCGCTTTCGCGGCGCTCAGGCCGATACCGCTGCCCCCGCCAGTGATTAATGCGATTTTGTTCATTGGGCCTCCTATACTGCAGCCAGCATGCCGCCATCAATAAAGAGTAAATGACCATTCACGAAATCTGAGGCCCTAGAGGACAGATAAACCGCGCCGCCCACCAGCTCTTCAGGATTGCCCCAGCGTGCAGCCGGCGTGCGTTTACACAGCCATTCGGAGAACTCTTTGTTATCGACCAGCGCCTGGGTCATGTCAGTTTTGAAATAGCCCGGCGCGATGCCGTTCACCTGAATATTGTAGCGTGCCAGTTCAACGCACATGCCACGGGTCAGCATTTTTACCGCGCCCTTTGAAGCGGCGTATGGCGTGATGGTGTCGCGACCCAGCTCGCTTTGCATCGAACCGATATTAATGATTTTGCCGCGCTCGCGTTGGATCATGTAACGCGCCACCGCCTGCGATACCAGGAACACAGATTTCTGGTTTACGGCAATCACGTCGTCCCAGTCTTTTTCCGGAAACTCGGTGAATTTATGGCGGCGCTGAATACCGGCGTTATTCACCAGCACATCAATCGGCCCGATGGTGCTTTCAATATGATCAATCGCCTGATTCACCGCCTGACTGCTGGTGACATCAAATGAGACGGCATGGGCGATAAAGCCTTCAGCACGCAGGGCTTCGGCCGCTTTTTGCGTGGATTCCTGTTGTGTACCGTTAACGATAATTTCCGCGCCATGCTGCGCCAGCCCTTTCGCCAGCAGGAAACCCAGACCGCGCGTCGAGCCGGTAATCAGAATCTTTTTATTGTCCAGTGAGAAGAGATTTGTCATGACGTTGGCCTTATTGAACGCTGATTTAAAAAGTTAGCTTCACTACACCGGTTTACCCCGCGCTAAACTGTGATGCAGATCACCTGACGGAATGTTAAAAAACCCTGTTACTCCGGGTGTGATCATCATCATTTTGATAACAATCTCCGGCGCTTTCTGTTTCAATAACAAGGTATATTTGCAGGCCCAATCAGGAAAACTCCGCATGAGAAACCAGCGCGTGACACTACAGGACATCGCCCAACTGGCGGATGTCACGAAGATGACGGTGAGCCGTTTTCTGCGCACGCCGGAAAAGGTGTCTCCTGAAACCCGCGAACGCATCACGAAGGTGATGGAAGAAGTGGGATATCCGCTGGAAGAAGCCCGCGGACCGGCCAAAGCGCCGCGTATCGGCATTTTAGTGCCGTCATTTAACAACCAGATTTTCTCCGACTTACTGGCGGGCATTGAGTCGGTCACTTCCGCGCAGGGCTTTCAGACGCTGGTCGTCAATTACGATTACAGCAAAGAGCGCGAGGAAGAACACATCATTAATCTGCTCGGTTATCAGCTTGCCGGACTGATCCTCACGGATTCCGTGCATACCCTGAAAGCCGATAAGTATCTGAATGCCGCAGAAATTCCTGTTGCGCAGGTGATGGATCTCGACGATCCGCACGGGCGGATTGCCGTCGGTTTTGATAACCAGCAGGCCGGTTACGATATGGCGAATACGTTGCTCGCCAGCGGCAAAGAACATGTGGTGTATTTCGGTTCGATGTCAGATGCCCGCGACCAGAAGCGTTATCAGGGTTACAGCCGCGCAATGGATGAACGCGGGCTGACGCCGGTGCATATCACGCCTAATAAAGTGTCGTCGGTATCTATTGGTGCGGGCATGCTGGCCATGGCGCGTCAGTTATATCCGCAGACCAACGCTATTTTGTGTACCAATGACGATATTGCCGTCGGCGTGTTACAAGAATGTATCAAACAGGGGATCCGCGTCCCGCAGGATATGGCAATTTCCGGTTTCCACGGGCTGGATATCGGCCTCGCCACTACACCATTATTAGCCAGCGTGATCACCCCGCGCTTTGAGATGGGGAAAGTGGTGGCAGAGATATTGCTCAAAAAAATCAGGAACCTGCCGACGATCGAAAGGGTGGATTTGCATTACCGTATTTCCCTCGGCGGCACCATTTAATCCTCCTTTCCCGTCCATTTCTCCCCCTTCGTCCTGCACGCCAACTCCGGTGCAGGATCACGTAAGTGGTAACACCTTTTCTTAACATAATTCAACGTGACTCCTGTCACGAAATACTTTCCTCAAAATGCTTTTATTAAGCCATCACCGGTTACAGGCATACAGAGGAAAGAATATGGATAATAAGATTCCTAAGGCTCGCTGGCTTCGAGTAATAACGCCAATCCTTATCGCTTGCATTATTTCCTTCATGGACAGGGTCAATATTAGTTTCGCCATGCCCGGCGGGATGGACGCGGAATTAGGGATTACCGCTTCAATGGCCGGTCTGGCCGCCGGTATCTTCTTTATCGGCTATTTATTCCTGCAGGTGCCGGGCGGCAGCCTGGCGGTACACGGCAGCGGACGGAAATTCATTGCCTGCTCATTGATTGCCTGGGCGGTGATCTCCATCCTGACCGGCTTTATCACCAATCAGTATCAGCTGTTGTTCCTGCGCTTTGCGCTGGGTGTGGCAGAAGGCGGGATGCTGCCGGTGGTGCTGACGATGGTCAGCAACTGGTTCCCTGATAAAGAACGTGGCCGCGCCAATGCTTACGTGCTGATGTTCGCGCCGCTCGGCGGGATGATCACCGCGCCGTTGTCCGGTTTGATTCTTGATACGCTCGACTGGCGCTGGTTGTTCATCATCGAAGGGGCATTATCTTTCGTGGTGATGCTTTTCTGGTGGTTCACCATCAGCGACCGTCCGGAAGAAGCGAAATGGCTGTCAGAGCGTGAACGCGACTATCTGGTGACGGAACTGAACCGCGAACGCGAAGCCCTGAAAGCCCTGGCGCCGGTAAACAATGCGCCGCTGAAAGAGGTGTTCCGTAACAAGTCTATCGTCAAACTGATCATCATTAACTTCTTCTATCAGACCGGGATTTACGGCTATACCTTGTGGCTGCCGACCATCCTGAAAAACCTGACCGGCGGTGACATGAGTTCAGTGGGTATGCTGGCGATTATCCCTTACGTCGGCACCATGCTGGGGATCCTGGCGATGTCGGTGCTGTCGGATAAAACCGGTAAGCGTCGTATGTTCATTGCCCTGCCGCTGTGTGGTTTCGCAGCTTGTCTGGCGGCCTCTGTCGCATTTGGCCATAACATCATGGCGGCCTACGGTTTCCTGGTCGGTGCCGGTTTCTTCCTGCAAGCCGCCACCAGCGCCTTCTGGACCATTCCGGGTAAAGTCACCACGCCGGAAGTGGCAGGCAGCGCACGGGGTGTGATCAACGGTCTGGGGAATCTGGGCGGTTTCTGCGGTCCGTATCTGGTCGGCGTGCTGGTCAGTCTCTACGGCCAGAGCACCGCGATTTATGCCCTGGTGGCCTCATTACTGATTGCCGCGGCAGTCACCACGTTGCTGCCAAAAGAGTGCGATATGGCGCTGGTACCGGGGGCGAAGGCCAAAGCCATGGCGGATGAATACGCCCGTGCCAAAGCCGCGCGCAGGGTTCAGGGAGTGAAAGCAGAAGTGGTTTAATGATCCAAAACGGTGCTGGTTTAGCTCCTCCCCCTGCGAAGGGGGAGGTTGGGAGGGGGTTTTAAAGGCTAACCCCTTGTTAAAGAAAACGTTAGCTTTCTGATTTTGACCTTAATACCCCACCCCAACCCTCCCCTTCGCAGGGGAGGGAGCAGACCGAATTCCTGCTTCGACATCTGTAAAATCAGCAGGCCAACCGGACTTTGCTCCTCCCCCTGCGAAGGGGGAGGAAGTTATGCAGATACTGCTTTCGCCGGACGGCTGGCGTAGAGATACAGCAAGGTGGCGGCCAGGACACAGAACGCCATTGAACCGACCATCGGCCAGGCGCTTTTCGCCGTAAACAGTGACAGCACAGAACCAATCGCCGCACCGGTTCCGAAACGAATCGTGCCAGCCAGTGAAGCGGCTGTACCGGCCATGTGCGGGAAGTCATCCATAATGACGGCCATGGCGTTAGACGTCACCATCGCAATCACACCGACATACCCCGCCACACCGATCACCATCGCCCAGAATGGCAATCCGAAGGTACACACAATCACCAGCCACATCCCCATCGTCAGTTGCACAAACAACCCGAAGCGGAACATTTTCACCGCGCCCGTACGGCGCACGTTACGGCTGTTGATGAGTGTCAGAATGACCAGTGCGACGATGTTCAGCGCAAAGTAAAAGCCGAAGTTCTGCGGCGAAACGCCATTAAGTTCGATGTAAACAAACGGACCGGCGCTGAGGAAAGAGAACATCCCGGCAAATGAGAAACCACTCGCCAGCATATAACTGAGCACACGTTTGTGACGGAACAGGGACGCAAAGTTACCGACGCTGGTACGCAGATGAAATTTCTGCCGTCGTTCCTTGGGCAGTGTCTCTTTGATATAGACGCCCACCAGCGTCGCGGCAATCAGCGCGGCGATGGCCATTGCCCAGAAAATCGCGTGCCAGCTGAATATGGCCATCAGCAAACCACCGAGCATCGGTGCCAGCAGCGGCGCAACCGTCATCACCAGCACCACGAAAGACATCATTCGCGAGAATTCATCTTTGGTGAACATATCGCGCATCAGCGCATTGATGACCACACTTGCGGCAGCGGCTGCCAGACCGTGCAGGAAACGCATCCAGACCAGTTGCTCGACCGACTGCGCCAGCGCACAGGCACCGGCCGCGACGGCAAAGATCATCACGCCCCAGAAGATAACCGGCTTACGCCCGAGGCTGTCCGCCATCGGTCCGTAAAACAGCTGCCCTATTGCAAAACCCAGCACGTAAGCGCTGAGCGTCATTTGCACGCTGCCCGCCGGAACGCCATATTCCTGTGCGATCACGGGCATACTTGGCAGATACATATCGATGGCCAGAGGCATCAGCATCGATATCAATCCCAGGATGAAAATCAGTCCGACGTGGGAGACCGGTTTTTCTTGCACTTTCAGCTGCTCCAGTTATCGAAAAAACTATCGCGAAGGAACGCCAACGCTGGCCACTTCCTGCTCAGTTAACGGACGGTACTGACCCGGTTCTAAATCTTCATCCATCACAATCTCGCCGATACGTTCACGGTGCAACGCAACCACACGGTTACCGACGGCGGCAAACATGCGTTTTACCTGATGGTAACGGCCTTCGCTGAGGGTGAGACGCACCAGACAGTCTTCGATTTTTTCGAGCTGTGCCGGTTTGGTCAGGGAATCTTCGTTATGCAACTGCACACCGGCCTCAAACTGCGCAGCGGTGTCGTCAGCCAGCGGATGTTCGAGCGTCACCAGATAGGTTTTTTCGCAGTGATGACGCGGCGAGGTGATGCGGTGTGACCACTGACCGTCGTCGGTCATCAGCACCAGACCGGTGGTGTCGATATCCAGACGCCCCGCGGCATGCAGTTTGTAGGCAACGGGTTCTTCGAGGAAATACAGCACGGTCGGGTGATCCGGATCATCGGTAGAACACACGTATCCCTGCGGTTTGTTGAGCATGAAATAACGCGGGCCGGTGATTTGATCCAGCACATTGCCATCAAACTCGACGCGTTGTTCAGGGCTGATTTTCATTGAGCCGGTTTTGACGATTTCACCGTCTACGGTGACACGTTTGTTACGCAGTTCGCGCAAAACCAGCGCGCGGCTTACGCCTAATTGCTGAGAGAGAAACTTGTCCAGACGCATTGGATCGACTTGCCTTCATGGCGATCTGAGTGATCGCGTTACTGATAAAACACAAGACCCCGCCGTCGCAATACAGCAACTGACAGGGTTCAGGGTTGTTCGGTTCGTAATAATTGCAAAGAGTTATTATTACTTCGGGGGGGCAGAAATACTGCCGCATTGAGCGCATTAGTATAGCCGTGCATCCTGCAAGGAAGAAGGAAAATAAGCAGGCTAAACATTCACAGCGGGCGATTTCTTTGCTCATCGCCATCAGCCGGATTTCTTGGCATACTGCATTACTGTTTTTATAAACAGGTAAGTTAACTCAATAACGAACAGGTGATCATCGCGTGACTGTTTTTACCCTCCGCCCTTACCAGCAAGATGCCGTGGATGCCACGCTGCGTCATTTTCGCCAGCACGACGAACCGGCTGTGATTGTGCTGCCGACCGGCGCGGGAAAAAGTCTGGTGATTGCCGAACTGGCGCGCGTTGCCCGCGGGCGTGTGCTGGTGCTCGCCCACGTCAAAGAACTGGTGGCGCAAAACCACAGCAAATACCTTTCTTACGGGCTGGAAGCCGATATCTTCGCAGCCGGTCTGAATCTCAAGCAAAGCAGCGGCAAAGTGGTATTTGGCAGCGTGCAGTCCGTCGCGCCTAACCTGTCGGAGTTCAGCGGTGAGTTTTCCCTGCTGATTGTCGATGAATGCCACCGTATCTCCGACGATGACAACAGTCAGTATCAGCAAATCATCGGCCATCTCAAAGCACAAAACCCGCGCCTGCGGCTGCTCGGCCTGACCGCCACGCCCTACCGTTTGGGCAAGGGCTGGATTTATCAGTATCACCATCAGGGCATTGTACGCGGCGATGCCAGCAGCCTGTTCCGCGACTGCATCTATGAACTGCCATTGCGTTACATGATTAAAAACGGCTTTCTGGTACCGCCGGAACGGCTCGATATGCCGGTAGTCAGTTACGATTTCAGCCGCCTGCAGGCCAGCAGTAATGGTCTGTTCAGTGAAGCCGATCTGAATGACGAATTGCGCCAGCAAAAGCGCATCACGCCGCACATCATCAGCCAGATTATTGAGTTCGCACAGGACCGCAAAGGGGTGATGATTTTTGCCTCGACGGTGGAACACGCCGGTGAAATTTTCGGTCTGCTGCCGAAAGGCGAAGCGGCGCTGATCAGCGCACAAACACACGCGGTGGAACGGGACAGGCTGATTACCGCGTTTAAAGCGCAGCAGTTACGCTATCTGGTGAATGTATCGGTGCTGACTACCGGCTTTGACGCACCGCATGTGGATCTTATCGCCATCCTGCGCCCGACCGAATCCGTCAGTCTGTATCAGCAAATTGTCGGACGCGGGCTGCGGCTCGCACCGGGCAAAACGGATTGCCTGATCCTCGATTACGCCGGAAACCCGCATGACCTGTTTACGCCGGAAGTCGGCAGCCATAAACCGGCGGGCGATAACAAACCGGTGCAGGTGTTCTGCCCGGCCTGCGGTTTCGCCAATATTTTCTGGGGAAAAACCACCGAAGACGGCACAGTCATCGAGCATTTTGGCCGCCGTTGTCAGGGCGTGCTGGAAGATGATGAAGGCAATCGCGAGCAATGTGATTTCCGCTTTCGCTTTAAAAGCTGTCCGCACTGTGGCGCCGAGAACGATATCGCCGCACGGCGTTGTCATCAGTGTCAGGAAATTCTGGTCGATCCCGATGATATGCTGAAAGCCGCGCTGCGCCTGAAAGATGCGCTGGTGCTGCGCTGTGGTGGTATGAATCTGCAAAACGGGCGCGACGACAAAGGCGAATGGCTGAAGATTACTTATTACGATGAAGACGGTGCTGACGTTTCCGAGCGCTTTCGCCTGACGACGCCTGCCCAGCGCATGGCGTTTCTGCATAACTTCCTGCGTCCGCACCAGCGCGCGCCGGGCGTACCGCTGGAATGGAATACCGCCGCGGATATCGTCGCGCAGCAGATTTTATTGCGTCATCCGGATTTTGTGGTGGCGCGCATGAAAGGCCAGTTCTGGCAGGTGCGGGAAAAAATGTTTGATTATGAAGGCCGCTACCGGCGCGCTAACGAACTGCGCGGGTAACAGGGATGACCAAATCGGTAATTATTCATTGTTGCTGCGCGCCGACTCCGGTATCATACCGCCCGCTTTCGCCTTGTGTGAAAGCCGCAGTACTCAACTCGTCACTCGGTCGCAGGTGGCGGGGCACATTTTAGAAGTAGTTCTAATCGAGAAACATACAATGATCACTATCAATGTAGAAGTACGTCCACAGGACGAGCAGGGCAAAGGTGCGAGCCGCCGCCTGCGTACAGCAAACAAATTCCCAGCTATCGTTTACGGTGGCTCAGCTGCTCCGGTTTCTATCAAACTGGACCACGATTCTGTCAAGAATCTGGAAGTTAAAGCGGAGTTCTACTCTGAAGCAATTACTCTGGTTATCGACGGTAAAGAAACCAAAGTTAAAGTTCAGGCTGTACAGCGTCACCCGTTCAAGCCAAAACTGGCTCACATCGACTTCGTTCGCGTTTAATCGCTGACTGAGTTGTTGCGCATCGGGACGCCGTGCGAGAACAAATAAAAAACGCCGCTTATGCGGCGTTTTTTATTGGGCGCTATTCTGATTTGCTCCTCCCCCTGCGAAGGGGGAGGTTGGGTGGGGGTTTTAAGGGCTAATACCCTTTTCTAAAGCACACTTCAACATCTTGATTTTGCTTTAATACCCCACCCCAACCCTCCCCTTCGCAGGGGAGGGTGCGATTATTTATTGCCCGCTTTGCGCTGCAATTGATCCCGCAGATTCGGCGGTGTGCCTTTAATGGTCAGCGTATCGGTCGCCGGATCCCAGAAAATGCGTTCGCCCATTAGCATGGCATCAAAATTGATGCTCAGACCGCCGCCGCTGCCAGCGAATTTGGTCAGCTGACGCAAGGTGCTGCGGTCGGCCGGGAAGGTTTCTTCCAGCTGATAGCCCTGCTCCTGGGTAAATTCTTTAAATTTCTTGTCATTCCACGGCGGCAGTTCTTCGGACAGATCATCCAGCGCGATCTCCTCGCCCGCCTGCAGTTGCTCGTTGCAGTAGGTATAAACCTGCTGACGGTAATTCTGACGCTCGTTTTTATCGAGCTGCGCTTCGGTACAGAAATCATCAACCGCCTGCAGCAGGCCACGGTTCTGCGCCTTGGTATCCAGACCTTCGGATGCGCCGAGGAAATCCATAAAGAAGTCAGAGACTTTGCGCCCTACCCGGCCTTTCAGGAAGGTGAGGTAACGGGTCGATTCCGGATTGGTTTCCCATTCCGTCAGATCAATACGCGCCACAATATCCGCATGATTGATGTCGAGATAATGAATGCTGCTGACATCCAGCTGTTCATTGACGCGCATACTGCTGCGGCTGTTCAGCACGGCAACCAGTAAATATTCGACTGCCAGGAAGCGGTAATGACAGAAAAGCACCACGCCGCCTTCGGCAAACGGGTATTTCGCCAGTTCGTCACGCAGACGGCCAGTGGCAGCGCGGCTGAATGACAGGAAATCGTCGTCCCCTTTGCGGCAACTGCGTAATGCGACTGCCAGCTCGCTGTCTTCATTGAACAGACCGTACGCTTTGCTTTTTGCACTGTAGACGCGGTGCAGTTCTGCCATCATTTCATCAACGGCAGCATTGGGCGTCAGAAGCGTATCACGCAGCACAACATCCAGCGTTTGCTCATCACGTTTGTTCAACTGGTGCAGAGCGATCTGCTCGAGATCCAGACTCATGGGGATTTTCTCCTGTAAGAATTGCAGCCGTGTAAGAAGGGTTTGTCTGCGGGGCGTATTCAAACACCGAAGCGTCAAAGCCGCAACCGCTCATGCCTTAGAAATAAGAGTTTGATGCGAGAAAAAACCCAAAATAATTCGTGTTGCAGGAAGGCGGCAAACGAAGAAATCCCGATGAGCTTACGCCGGTAAGTGATTCGGGTGACTGAGTGCAGTCAACGCATCTGCAACCCGAAGTGTGAAGGGGTTATAAAAATGCGGAAAACAGAGGCGTGATACGCTAAGATATTGGACTTTGTCGGATCAAGAAGCACAATACTCTATGGCACAATCATCCCGTTACAGTGACGAACACGTTGAACAGCTCCTTTCCGAGCTGGCGACAGTTCTGGAAAAACACCGCGCCCCGACAGACCTGTCTCTGATGGTTCTGGGCAATATGGTGACAAACCTTATTAATACCAGCGTCGCTCCTGCACAGCGCAAAGCCTTGTCGCAGTCCTTTGCGAAAGCGTTGCAAGCGTCGATAAGAGAAGATAAAGCCCATTAATTCACAACTTGCCCAAACCCTCTCATGGTGACAAATCGTCAGCGCTATCGCGAAAAAGTATCCCAGATGATCAGCTGGGGCCACTGGTTCGCCCTGTTTAATATCCTGCTCATTCTTGGGATCGGCAGCCGCTACCTGTTTGTTTCTGACTGGCCTTCTTCATTGCAGGGGCGTATTTACGCGCTGGTCAGCTGGCTTGGGCATTTCAGTTTTATCGGTTTCTCGGCATATTTACTGATCATCTTCCCGCTCACCTTCGTGGTGATGTCACAACGCCTGCTGCGGTTCTTATCCGCTATCCTGGCTACTGCCGGGCTGACCCTGCTCCTGGTCGATACCGAAGTCTTTACCCGTTTCCACCTGCATATTAATCCGGTTGTGTGGGAACTGGTGGTCAATCCCGTTCAGGGCGAGATGGCCCGCGACTGGCAGCTGATGTTTATTGCTGTGCCGGTGATATTCCTGCTCGAAATGCTGTTTGGTACCTGGGCGTGGCAAAAGCTGCGCAGCCTGAACCGCCGTAATTTCGCCAAACCGATTGTCGTGCTGTTCATTGCCAGTTTCTTTGCTTCGCATCTGATGTATATCTGGGCGGATGCCAACTTCTATCGCCCGATCACTATGCAGCGCGCGAATCTTCCGCTGTCGTATCCGATGACGGCACGCAAATTCCTTGAAAAACACGGCTTGCTGAATGCCGGTGAATACCAGAAACGGCTGATCGAACAAGGCAACCCTGAAGCGCTGGCCGTGGAATATCCGCTGAATAGCCTCAGCTTCGCGAAAACCGGGTCGAAGTATAATTTGCTGATGGTGGTACTCGACGGTGCCCATACCGCCACGCTGGATAAAGACATGCCAGCACTGAGTGATTTTGCCAAACATAACATTCGTTTTGATCAGCATTTCAGTTCCGGAAACCGTAATGACACCGGGCAGTTCGGCCTGTTCTACGGGATTTCGCCAAGCTATATGCAGGGGATTCTGGCGGCGCGTAAACCTTCTGCGCTGGTGACATCGCTGGAGCAACAAGGTTACGAATTTGGTTTATTTGCCTCAGACGGTTTTAACAGCCCGCTGTACCGCCAGGCATTACTGACCGATTTCACCTTGCCGCCGCCAGTCAAACAGACTGACCAGCAAACCGTTTATCAATGGCAACAATGGCTGAATGGCCTTGGCAACGGACCGTGGTTCTCCTACGTGAACCTGAACGGCATCAGCAGTGCATTGCGTCAGGACGGGGCCAGTGTGCCAACCGGTAACACCTTTATTCGTCGCTATCAGAACGGTGCACTGGGCGTGGATGATCAAATCAAGGCCATCCTGCAATCGTTAAAAGACCGCGGAGAGCTGGAGAAAACTGTGGTGGTCATTACCGCCTCACACGGTATTGAATTCAACGAGAATGGCACCTGGGGGTCAGGTAACTCGATGAACCGCCGCCAGTTGCAGGTTCCGCTGATCATTCACTGGCCGGGCACACCGGCGCAGAATATCGATAAGCTGACGGATCATGCCGATGTGATGACCACGCTGATGCAGCGCCTGTTGCACGTCACTACGGCCCCGGCGGATTACTCGCAGGGCGAAGATTTGTTCGCTGCGAAGCGTCGTCATAACTGGGTCACGACCAGCGACGACGGTACGCTGGTGATCACCACCCCGGACCAGACGCTGGAACTGGAAAATAACGGGGATTACCGCGCTTTTGACATTAACGGCAAGCGGATTAAAGATCAGAAACCCGAGCTTGGCTTGCTGCTTCAGGTGCTGACAGATGAAAAACGCTTCCTGGCAAACTGACATTCGCCGTTAGCGCAAAAATGAAAGCCAACCCTGACCGGTTGGCTTTTTTATTGGGCCACGCCCATTTTCCCCTATCAAATTATTTGACCTTCTTCTTGAAAATAATGTCGTTTATAGCGCAGCCTGAAACCGTTACGGTGGACCCTATATTCTGATAACTTTCTAAAAAAATGAGCGGAGTGCAACCATCGTGGCGGGACTGGTCAACGGAAAATGGGTAAGCGGCGACGTCGCGAAAGAAGAAATAAAAAACGGGGCATTTCATCGTGAGGAAACTGCCTTTCGCCAGACACATCTTGAGCCGGAAGCCGGACGGTATCAGCTTTTCGTCTCTTATTTGTGTCCGTGGGCCTCGCGCACGTTAATTTTCCGCCATCTGAAAGGGCTGGAAAAATTCATTCAGGTATCCGTTGCTCAGCCAGTGATTGGTGAAAATGGCTGGACGTTCGACACGCCGCAGGATGCAGGCGAAAAGATTGAGCAGGTGCGTTACATCCATCAGCTCTATACCGCCAGCGATGCACACTATACCGGCAAAGTATCCGTGCCCGTACTGTGGGACCGTCGCGAAGGACGTATCATCAATAATGAATCGGCTGACATTATCCGCATTCTTAACCATACGTTTGATGCACTGACCGGAAATCGGGATAACTTTTATCCTGCTGCCCTGCGCGAAGACATCGACCGCTGGAATGAAGTGATTTATCACGACGTCAACAACGGTGTGTACAAGACAGGCTTTGCGAAGACTCAGGCAAGCTATAACGCCGCCGTGACCCAACTGTTCGGCACGCTCGATACCCTTGAGGCGCATTTAAACACCCACCGGTACATGGCCGGTGAATATATTACCGAAGCCGACTGGCGTCTGTTCGTCACTCTGGTGCGTTTCGACAGCGCGTATCACGGTGCCTTCAAATGTAATATTCGCCGTATTGAAGACTATCGAAATCTTTCAAATTATTTGCGTGAACTCTATCAGTGGCCGGGGGTCAGCGACACGGTAAACCTGGCGCATATCAAACAAGGTTACTACGGTATTTTATGGCTGAATCCGACAGGTATCGTTCCGGCAGGTCCGCAGCTTGATCTGCGCCGCCCTCACGATCGTCAGCGTCTCATCGGGCGCGGCGTTATGCAGAGAACAGACTAAAAATCACTTGGACCCGCACAAATAAGACTGTATATTTCAACAGTTATTTCTCCCTGTCTTTTATGAGGAAAGTTATGCGGGTCGAACTGATTTTTGACAAACGGAATGTCTCCGGCATCCCCAATGCCAGTGAAAAGATTGAAGCGGAACTGGTTAAACGGGTACACCGTCTGTTTCCTGACGCGGAAGTAAAAGTAAAACCGATGCAGGCTAACGGGCTGAATACCCACGGTGCCAGCAAGCAGGAACGTTCGCAGTTAAACCAAATGTTAGAGGAAATGTTCGAAGAAGCCGATGAGTGGCTCGCTGTGGAGTAAAAATCCACCTTGCCGTTGCACTTACTTACAAAGAGCAATTGAAATAAACAATCCATCGCTATGGCTTAATATAAGATGTGCGGGTTATACGAAATTCATTATCAATCAGAGCGATGAGTTGCACAGAATGAGGTACAGACCTGGGTGATTTCATCCGGTACATTGTTCCCGCACCTTCGCTTTTCGCTTCACACGCGCCAATGACTTTGCGAAACCGCCATGCCACCGAGCCTAAAAAAATCCAGCGCCCAACCTAATTTCTACACCAAGCGCTTTGCGCTGATTTGTCTCGGTATTGTCTGTTGTCTGGCGCTTCTGCTCGGCCGGGTGGGCTACCTGCAATTGCTCAACCAGCCAATGCTGGAAAAAGAAGCCGACTCCCGCTCGTTGCGTTCCACTGTCATCCCTGCCGGGCGCGGCACTATTGTTGATCGTAACGGCCATCCGCTGGCGCTGAGCGTCGCCTCAAAAGACATTATCGCCGATCCGTTCCGTGTGCTGGAATTGCACAGCGACCTGAACAGTCCGAAGTGGCAATATCTGGCTTCCGCGCTGAATATGCCACTTTCGCAGCTCCAGCAAACCATCACCAGTGATCCTCAACGCCGCTTCGTCTATCTCGGCCGCAAAATAGAAGAAGGCATCGCCGCAGATATCAGCCAGCTGCACCTCGGCGGCATCAGCAGTCAGCTCGATGACAGCCGTTATTACCCGATGAGTGAAGCCGCAGCAAATCTGGTCGGCGTCGTCGGGACAGATAATGAAGGTCTGACAGGCGTTGAAAAAGGCTTTAATGCTCTGCTGCAGGGCAAACCGGGCATGCGCGAATACCGTCAGGATCGCCATGGCAATGTGATCGGCATCCTGAAAGAAGTCGCGCCACAACAGCCGCCCACCATCAACCTGAGTATCGACAGTTTTATGCAGTACGTTTTGTACTCGCGGCTGCGCGATGGCGTTACGCTTAACCAGGCTGAATCCGGTGCTGCTGTTCTGGTGGATGTGAATACCGGTGAGATTTTAGGGATGGCGTCCTATCCGTCCTATAATCCCAATAACTATGCCGGTGTTCAGGCAAAAGACATGCGAAATGTGGCGATCAGCGACAGTTTCGAACCGGGTTCGACGGTCAAACCGCTGGTGGTGATGGCGGGTCTGAACCGCCATATGATCCGTCCGGATTCCGTTCTCGATACCCATCCGTATACCGTTAACGGCCACCTGATCCGCGACGTTGGTCATTGGCCAGCGCTGACCATCACCGGTATCTTGCAAAAATCCAGTGACATTGCGGTGTCGCACATTGCGCTGGCGATGCCTGCCAGTGTACTGGTTCAGCTTTATCAGTCCTTTGGTTTGGGCAAACCGACAGATCTGGGTATCGGTGGCGAAAGCAGTGGTTATTTCCCGCTCCACCGTGACCGCTGGGCTGATATCGAGCGCGCTACCTTCTCCTTTGGCTACGGCCTGCGCGTCACGCCACTGCAAATCGCCCGTGAATACGCCACGATTGGTGCCGAAGGTATTTACCGCCCGCTGTCGATAACCAAAGTCACGCCGCCGGTGCTTGGTACCCGTGTGATGTCGGCTGACGTGGTCAGAACCGTGATTCATATGATGGAAAGTGACGCCCTGCCCGGCGGCTCCGGCCTCAGCGCTGCGGTGCCGGGATACCGTCTGGCGATTAAAACCGGTACGGCGGAAAAAATGGGAGCCAGTGGCAAATACGACGGCGGTTACATCAACTACACCGCCGGTGTTGCGCCTGCCAGTAATCCGCGTGTTGCACTGGTGGTGATGGTCAATAATCCGCAAGCGGGCAAGCACTTCGGTGGTTCGGTTGCAGGCCCGATTTTCGGGCAGATTATGGGCGAAATCCTTAACCACATGAACATTGCGCCGGATGCGCTGGTGCCGGAAACGCCACCAACGACGGTGATTAATGGCGGGCAGAAAACCGATCTGGTACGTCGCCCGGCCACAGACGGTTAATCAAACGCGAGCAAAAAGATGAAAAATTTCTGACAGACTGGATCTCGCAGAAATAAGCGGTTAACGTTCGCAGTGTTTGTGGCTAAAGAAATTGCTGGCTGACTCACTGTGGAGGAAGAGCGCAAGCTCTGTAAAAAAAAGAATGAAACGGCTTCTTATCGTATTTTTGATCTTTGTTGCGGTTTGTCTGGGTGTGATTGCACTGAATATGCAGGGCAGCAGCCCCTGGTAACTGAGTTCCGTTCCCTGAAAAGGGATAAAGGGAGACATCATTTTGCCAACCGGTAAGAACTTTGTGGTTTTGATTGTTCTTATTCTCGTCGGGATAGTCGTGGTGGACGATGGCATCGCCCGTTTGATCCACTGGATCCTGTTGCGTTAAAACATGGCCCGCGCGGCTGTCATTACAGTCCTGCCCACCGGGCCATTATTGTCTGCCCCCCCTGAACATCTCTGAGCAACAGCTGCCACGCCAACCTGGCGAACTCGTGTATAATAGCGATATTCAACCTTAATACAGACTGGTTATGGCTCAAGACATTCATATCGCTATCGTCTGCGCACTCAGCAAATGGATTGAAGGCCATCTTGGTCGTGTGATCCATCTTGAAGAACTGGCTGAGTATTCAGGCTATTCGCTCTGGCACATGCAAAAACTGTTCAAAGAATCGACAGGCATTTCTCTGGGGAAGTACATCAGGGAACGCCGTCTGGCGAGTGCTGTTTATCAGCTGAGCAGCAGTGAAACCCCGATTTTTGACATTGCTATGGATTTCGGTTTTGGTTCGCAATCGCATTTCACCTACATGTTCCGCAAGCGTTTCAACATAACGCCACATGAATTCCGCCAGAACCCTGACATCAAACTTGATGTCTCTCCCCCGCTGCATCTCATCCATCAGAAATCTGCCTGAAGCTGTCAGAAACTCACAAAAAACGCGGCCATCAGAGGCCGCGTTCTTTTACTGCTTATTCTTTACTGCTAAGCGCTATTCTGTGTCTGAGAAAGGCACGCTTAGAACTGATACACCAGACCTACCGCCGTCACGTCATCGGTATTGATGCCAGCGTTGTCGGTGAAGGTGCTGCTGTCGATCAGGTTAATTTTATAGTCAACGTAGGCTGACATGTTTTTGTTGAAGTAGTAAGTCGCACCGAGGTCAACAAATTTAACCAGATCCTGATCCTGGTAGTTATTACCCAGACGGTCTGAACCTAAATCTTTACCGCGGGTTTGGTTATAAGCTACGAACGGACGCAAACCGAAATCGAACTGATAACTTGCATAGGCTTCAAATGCCTGGGATTCGTTAGCATAACCGTAAGCTTCTGAATCGGTGGAACCGAAGCGGGAAGCGTTGTAAGCCTGGGTAAACATCGCAGCCAGATAGACGTTATTCGCGTCATATTTCAGACCACCAGTGTAGCCTTCGGCTTTTTTACCGTCGCCCATGATACCCGGTGCAGAGTTCTGCTCGTCAGTACGGTCAGAGTTGAAGAAGGCACCCGCTACGCTGACGCCCGCGCCAATATCGTAGCTCAGCGACATACCGTAACCGTCGCCGTTCTGTGTCAGCACATCACGGGTACCTGGTTCGCCGCCGCCGCTGTCGTTTTTACCCTGATATTGCAGGGCAAAGTGCAGGCCATCGACCAGACCAAAGAAATTGTCGTTGCGGTAAGTTGCCACGCCGTTGGTACGCTGATAAAGGAACTGGTCAGCACCATAAGTGGAACCATCGAACTCAGGCTGCATGTCGGTCCAGGCGGCAACGTCATACATCACGCCGTTGTTACGACCGTAGTCGAATGAACCCATGTCGCCAAATTTCAGACCTGCAAAACCATAACGGGTAAATGCGCGGTCACCGTCATCAGAGCTTTCAGCCTGATTAGCCTGAACCTGATATTCCCATTGGCCGTAACCCGTCAGTTGATCAGTAATCTGGGTTTCGCCTTTGAAACCAAGGCGGATGTAGCTCTGATCGCCATCAGAACCTTTGTCGTTAGAGAAGTAGTGCAAGCCATCCACTAAACCGTACAGGTCCAGTTTATTACCATCTTTATTATAAACTTCTGCCGCACTTGCTGATCCCGCCACCACTAAAGCAGGGATCATGAGTGAAAGAACACGGATTTTCATTTTTTTGTCCTCGATAGGTGTCGGACCGTGCCACTAAATGTAAAGTACAGTTTTTTTTACCGCTTTAAATCTGCATAACGTTTTTGTATCTGTATAAATGTTGGTCCGACATGGCAGTTCCATTCTCATGATATAGATTCTTTTAATCCAGAAAGAAAATGATACGAAATTAGTGAAGACATTACGTATATATTAGAATATGTAACAGGATATTAATTTTGCGTAAATTTACGTCTGTTTATTTTTGTTAAAATAAAGCACGCAAAGCTAATTTAATAAAAAAATGATATATATCAATTAATTAATTAAACCCGTTACCGCACTAAGTGATAAATCATACATTCAGCAATAATATATACTCTCTCTCGCTATCATCATTATTTGTTATTCAATTACCCTCATTCCCCGTTTTGTGGAAACAACAGCCGGCCCTTTGTGGCCGGTTTTTTTTGATTTACAAAGATATAATATCACTCTGTGATATTCATCATTGATTATATCTCGCCCGTTGACTGTATTTCTCCATAATTACTTCACATTATCTCCATCTTTTGAATTTCGATTTTCTTAATATTCGATATCTAATCCATTAAATTAATAAGGTATTTTCGGAAAATTATTAATCGATATTGTGGAGAGGCTTTGTTGGTCAGCGACACTTCAGATCCGTTACTATAGCCAAAGTCAGACCAATCCCGCTGATCACCGCCGGGAAGACCGATAAACTGCGGTGCCACGCAACAGCTTCTTTATTCAACCGTTCAGGGAACCTCATGCCACAACAGGATCAGCTCGACAACATATCCAAAGCCAGAATGCTTCTGGCAACCCGCCGTTTTCTAAAACTCGACGAGTGGCTGTTGTCACTGATGCGTGGCTGGCAGAATCAGGGCGAAGGCCAAAGCGATTACGGCCTGCTGATGCATCCGGCCACTCTGTTTACCGGTACGGAATCGCCTGCACTTAATCCGCTGGAAGTTCTCAGTGACTGGGCGCAGCAATGCCCGCAGAGCTACCACGCTCACGTATTGCTGGGCATGGTCTGGCATGAAAATGCCTGGTTGATCCGCCAGTCTCAGGGCGAAAATGAAATTGAAGATCACCAGTGGCTCGGTGCCCAGTTGTGTTGCGATTACGCCGTGCTGGCGTTTTTACGCGCCATCGAATTACACCCGCGCCCGACTCATGCGTTCCGCCATCTGATGAATCTCAGCGGGGGTTTCGGTGAGCCTTACTGGCTGAAATCTCTTTTCGCTGGCGAAATCCCCAAGCCCCTGCATGAGAAGTTTTCGATTCAGGACAGTGAAATCTGGCAAGCCGGGGTGGCGCATATCCACGCCCTCGGGTTCGAACCTGCCACACACTGGCCGCAAATGTTACCTGCCGCGTTACAGCAAACCCGAAAAACCGGTGAAGAAGCGCTGGATTACTGGTTGCGCATGGCGATGTCCGTGCGTCACGCCGACGTCGGCACGATGGAATCCTACCTGTTATTCCATTCCGCGTTCTGGGGCGGCAGCGACGAGCAACAGATGCTGATTATCGACAGCCCGCTGTGTGCGGAATTCAGCGATGAAGAACGTAACCAGTTTCGTGCGAACGCGCTGTGCGATGCGCTATCCGGCGATATTGCAGAACGGGAATCACCGCGGGCGCAGGAACTCCAGCAGCGTTTGGCGACTTTACTGGCTCAGCCCCTCACGCCTGAAACCCGCATCCGCCTGCTGGATCTCGCCGGGATTTGTACCGCTTACTGGCAGGATGATGATCAGGCCGGCCTGACCGTTTATGACGCATTGTTCGCCGTTTCACCGCAGGCGATGCCGGGCCATTCTGCCCGCATGTTTATTTCCCGCGCCGTGCTGGCAAACGGTCATGAAGAAGGTTTGCCGGTACTCACTCAGTTACTGACCCGCGGCCTGAGCCAGGCCAATGATCCGGTGCTGGTCGCGTTTGCCGCGACGGCGCTGCAATTCGGATTGTACGGACTGCCAGCCCGGCCAGAGTTAAGTGAAGGGCTGATGGAACACGCATGGTCGCTTATCCAGCAATCGGGGGATGAACAACCGGTCAGCGATCTGGTCACGCTGGCGCATGATATGGCAATCAATGACGACATCGATGCCGCTCATTTTCTGATGACCGGCATGGCGCGCCACGGCAGTGCCATTCACTGCTACGAGCTGTATTTCTTCTACCGCAACGGCTGGCACCATGATGTGCCTGAGCATTATCACAATGACAGTAATGCGATGGATTGTGTGCTCAGCGCCGCCCGCTCTGGCATGGTTCCGGCTATGTTTACCTGCGCTAACGCGCTGCGCGACGGGCTGAGCGGCGAACCGGATTATGAACAGGCGATGCAGTGGTATCAGCGCGCGATAGACGCCGGGCACCTGTCCGCCGCCTACTATCGCGCCAGTTGCGCGTTGGATAATGGCTCCGATGCCGAGAAACGTCAGGCAGCAGAAGTGTGGCTGCCGGAAATTCTGCATAACGCCGCACACCCGGATCGCGCCGAAGCCGCTTATACCCTTGGCATGGCCTGGCTGACCGGTACCGGTGTGAAGAAAAACCGTTATATCGCGGATAAATTTATGGAATTCGTGCTCGAGCTGAACCCGGAATCCGAGGCGGCGAAGCAGGTTCACGATGAACTCAGCGGCTCGCTGCGGGCGAGGATGAATTTGTGGCAGGACAAGCGCAAGACTGAGATTGAAGATCCTATCGCCGGGTTTAGATTGCAGGAGCCGCTGCAATAGCGGCTTGCCCCCCTTTTATAAAGGTGCAAATTTTGGATTTTCACTGGCCGTGAAGGCTTAATCGGGAATATTTCGGTTTCTCACTCGCCGTGGAGGCTTAATCGGGAATATTTCGGTTTCTCAATAACTGTTATCGCTGAGCCTTTCGCGCCGAAACCGACCAAGAGGGAAAAGTGCTTTTTCCCTCTTGGATCTCCCTTCGCTTTTCAACAAGCGCTATCGCGTGCTGGCTATGTTTCAGTTGCCGCAGAGACAGGCTGGAAATCTTGCCGCTGCGCGGTGCCTTCACTCGGTCTTCGAGCCACAGGTCTCGAAGCCGCTCCGTTCAGCAAGATTTCTGAATCGCCCGCACGATCTTAAATTCAACGACAGAATGTTTTATCTTTCCTCCTCCCCCTGCGAAGGGGGAGGTTGGGAGGGGGTTTTACGGGCTAACACTTAGTCAAAGCTTACTTTAACTCTCTGATTTTTCTTTAATACCCCACCCCAACCCTCCCCTTCGCAGGGGAGGGAGCTTTATGGCTATCACTGCGGCAGCTGAAACATAGTCAGCGAGCAGAGCGCGCAGTTAAAATACCGCCGGAGTCCAGAGGGGGCGCGCTTACGCGTCCTCTGGGCCAGTTTGGGCGGCGAGCCCAAGGTGTTGACTTTAAAGCCTCAGCAGCAGCGCCCTCCTGCTTACCTCTCCCTCAGGGATTCTTTCACCTTATTCAACGGTTTAATCAGATAATCCAGCACGCTTTTCTGACCGGTTTTGATATCCACATTCGCCACCATCCCCGGCACGATCGGGAACTGGCGCCCGGCTTTGTTGGTCAGGAAAGCTTTGTCGGTGCGGACATACACGCGGTAATAATACTGGTCGCGCTTCACTTCATCCTGCAACGTATCCGGTGAGACACCTTCAACTTTACCGTCCAGATCGCCATAGATTGATGAATCGTACGCCGAGATTTTTACCGTGGCAGGCAGTCCGGGGCGGATATAGGCGATGTCGCGCGGGTTAATGCGGGTTTCGATCAGCAGCTGATCTTCAATCGGCACGATTTCCATCAGCTTGCCACCCGGTTGCAGAACACCGCCGACAGTGGAAACCTGAATGTCTTTAACAATGCCGTGAACCGGCGAATACAGCTCAGAGCGCGTCACCTGATCTTCTTTACCGGCCAACACCTGCAATTCAGCGTCCAGATCGGCGTTATTTTTCACCTGCTCTTCACGCGCACGTACCGCGTACTGGTTAGTGGCATCGTCGATTTTTCCGCGCAGTTCGCTGGCCTGACGTTTGAGGCGAATGACTTCGACCTGCCCTGCCGCACCTTTGGCCACCAGGGGTTGCGTCATGTTGATTTCATCGTTCACCAGTCTGAGCGACTGTTGCAGGTTAGTCACCGTTTCATCACGGTTCTGCTTACGTGATAAATATAACTGGCGTTCACGCGCCACCAGTTCCGGCGATTTCATGGTTTCGGGGCTGAATTTCAGCGGTGCGCCGGTCAGTTCGGCGCTCAGACGTTCAGAAGAAGCACGTAATGTCCGCACACGGGAGGCGGCCTCGCCATAGTTTGACTGAGAACGTGTCGGGTCAAGCTGCGCCAGAAGCTGACCGCGATTTACCACTGATCCTTCCTGCACCATCAGTTTTAAAATTACGCCACCATCGAGCGAGTCAATTTGCTGTGCTTTGCTCGATGGCGTCACTTTGCCGGTACCGACCGTTACTTCGTCCAGCACAGCAAAACGTGCCCAGACAAAAAACACCAGCAAACTGGCCAGCGTGCCCCAGATAATCCACGAGACTTTGCGGCTTTCGGCGTCCAGTTCATCATGCAATGTCAGATGTGCCATGCGGTGTCCTTAGCAGCTCAGGCTGCGCCTTGTTTTTTATCGTCCATGACCGCCGCTGCCGGAGCGGGCGTGGTGCTGGCTACTTTGGCGAGGATCTGATCCCGCGGTCCGTCAGCCACCACGCGCCCGTTATCCATCACGACGATCCTGTCCACCAGCCTGAGCAACGCCGGACGGTGCGTCACCACAATCAGCGTCCGCCCCACCAACCAGCCATGTAACTGACGGATGACGTATTCTTCCAGTTGTTCATCCATCGACGCGGTCGGTTCGTCCATCAGCACCACCTGCGGGTTACGCAGGATCATGCGGCTCAGCATCACCATCTGCCGCTGACCGCCGGACAACCCGCGCCCGCCTTCGTTAATGATTTTATCCAGGCTCGACGCGTCGGCCTGCACCATCGACAACGCGCCACTGATACGTAACGCCTGCAGCATTTCCTGGTCAGTCGCGTGCGGATAACCCAGCATCAGGTTCTGACGCAAGGTGCCGAAAAACAGCCGCGAATCCTGCGACAGATAACCGAGCTGGCGGCGGATATCCGCCGGTTCAACTTTAGTCATGTCGACGCCGTCGATGAGAATTTTCCCCTGCGACGGACTGGCCTGCCCCGCCAGCAGTTTGAGCAATGTGGATTTACCCGCACCGACCTTCCCGAGGATTGCCACGCGTTCGCCCGGCTTGATCTCCAGTTGCCCGATACCGAGCACATTCGGCGCGTTCTCTTT
This sequence comes from Rahnella sp. GSA61A, assembly GCF_019969905.1. Taxonomy (NCBI): domain Bacteria; kingdom Pseudomonadati; phylum Pseudomonadota; class Gammaproteobacteria; order Enterobacterales; family Yersiniaceae; genus Rahnella; species Rahnella sp. GSA61A. Next base: position 137,233 of record NZ_JAHXYO010000013.1, on the reverse strand, counting down.
GTCGTAGGTGTATTGCAGATTACGCACATTGAAATGGCCGCTGAGCGTCGGGCAATGTGACAACTGCGCATCCGCTGGCCGGTCAACAGGTTTTTTCAGCAGTTCATCCAGCCCGCGCATGGCGCTTTTCGCATGCTGCCAGCGGGAAAACACCATCGTCAGTTGCATCAGCGGTGCGATGGTACGCGATGACAACATGCTGCTGGCGACCAGCGTACCGGTGGTGATGTCGCCGCTGAGCACCAGATACACGCCGAAAACCAGCATGCCGCCGTAAGTCAGTTGCTGCACGGTGGAGGCCCAGCCTGTCAGGCGCGCGCCCCACACGCGTTGCTTCATGCCCACCGCCGCGCTCACTTCGTGCGTCTGTTCCCACTGACGCTGGAAATAGGCTTCCGCCTGCAAGGCTTTGATGTCTTCGATGCCTTCGATGGTTTCCACCAGCACGGCGTTGCGCAGTGCGCTTTCGCGCATACCTTCTTTCGCCAGTTTGGCCATCGGCCACTGGATCAGAATGCCGGGAATGACAATCAGCGGGATCGCCAGCAGCGGGATAATCACCAGCGGGCCGCCGATGAAAAACATGATGCCAAGGAACAGCAACACGAAAGGCATATCCGCCGCCGCGCTGATGGTGGTCGAGGTCAGCAGTTCGCGCACCTGATCGATTTCACGCAACTGAGAGATAAAGGAACCGGTGGATTTCGGCCGGTCGTCGTTTTTGATATTCATCGCCCGCACGAAAAACAGCGAGGAGACTTTCAGATCGACTTTCTTGCCCATCAGATCCGACACCAGCGTGCGCATCAGGCGGATGACATATTCCATCCCCGCCGCCAGCACCACGCCGAAAAACAGCACCCACAAGGTCGGGTAAGATTGCGCCGGAATAACGCGGTCATACACCTGCATTGAGAACAAAATTCCCGCCAGCGCCAGCACGTTACCGAGAATAGAGGCCAGCGAGATTTCCGCGATTTTGCGCCCGGAACCCCGGAAGTTATCCCAGAACCAGTGTTTTTTATGCGGCTGAACGAACGGGTCGATACGCTGATCGCGCCCGCGCGGTGCCACACCAACCAGAAAGACCGGACCGGTGCTTTGCTCAAGCAACACCACCAGTTCAGCCGAACGCACTAAGTTGCCGCCATCGCTCAGCCAGTAGTCCACCATGCCGTCATCGTGCAGATTTTCCAGTACCGCAATGCCACCCTGTTGCAGCGTAATGACGGCAGGTAACACTTCCTGACGCCAGCGCACCTGATTCCAGCTGACCATACCCACCTGAAGCCCCATCAGACCGCTGAGCCGGTCGAGCTGACGCCGCAACGGCTGATGTTCGAACCAGCGCATTTGCTGGCGAAGATAAAGCGGATCTGCTGGTTTACCGAATGTTTCGGCCACGCGCCCCATGGCGCTTATCCAGACGTCGATCGACAAAGGTGTTGTTGCTTCATTACTCATTTCAACCTCGATATCGAATGCTTCTGGTTTATTCCCGTCCTGTCCGCGCCTTACAGCATCGGGATGGTGTCACCTGTTTGTTTGTGTCTGTCGATGCCTAACATATCGACCAGATTGTCCACGGCGGCGGCGTAGCGCACCGTCGCATCCCAGCCGTCATACAGCGCGCCAATGCGCGACGTATCGGCCTGAAAAACGTCCTGCTCAACGCTGAGCAAATCGTTCAGGCTGCGCTTGCTGAGTTTGTATTCATCCTGATAAACGCTGCGGGTATGCGTCGCGCTGCCGAACTGTTCCTCACCCGCCAGTTGCCGCTGCTGACCGCCGATCATATCGGCATAAGCTGCCGACGCTTTCTGGTTGATGTCCAGCTTGGCTTTTTCGACTTCGGCCTGTGCCGCCTGCCGCTGGCCTTCTGCCGCGCGGACTTTGGCGCTGACCGCCCCGCCCTGATACACCGGCGCATCCACCGCCAGCTGTACCTGATCGTCCCAGTAAGAACCGCCACCGCCGCTGTTTTCATAGCGCGTACGTCCTGCCTGCACTTTCAGGGTCGGCCAGTGCTGAGCTTCGGTCTGATTAACTTCTTCGATTGCCGCCTGCTGTTTAGCCTGCGCGGCACGCACCAGCGTGCTGTTTTCGTAAGGGATTTTGTCGAGGGTCACTTTCTGGTCCAGCAGGCTTTGCGGCAGATCCGGCAAATTATCGGACACCACGCCGGTCAGCACCGTCAGTTGTGCCTGCGCAGAACGTTGCTGCGCGCGGTATTGCTCAACGGTGGCTCTCATTCCGGCGATACGCGTTTCTGCCTGCAACACGTCAGACTGTGAACTCAGTCCGGCGTCTGCCCGCAGTCTGGCGGTGTCCCGCACACGTTCGAGAGAAGCGATATTGTCGCGCGCCGCCAGGCTCAGCGCCTGATAGCGTTTGACCGAGAGATAGGCCTGCAGGGTACTGAGCGCCACATCAGTCATTGTGCTGTAAAGCGAATAACGATAGGCATCAGACAGGTATTCCTGCTGACTGATGCTGCCGCCGGTACGACCAAAGTCATACAGCAGCTGGCTGAGCTGGACGCCCGCCGATGCGTTATTACTCAGGCTACCTGCCGAGTCAGTCTGATGTGATTTTCCGGCAGTTCCCTGTAAGGAAATCTGCGGATACCAGGCGCTTTTTGCCTCATCAAGGTTGCCTTTGCCGACGCGAATTTGCGCCGCCGCTTCTGAAATTTGCGGATTACGCGCAAATGCCCGCAGGATGGCATCCTGCAACGTCAGGCTGGCACGCATCTCCTCGGTCGGCGCAGCCTGCCAGTTAAATTCCGGCTGTTTAACCGCCGCCGTCACCCCCGTATTCCCTGTTAAACCGGTCAGGCACAAGGTGCCCAACATCACGGTCAGTGACCGCATCACTCTCTTATTTTTCATTACCGACACCACTTAATTACGCCGATTTATATTTTTGGTACTGCTCCCTCCCCTGCAAAGGGGAGGGTTGGGTGGGCGCAGTCGTTTGCACCCCCCCCTCCCCGCCTCCCCCTTCGCAGGGGGAGGCGCACTGCATCAACTTTGCTGAACGTGCAGACCGTGCTGCACCAGAACGTCTCCCAGCGTATTCGAGGCTTCTATTGAGGTATTGTGGTAAACGTCGAACGTCAGGCCATCCACCGTGCGTTGCCCGGTTTCGTTCCACGCACCGTCAGTGCCGATGTGCAGATTCACCAGACTGCCCTCGCCGCCTTTGATGATCACTTCATCGGTCGGGTTATCCTTCACGCTCAGCGCCTCATGCAGGTTCAGCGAGATACTGTTGGTGCCGGAATTGCCCAAATCGAAGATGTCGATATGCTCAACTTTCAGCCCGAGCAGGGTCAGATCCAGATGCTGATTGGTGCCCGCCAGCAGCAAGGTATCGACACCGGTTCCTCCGTCGATCAGACCGAAGTCCAGCGTGTGAACTGCAATCACGTCATCGCCGGTACCGCCCAGTGCGACACCGTCCGTTGCCGTCAGATCGATAGTGACTCCGCCAATCGAGAAGGCAGTATCAGCATGCGCGGTGGTTTCTGATGTCGTGGTGGCAGTAGACTCCGTAGTCGCCAGCGACGAGACCAGTGTGCTGGTGGCGTGCGTGGTGTCTGTGGGTTCCGATGTAGAAGTGGTCGTAGAATCGGCTACCACACTGGCGGCCAGTGTATGCGTGTCGGTATCCTCGGCAGACAGAGAGGTCGCCATCAGCGTGGCGGTTTCTGGCGGTAATGATGAACCGACAGTCAGCCCGACATGGGCATCAAATCCGTTACCGGCGGCATCAACGGCTTTCAGTTCAACAATCGATCCCAGTAATGCCGACAGCAGGCCCACCAGTCCGTAGCTGCTCAGCAGCGCACTGCTGAACTTCACCGTCCACGAACCGTCTGCCTGCACGGTACCCGCCAGCGTATTCCCCAGCAGGGTTACGCTGACCAGACCGCCCTGCGCGATATTGCGGCTGGTGCCGCTCAGCGTCAGCCCCTGACCCCCGAGGATATTGCTCACCAGACCGAGCGTCAGCCCGAGAACCGGATTCAGCGCCACCAGCGGCAGATCATGCGTCAGGACGTTCAGCAGGTTGGAAGACGTCGCGGTGTTACCCACACTGTCTCTCACCACCACGGAAACCTGTGTGGAACCGTCCGCCAGTCCTTGCAATTCAGCAGAGGTGAACGGCACGCTCCAGACGCCGTTAGTGACAGTACCGGTGTGTGTAACGGTGCCCACCGTGACAGATACCGTGCCGTTGAGCAGATTAGATGTACCGGTAATATTAGTATTCGCACCGGCTTCTGCGGCATTGAGATACTGGTCTCCGCCAAACAAGGTATTGACCAGCAGCGTCGGCAAGGTATGGATCCCCACCGTTGCTGTAGCACTGCCGCTGACGGCGTTACCGGCGGCGTTGGTCACCGAGGCACCGACGTTCAGCGTACCGTCGAGCAAGCCCGCCAGAGTGAGCTGCGGAATCGCCACACTGAAGGTGCCGTCGGCTTTCACCAGCGCCGTCAGGGTATTTCCGCCCACGTTCAGGGTCACCGTTGAGCCCTGCGCGTTAGTCGTGGTACCGCTGATGGTTTGGGTCAGCAGCGCATCTGCCGCGTTCAGCAGACCATCGCCAAACAGCGGATTCAGCGTGATGGTTGGCAGTGACTGCGATACCACACTCAGCAGGCCGGTGACCGACGCCGCGTTACCGGATCCGTCCGTCAGGCTGGCGACCACCGACTGCGTGCCGTTGAGGATGGCGGTCAGATCGGTCACCGGCACGGTGACACTGAAGACACCGCCCGCACCGACCGTCGCCAGATAATTTTTGCCATTCAGGGAAACCTGCACCTGCGTGCCCTGCGCCACGTTGGTCGCGACACCGCTGATGGTTTGTCCGGTCAGCAGGTCAACCACATTCAGCACGCCATCGCCAAACAGCGGGTTAAGCACAATCGACGGCAGATTGTTAATACCGACATTCAGGCCCACGGTACTTGAGGTCGTGTTACCCACCGCATCGGTGACTGAGGCGACGAGGGTGAGGTTACCGTCAAGCAGGCCGGATAATTGCAGCGGCGTCAGCGACGCTGAGAATTTGCCGTCGCTGTCTACGGTAGCGGTCAGGTTAATCAGACCGCCGCCGACATTGATATTGACGATTTCCCCGACCTGGCCGTTGGTGACCGTACCGCTGATGGTTTGAGTCAGCAGCGCTTCAGCGGCGTTAAGAATACCGTCAGCACCAAAGACCGGATCCAGCACAATTTTCGGTACCGCATTGATAATAGCGTTCAGCGTTCCGCTGGTAGTGGCGGTATTGCCTACACTGTCGGTCACAGAAACCCCGACCGTGAAGGTGCCATCCCCCAGCGCGTTCAGGTCACCCGGTTGCAGGGTGATGCTGAACGCACCGCTGGCATCGGTCGCCCCGAGGAAGGTTTTCCCGCCCAGCGTGACCTGTACCTGCGTACCCGTCGCCACACCGGTGACCGTACCGCCAATCACCTGGGTCGTCAGCGCGTCAGCCGCGTTCAGCAAGCCGTCGCCCAGAACTGAGGTCAGGTTAATGACCGGCCTGACCAGATCCAGCACCGCGTTCACGGCCGCGCTGCCAACGTTACCGGCAGCATCTGCTATCGTCACGCTGACCGCAGCGGTCGTGCCGCTCAGCAAACCAAGAACAGACGGCGGGACGGTGACCAGGAAATGCCCCGTCGCATCGACCACGCCATCAATGGTTTGCGTTCCGACCTGCACTGCGATTGCTGTCCCCGCAGCCACGTTAGAGACCGTGCCGCTGATGGTCTGATTCACCAGCAGATCGGCGATATTCAGCACGCCGTCGCCAAACACGGTGTCGAGCACCACCTGCGGCAGATTGTGGATCGCAATCCCCACCGGAATATTCGTTGCAGACGAGTTGCCTGCCGGGTCAGTCAGGGTGATGCCCAGATTCAGGTTGCCATCCAGCAACGCGCCCAGATCACCCGGCTGGATCTGCAGATCCCAGGTACCCGCCGTCACGGTAGTGTTGTAGGTTTTACCGCCAAGCGTCACGGTCACCAGAGTGCCGTCAACCGCTGTCGCGACGCCGCCAATGGTTTGTGCCAGCAGAGATTCCGCCGCATTCAGCAGACCGTTGCCACCAAACAGAGGATCCAGATCGCCCAGAACCGGAAGCGTTTTAATGACGTCCAGATTCAGCACAGACGCTTTCACGTTCCCTGCCGCATCGGTGAGGTTCAGGTTGAGCACCTGCTGACCTTCACCCAGCGCACCGAGCAAGGCCGCCGGAATGTTCAGCGACCACGCACCGTTAGCCCCGACAATCGCCGAGAGCGGCGTGCCGTTGATAACCGTCGACACCACTGAACCCACGCCCGCACCAATCGCCGTGCCGCTGATGGTTTGTGCTATCTGAGATTCCGCCAGATTGAGGAAACCGTCGGTCAGCCCCAGTCCGCTGGCCACGTTCAGGTCCAGCAATTTGTTGAAGAAGATATCCAGACCGGTACTGACGCTGGTGGTGTTACCCGCCGCATCGGTCACGGTGGCCGCGAGTGTCAGGGTGCCATCGTTGAGTAAAATCAGTTGTTCAGGTGTCAGGTTGAGCGACCATGCCCCGCCCGGCTGGATAACCGCCGTACCGATTGATGCACCGCCCAGTGTGACGTTGACGGTCTGACCGTCCGCGCCGCTGGAGGTCCCGCCCACCAGTACGTTGAGCAGTGATTCCGCCAGATTGATGACGTTGTTACCGGCCACCGCATCCAGCGCCAGCAACGGCGCAGACGTATCGACGTTCACCGTATGCGGAACCGCCGTCCCCACGTTGCCTGCCGCGTCCGTCAGGGTCGCGGAGATCACGTTAGTTGCGCCAGTGCCTTGTGGCAATGCCTGCAAATCGGCCGCTGGCACGCTGACAGACCAGGTACCGCCTGCCTGCACGGTGCCGCTGTAAGTTTTGCCATTCAGCGTGACCGTAACCACCCGGCCCACCTCGCTGGTATCCGCCGTCCCTGAAATCAGTTGCGCGGATTTCGACTCGGTATTATTCAGAATATCGTCGCCGGTAAAGGCGCTGATAGTCAGGGTCGGTGCGGTGGTATCCACCAGCACGCTTTGTGTGGCATTGGTCAACGGAATAAGCGTTGATGCGGTCACCGTGGTGGTCGTGCCATTCACAAATTCAGTGGCAGAAACAGCCACAGACCAGTTTCCCGCAGTGACTGTCGCCAGATGCGGAACACCTCCCACGGTGATGTTGACCAATGTGCCATCCGGCACATTCACTGTTTTACCGGAAAGGGTAATGTTCGCCGGATTGCCATCCGCCACGTTAATGATGTTGTCACCCGTGACCGGATCAATGGTGATGGCGAATGTTGGCGGCGTCAGGTTGACCGTGATGGCCTGTGGCGCCAGCAGGTTTGCCGTGTTACCCGCCAGATCATTGACAGAAGCGGTGATGGTGTCCGCGCTGTTCAGCGTAGCCAGCTCAGCCGGTGTCAGCGTCACACTCCATGAGCCATCGCCCAGCACCGTTGCCTGATGGCTGATGCTGCCGACAGTGACCGTCACCTGCTGTCCCGCCTGCACATTCACCGTTGTACCGGTGATGGTTTGCGTGCTCTGGCTCTCGGCGTAGGTCAGATCAAAACCGGCACCGGCAAAGGACGTTACTGCTACGGCTGGCAGTTGGGTCACGGCAATGCCAACGTCAGCCGAGGCCGAACCGGTGTTGCCGCCGCCGTCCGTGACCGTCACGGAGATTTGCTGTGCGCCCTGCGGCAGATCGGCGATTTCGCCCGCCGTCACAGGCACCGTCCAGTTACCGTCCGCATCCACCGTGACACCCGGAAGAGGTATTCCGGCAATAGTGACCACCACGGTTTGCCCCGCCCCTGTAATCCCCGTCGTCCCGCTCAGGGTTAGCGGTGTGGCGGCTTCCGCAGCGCTCAGATAACCATCGCCAAACGGCGTGTTGATGGTGACATCCGGCGCGGTGAGATAGCTGGTGAATGGCAACGTCGCAGGCGTACTGTTGCCTGCGGCATCGGTCACGGTGACGTTAATGTCATGCAAACCACTGCCCAGAGAGTTCAGCACGCCTGCAGGCAGACTTACCGACCAGTCGCCGGTCAGCGGATCGACGGTCGCGTTATAGGTAATGCCGTTCACATCAATGGTCAGTTTAACGTTCTGGTTGTTGCCGGTGATGCCGGTATTACCGGTAATCACGTTCACATCAGCCGCTTCCGTGATATTCAGATTGCCGTCGCCAAATGGCGGGTCGATAACCGGCACAGGGGCAGACAGATAGGAGGTGAAGGCCAGTGTCGCATCAGTATGGTTACCCGCGCTGTCGGTGGCCGTGACGGTAATCAGATGTGACGCCGTCGCGGTGCCAAGGGAAGTGAGCTGCGCTGATGTCAGGTTAAGGCTCCAGTTGCCGGTGTCCGGGTCGACCGTTGCCGTAAACGGGCTGCCGGTCATGCCCGCGATCGCCACGCTGACGGTTTGCCCGGCTCCGGTTACGCCGGTGGTACCGGTAAGGGTTTGCCCGTTAACATCAATGGATTCGGCAATATTTAGCGTACCGTCACCAAACGGCAGATTGATTGCCGGTGCCGGGACGTTGTTGATTTGTACGTCAACCGACGTCGTCAGCGGCGAGATGTTACCCGCACTGTCCGTGACCGTCACCACAACAGGCCAGGTGCCATCCTGTAAACCCAGCAACTGCGCGGGTGTCAGAGTGACACTCCAGGTTCCGGCAGCAGAATCCACCACCACCGGCACCGCATTACCGTTAATCACGACGGTAACCGTCTGACCCGGCGAGGTGATACCGGTCGTCCCGGTAATGGTGCCACCCGCCGTCGCTTCATCCAGATTCAGCACACCATCACCGAACGGTGTATTGATTCCGGCCTGCGGCAGGATTTGCGTTACCGACGTGAAATCAAGGGTACCGGCTGCGCTGCTCGGGTTACCTGCACTGTCGGTTGCCGTCACCGAAATAGTGTGTGTGTCATCCGTCAGCCCCTGCAAGACAGAAGCAGGGACGGTGGCGGTCCAGTTGCCATCCGCGCCGACGGTCGCGGTGACCGCCGTGCCATCTATCGTCACCGTCACGGTCTGACCTGCGCCGGTAATGCCGGTGGTGCCGGTAATCAGCTGCGTTGCGCCCGCTTCAGCGGCATTCAGCACGCCATCGGTAAACGGCGTATTAATGGTTGGCACACCCGGTTGGGTCAGCACCACATTCAGACTGGCACTGGAAGACGCCGGGTTAAGCGCGGTATCCGTCGCGGAGACGCTGACCTGAACCGGCCCGTTGTCCAGCCCGCTAAGCAGACCCGGTGCCACGACGGCTGTCCAGCCTGTTCCGAGGCCGTTCACGGTACCGGTGATCGGATCCGCCAGCCCCGGAATAGTGACCAGCACCGTGGTGCCCGCAACCAGCCCGGTACTGGTACCGCTCAGGGTAAACCCTGCGGCGGCTTCAGCAATATTCAGCACGCCGTCGCCTGCAATAGCACCGACGGTCAGGGTTGGCAGCGAATGGGTTGCCAGCGTGAAACTGCCTGAAGCGGTCACAATGTTACCGGCCGCATCACTGACGCTCACGCCGAGGGTTTTGCTGCCATCGGTGGCGAGTGCCTGCACATCAACGCCCGGCAGGGTCAGCGACCAGACTCCCTGATCGTTGGCCGTGGTCAGGTAATCCTTACCATTGAAGGTCACTTTGACCGTCAGATTAGGATCCGTCGTCCCGCTCACCGGCACACCCAGCGCGGCTTCTGCCAGATTGATGATGCCGTCACCGCCGGTATCCACCTCGACAGTCAGCAGCGGAGGAGTTGTATCAACCGTGACATCATGCGTGCTGGTTGCTACGTTTTGCGCCACATCATCCGCTGTTGCTGTGAAGGTATTGTTCCCGGCGGGCATCGCCTGAACCTGCGCCGCCGTCATCGGGAAGCTCCAGCTCCCGTCAGCCTGCACGGTAGCGGTATAGGTCGCCGTGTAGTTTTCGCCGGTAATGACCACGGTCACCGTACCGCCCACGGGCACATGCGTGGAGGTTCCGCTCACGATCATGCCCTGATTGTGTTCAGTGCTATTGATGTAATCATCGCCGGAAATGGCGTTGATGGTCAGGGTTGGCAGGTCGCCCGGCTGGGTGATAACAGTGGCGTTGTGCGATGCGGATGCCGGGTTACCCGCCACATCGCTGGCGGTCGCTGTAACGGTAACCGGTCCGTCAGACAAGGTGCCCAGATCAGCCAGCGGCACGGTTGCCGTCCAGTCGCCATTCGCACCGACGACGGCGTTGTAGTTTTTGCCGTTAAAGCTCACCACCACCGTCTGCCCGACTTCAAGATTGGTGGATGTCCCGGTGATCGGAATATCCGCGCCTTTCTCCGCCGCATTAATGTAATCATCGCCGGACACGGCTGTAATCGCCAGCGTCGGCAAATTAGCGACATTCGCATCCACACTGAAGGTCTGCGTGGCTGTCGTGCTGTTGCCTGCCGCATCGGTGATCGTGGCGGTCAGCGTATAAGTGGTATCCGTCAGCGACTGCACGACGGTACTTGGCAGCGTGAAGCTCCAGGTGCCATCGGGCTGCACGGTTGCCGTGTAGCTGACGTTGTTGAAACTCAGCACTACAGACACTGTACGTCCGGTATCGTCCAGACCGGCCGTACCGCTGATCACCACCGGTTGCAGGGACTCAGCCGCGTTGATGATATTGTCGGTCGCCACGTCATTAATACTGAGAACCGGCGCCGTGCGGTCAACCGTGATTTGCGAGCTGGTGGTGCCAGTGTTACCGGCGGCGTCCGTGACCGTCACGCTCAGCGGCAGACTGCCATTGTCCAGCGCCCCTAAATCAGCCGCCGGAATCGTGACACTCCAGGTGCCGTTCGGGTTCAGCGTCGCCGGATAATCTTCACCGCCTAAGGAAACCACGACCGTCTGGCCGTCAGCCGTCGCACCAATGCTGCCGGTGATGGTTTGCGACTGGCCGGACTCGGTCAGGTTGAGATAGGTATCGCCAAACGGTGTATCAATGTCCGGCACAGGGACGTTATTGGTCGCGATCCCGATATTGACCGGTGGCAAAGTGGTGGTATTACCCGCTGCATCCGTCAGTGTGGTGGTCAGCGGATAGCTGCCATCCGCCAGACCGTTGAGGGTATTCGCCGGAATGGTGGTGCTCCAGCTACCGTCTGGTTGCACCTCTGCGGTATAGGTTTGTCCGTTAAAGGTCAGTGTCACTGACTGTCCTGCATCGGCCGGATCACTGGTCCCGCTGAGGGTGATCGGTGCCCCAGCTTCAGCAGCGTTAATCACATTGTCCGTCGCCACGTTATCCAGCGTCAGCGGAGGCGGTGTGAAGTCCACATCCACGGAACCCGGTAAGGTTGCGGTGTTACCCGCCGCGTCTGTCACATCAACAGTGATGGTCTTCGTGCCTTCACCGAGGCCCTGCAAATCCGCGGCAGGAATGGTCACGGTCCAGCTACCGTCAGTGGCAACCGTGCCGGTATAAGGGACGCCGTCAAGGGTAACCGTCACCGTCTGACCGTCGCCGGTCAGTCCGGTTTTACCGGTCAGTGTCTGATCGGTGGCGGCTTCCGCGCTGCTCAGCAAACCATCGCCAAACGGGGTGTTGAGCGTTGGCTCCGGCAATGTGGCGTAGATGCCCAAATCCTGGGTGGTGGTCACCGGCCCCTGATCCGTGGTGACAGTCGAGGCAATCACATGACTGGTGCCATCCGCCAGACTGGCAACGTCAGACGCCGGAACGTTAACTGTCCAGTTACCGTCAGCATCGGTCTGCGTGGTGTAGGTCACCGTACCCAGTTTAACGGTTACCGGCGTTCCTTCCGGCACGTTGGCGGTTTTACCGCTGATATCAAAACCCGCAGCCGCTTCCGTAGCGTCGATTTTGTTATCGCCGGTGATCGGATTGATGGTCACACCGCCCAGCGCGCTGTTAACGGTGAAGTCTTCGCTGTTGTTCGCCGGATTACCGGCTTTATCGGCGACAGAAACCTCAATGGTTGCCGCGCCATTTTGCAGGGTCTGCAAGGTGGCAGCCGGTACGCTGACGCTCCATGCACCGCTGGCCAGGACTGTAGCCTGATAATCAATGCCGCCGATGGTCACGGTGACGATTTGTCCGGCTTCCACATGGGTGGTCGTTCCGCTGACGGTTTGCGGGTTCATACGTTCCGCGCCGTCGAGGGTGCCGTCTCCGGCAAAGAGGTCAATGTCGATTGTCGGCAGCAATGCCGGATCCGCCGTCACAGTGACCGGTGCGGTTGCGGTGCCTGCGTTACCGGCGGCATCGGTCACCGTGGCGGTCAGGGTATAGGTGCCGTTCGCCACGTTTGCCAGCGCATCGGCCGGAATGTTGACTGTCCAGCCGCCGCCTGCTGCCACAGTGCCGGTATAAGTGTGTCCGCCAAGGCTGATGGTGACGGTATCGCCCGCCTCACCCGCTCCTGCCGTGCCGCTGACCGGAATAATCGCCCCGGCTTCTGCGGCATTGATGGTGCCGTCGCCCGCGACCGGTGTGGTGATGGTGACTACTGGCGCGACGGTATCAATAGTTACCGGCGTACTGACATTGCTGGTATTGCCTGCCGCATCCGTGACGGCCACCAGCACCGCCCCGGGTCCCTGAGGAAGGGTTTGCAAATCTCCGGCAGGGACGGTGGCGCTCCAGTTCCCGCTGGCATCCACCGTGGCGGTGTAATCTGTCCCGCCGACGGTGACGATGACAGTCTGTCCGTCGCCGCTGACCCCGGTGCTGCCGGTCAGTGTCTGGCCTGCTGCCGCTTCACTGGCATTGAGCTGCGTATCGCCAAACGGCGTGTTGAGCGTCGCGTCCGGGAGGGAATGGATGATCACACCGAAGTCACTGCTGCCGGACACCGGATTGCCTGCCGCATCAGTCGCGCTGACTTTCACGGTGTTATTGCCGTCACTGAGCAGCGCCAGATCGGCTGCCGGAATCTGCGCACTCCAGGCACCGCCCGTGCCGACGGTTGCCGTATAAATTTTACCGTTCAGCGTGATGGTCACCACGCCATTTACCGGCACATTGCTGGAGGTGCCGCTGAGGGTAATTCCTGCGGCGGCTTCACCGGCATTGAGCTGGTTATCGCCCGCCACCGGATTCACCGCCAGCCCGCTGAGCAGGTTGTTGACGATCAGGGTTTCGCTGCCTGTCGCCACATTTCCCGCTTTATCCGCCACTGACACGCTAATTTGTGTGGTGCCGTTGGCGATGGTCGCCAGATCCGCCGCCGGAACGCTGACGCTCCAGCTTCCGCTTGGCTGCACCACTGCCGTATAAGAATGGCCATTCAGCAGGATCAGGACTGTCTGACCCGCTTCAACACGGGAGGTTGAACCGCTGAGCTGCTGCGCGGTTTGTTGTTCTGCTCCATCCAGCACATTATTACCCGCAAAGGTATTAACGGTGATGGTCGGGCCGTTCGCCGCATCGGCTGCAAGCTGCACGCCGGAGTTAACCGTTGTGCTGTTGCCCGCCGCATCGGACAACTGGACGCTCACCGGGTAGCTACCATCTGCCACACCATTGAATGCGGTGGCTGGCACGGCAACATTCCACTGGCCGTTTGGCTGCACAATGCCGGTATAGGTTTCACCGTTGAGGGTGACGGTGACGGTGCGTCCGGCTTCCGAAATCGAGGCAGTTCCGGTGATCGTCACCCCCTCAGCCGCTTCAGAGGCGTTGATGTATCCGTCGCTGGAAACCGGGTTAACAATCAGAAGCGGCGCGGTGAAATCAGCCGTAGCGTTACTGCTTAACGTGGCGGTATTGCCAGCGCCGTCAGTGGCAGTGACGGCAATCGCCACATTGCCCTGTGGCAACGCCTGCAAATCTGCTGCCGGAACCTGAACTGACCAGTTGCCGTCTGCGGCCACAGTCGCGTTATAGGTTTTCCCGCCTAATGTGACGGTGACGGTTTGACCATCACCCGATTTTCCGGTGGTACCGCTGAGAGTCTGCCCGGCGGCGGCTTCAGTCGCATTGAGCAGACTATCGCCAAACGGGGTATTGAGAGTGGGAAGAGGATTGGTGTTATCAATACCGATATTAATACTGTTCGATAAAATTATTCCACCAGGCCCTTCGACAGTGGCAGAAATGCTGTTGAGATCTGGATTGCTTCCTTGAATGTCCTCGATCTCGCCCGTGCTTAACAGCATGAACCATCTGCCATTCGCCCCTACCGTGGCTGTTTTAAACAGCGAGCCGAACTGCACGGTGACTATGGCGTTTTCCGCTACCCCCAGAGTGGTACCACTGATTTCAATGCCGTTTGCAGTTTCCACTGCGTTGATGACGTTATCACCCGTTACCGGGTCAATCGCAATACCGTTCTGAGAGGTATCAACCTCGAAAGTATCAGTGCCGGTCGCCGGGTTACCGGCTTTATCAGACACGCTGACATTGAGGGTTTGGGTACCGTCGGTCAGCGTGACCATATCGGCTGCCGGAATAATCACACTCCAGTTGCCGCTGGCCTGCACCGTGGCTTCATAGGTATTGCCGTTGAGCGTAATGGTGACGATCTGACCCGCTTCGACGCGGGTAGTGGTCCCGCTCAGCACCTGCGCCGTCTGGACTTCCGCGCCGTCAACGGCGTCATCGCCGCCAAATGCATTCACTGAAATGCCCGGCTGAAGAGTGGAATCGGCAGCAACATGCAGCGGGCTGGTGCTGGTGGTGGTGTTGCCCGCAGCGTCGGTCAGGGTGGCGCTGATCGGGAAATCACCGTTCAGACCAGTCAGCGTGCCAGCCGGGATTTGTGTGCTCCATGCGCCGTCATCGCCGACAACGGCGGTAAATGTCTGGTCGTTAATGGTGATGGTAACCGTTCTGCCTGCATCTGCTGCCGAGGCGGTACCTGACAGGGTCAGTGCGCCTGCAGCTTCGGCCAGACTGATTTGGCCGTCGCCCGCCAGCGGATTGATAGCAAGCGTTGGGGCGACAGTATCGATGCTGACTGGCGTGGTAATGGTGTTGTGATTGCCCGCCGGGTCCGTCACGGTGACCACGATATTATTGCTGCCCTGCGGCAGGTTACCGAGTACTGAAGGCGGAACCGTCACGGTGAAGATACCGTCTGGCGTAACCGTGCCGGTAATTTGCTGGCCACCAAGGGTGACAGTCACGGTCTGACCATCGCCGGTGAGACCCGTGTTCCCCGTCAATGTCTGGCTGGTGATGGATTCACTGCCATTGAGCGTATTGTCACCGCCGAAAGCCGGATCAAGCGTCGGCGGAACGCCATGGATAGCAACATTCAGATCTGTCGTCTGACTGATGGTATTGCCCTGACTATCGACCAGGCTGACGGTTACGGTCGTCGGGCCATCAGTCAGCGCCTGCAACCGGGCAGGAGAAAGACTCAGGTTCCAGCCCCCCTCCGCTGTTGTTGTGGTCTGATATGCCACGCCGCCGATTGTCACCGTGATCTGCGTGCCCGCAGGGACATTGGATGTGGTACCGGTGATCACCAGCGCGCTTTGCGCTTCACTGGCATTGAGCTGACCATCACCTGAGATCGGGTTGACCATCAAAATACCGGCGCTGTCGCTGATAACGAAACTTTCCGGTGTAGTGGTCGAGTTTCCTGCGGCATCGGTCAGTGACGCGGTCAGCGTATAATTGCCTTCAGCAAGCGCGGAAACCGTGCTGGCGGGTATTGTCACCGACCAGGTGCCATCAGCACCTACCGTCGTGTTGTATTGCGTGCCATTGAGGGTAACGACCAGTGTGCGCCCGGCTTCAGAGACAGAAGCTGTGCCGGTCACTGTCAGCGGTTGCTGATGCTCAACGGCGTCAAGAATGTTGTCACTGGCGACAGGATCGAGCGAGACCACCGGCGGGGTTTTATCCACGACAACGGTGATCCCCTGAGTGACCGATTTGCCATCAGTACCGGTGACAGTGACGGACACCACGTAAGTACCATCTGCCAGATTTTGTAAATCTACCGGCGGCAGATTGATGTTCCATTTGCCGTCAGCGCCTACGGTACTGGTGTAGGTTTTACCGTTGATGGTCAGGGTAATGGTCTCGCCTGCGGCCACGTTACTTGCGGTGCCTGAAAAGATTTGTGCTAAACGCGATTCCGTGGCGTTAAGGGTGTTGTCACCGGCAAATGCGCCCAGCGATAACGTTGCGGTCTGGCCGGTGTTTCCGCCACCGGTGTTTCCGCCACCAGTATTCCCGCCACCGGTATTCCCACCGTCAGTGTTTCCGCCGCCGTCGCTGCCACCGTTATTACTGCTGCCGCCACCGCCACCACCACCGCCGCCACCTGCAGCAATTGCGATCCCGGCACCCAGTGCGACAACGCCCAGAACGGCACCTAAAACAGCCGGGTCAAAATTAGAGGAGTCGATGACCAGCGCCCCGGCATCAGGAATGGTTTCATAAGCGGGAACGATCGGGGTTGCCCCCGCTGTTGCGCCGGTATCGACAAACGCGGCATGTTCGATCGGGTGGGTGCCATCATCAAAAATCAGTTCGCTGTGATTCCCCTTGCCATCTGTATCGAAGAAACTGTGATAGCGGACGGTGCGTCCGTCTTTCATGTGAATAACAAGATCATTCCCCACACGCTCATAGCGGGTGACCACGTCACGGGTCGCGTGTACGCGTACTATGCTGATTTGATTAAGAGTTACGTCCTGACTGGCGTTTGAAACCTGGGAGATTACTGCACCATTAGTACGAGAAAGAATATCAATAACAACGCTACCGTTCTGAGCCATGTTGTACCCCTGTTACGCCAGTTGTTGTCCATACACGCTAAACACCGCTCTTCCTTTTCAGGTAAAAAGCGGTTCAGCGGGTAATGAAGACCATTAAGAAAAATGGATAAACTTCCAACTGGTGTGAGGTATTGCCACAGGCTACAAAACAAACAAAAACGGCTGTTATTAAATTTATATATTTTTTAGGGGCTTTGGTTAACCATCATTTCGGTATTTTTTCCCGAAACTCCATAAGTTATATGCATGATTTGAGTTAATCGCCATAAAAAGACATAATCATTAAGATTGAAATAATTCATTAAAAAAAGTCAAACCATCAGTTTGACAGATGTTAAATTTTGGTTTAACGCTATGCGGATAATTTTATTATTATAAAAAACAACAAATTAATAAATTATCCACATAATATACATGGTGTTATTGTTAATGAAATCAGGCAACAGGCAGTCAGATAATCGATCAAATTAACTTATCAATTGTGTGATCGTCTTGTAGATTTTATGGCAAAAGGGTATTTGGCAAACACATAATTAGGACTATGCGCAATCACAGCACTTATGCTTTCTGATAAAGTGTCCGCCCAGTGCGTCTGTGGGCGGATAAAGGCTTAATTTTTTAAACGCAAAGGGATTTTCACAACATGTCTCACGGCCCGATAACTGCACCGCCCTCGCAGGAAATGTTCGCTGAACATATTTCGCAACCTGGCTTTAGCGGGTTCTGCGCTGACCGGTTTATCGCGCAGGTCAGCAGTTTATCTGTTGCATCAGGTTGCGTTGCGGCAACGATGTTGTGTACCACTGTTTGTGCAAAAACCGTCGTCCGCTAAAAGCGTCATTACAAGAATGAAGGAAAAAACTCATCATCATGGCTGGTAAATATTTATCGCTGACATCAACCAATATCACGCGATTCTTTTGGTTGTTCATTTTGTTGCTGGCTATGGGCCTCGGCCTTTACGGGTATAACTACACCAATGCTTATCTGAACGACAAACTGCGCACGGTGCAAAATACCGCTGACTTGCTGCAAAAGCGCATCGATAAGTATCGCTACATGACCTACCAGATTTACGACAATTTCACCGGCCAGCCGATGGCGGCGGATGCCGTCAGTGCGCAGGAAATCCG
The DNA here is from genome assembly GCF_019969905.1 of Rahnella sp. GSA61A. Taxonomy (NCBI): domain Bacteria; kingdom Pseudomonadati; phylum Pseudomonadota; class Gammaproteobacteria; order Enterobacterales; family Yersiniaceae; genus Rahnella; species Rahnella sp. GSA61A. The sequence continues at coordinate 119,274 of NZ_JAHXYO010000013.1, read as the reverse complement.
CCTGCGTCAGGATATGTATTTTGTCTCCAAACCTCACAAGAAAACTGATGCGCTGATTTTCGGTGCACACGACAGTTCCACGCTGGATTTAACCCTGAAAATTTCATCCTTCCTGGATGACCAGTGGGGCTCAACAACTCACCCTTATTCGCTGTATTACCTGAACGGTCAGGATAACAGCATGTTGTTGATCACCACGGTGCCGCTGCAGTTGCAAGACTCCCGCCTGAAGGAAAACTATTTCACCAGCACGCTGCAATCACGCCGTGCCGAAATGTTGCAGCAGGCGAACACGCTGGACGAACGCGAAAGTTATTCTCCTCTGCGCAAATCGCGCCAGAGTAACGACTATTCCTTCTCCCTGCGCACCACCTTTAATAATCCGGGACATCTGGCGACCGTGATTGCCTTCGATTTACCGATGAGTGATCTCATCCCTTACAGTATGTCGAGAGATAATTTCCAGCTTAATGGCAACACCACGGCGGTCAATGAAGGTGATCCGGCCGATGATAATCCGGCGGCCAGCAGCATCGTGATGCAGGGATGGTCGCTGGTGTTTGATGTGCCGCTGAGAAATTCACCGCTGTCACTCACCTACCACGTTCCGCTGTTCAGCCTTGTGGTTGATCTTTCACGTAATAACTTCTGGCTGATCCTGATTAACCTGTTCCTGATCGGGCTGGCGATGACCAGTATCTATTTCATTCGCCATCAGTACATCCGCCCGAGCGAGAATATGGCGGCACAATTACAGATGCAGCAGGCGCTGAATCAGGAAATCATTTCGGGTCTGCCGCTCGGTTTACTGGTGTATAACTTCAGCAACCACAGCGTGATCCTCAGTAATAAAATTGCTGACCAGTTATTACCGCATCTGAGTCTGAACAAAATTGCCAATATGGCCGAGCAGCATCACGGCACGATACAGGCGACCGTCAATAACGAAGTTTATGAAATCCGCATGATCCGCAGCCAGATTTCGCCGGAAACTTACCTGTTTATGCTCCACGATCAGGATAAAGAAGTGATGGTGAACCGCACGCTGCAACAGGCCAAACGTGAGTTTGAGAAGAACCTGCAGGCACGCAAACTGATGCTGCATAATCTGGGCATTGAGCTGAATCAGCCATTGCAGGAACTGAACGGGCTGGCCGTGGCGTTAGTGGAAGAACAGAAACCGGAAGAACGTCAGGCGCTGGAAAGCAAACTCCTGAGTGAGTCGCGTAACGCGCTGACGCTGGTTGATAACATTACGCTGCTGACCCGTCTGGAAACTCAGGACTGGCAACCGGCGAACGATAAGTACGTGCTTTCAACCCTGGTAGATGAGCTGTTGCTTGAGGCCCTGCCCCGCCTGAATCAGAAAGGCCTCGGGTTGCTGAATCATTTCCAGATTGCCCCTGAAGCGGCCTTTGTCGGCGATATGCAGGCAGTGAAGAAAATTCTGTCCCTGCTGCTCGATTATGCCATTGTTACCACATCGCTGGGCAAGGTGACCCTGACCAGCGAACAGGACGAAGATCGCCCGGATCAGCTGATTTTCCACATAAACGATACGGGTAGCGGAATTTCCAAAGAAGAATTGAGTAATCTGAATTATCCTTTCCTTAGCCAGACGTTAGTCGATCGCTTTAACCACGGTTCCGGGCTGACATTCTTCCTGTGTAATCAGCTGTGCAAAAAACTGGGCGGTCAGCTGGAAATCCGCAGCAAGCTCAACATCGGCACACGCTATACTGTACGTGTTAAACAACGTCAGGAAGCGCAGGAAATCGAAGCGGAAGACGAGAAATTACTCAATGATGTGACGGTATTACTCGATATCACATCAGAGGAAGTTCGCGGTATTGTGACCCAGACCATGAACGCTTACGGCGCGGTGTGCATCGTGGCTGACGATCGTCAGGTCGCGCGGGAATATGATGTTTTACTGACAGATAACCCGCAAAACAGTGACAAATTTACCCTGCTGCTGACTGACGATGAGTCGGGATTCCAGCAGCTTGAAAAGCATTATATTCGCGTCAATTACAACATCAGCAATGCGCTGATAGACGCAACCTTACTGTTAATCGAACAGCAATTTTCTGTATACGATGACAGTGTTTCACCCGAAGAGCCCGGCGAAGACTCTCTCGACCTTTATGAAAAGCAGCTAAAATCAAGCGATTACTATCAGCTTTTCGTCGAGACAGTACCGGAAGATCTTGAGAAACTGTATAATGAAAACCAACGTCGTGATTTCACATCACTTTCCCAAACAGCACATCGTCTCAAGGGAGTGTTCGCTATGCTGAACCTGACCCCAGGCAAGCAAATGTGTGAATCGTTAGAACAATACATCGCAGATGGCGATGCGTTACAGATTACTGAAACCATCAACCACATTGATTCTTTTGTCTCCAGACTGCTCCAGCAAGGTAGCTAATCACATGAATAATATGAACGTAATTATTGCTGATGACCATCCTATCGTCCTGTTTGGTATTCGTAAGTCCCTTGAACAAATTGAATGGGTGAATGTTGTAGGCGAGTTCGAAGACTCAACTGCACTGGTTAACAGCTTAAGCAAACTTGATGCTCATGTGCTGATCACTGACCTGTCCATGCCGGGCGATAAATTCGGCGATGGCATCACCCTGATCAAATACATCAAGCGCCACTACCCGCAGTTATCCATCATTGTTCTGACCATGAACAATAATCCGGCGATCCTGAGTTCTGTACTGGATCTGGATATCGAGGGGATTGTGCTTAAGCAAGGCGCGCCAACTGACCTGCCAAAAGCGCTGGCCGCATTGCAGAAAGGCAAAAAGTTCACGCCGGACAGCGTGGCAAAACTGCTGGAAAAAATCAGCGCCAACGGTTACGGCGACAAACGCCTGTCTCCGAAAGAAAGCGAAGTTCTGCGCCTGTTCGCAGAAGGTTTCCTGGTGACTGAGATTGCCAAAAAGCTGAACCGCAGCATTAAAACCATCAGCAGCCAGAAGAAATCTGCGATGCTGAAACTGGGCGTGGAAAACGATATCGCCCTGCTGAACTATCTGTCTTCCGTCAGCTCCCAGCCGGTAGATAAAGACTAACGCTTCAGGGCGTTATGTAGGTTCAGACGTGAAAAAGGCACCTAACGGTGCCTTTTGTATTTTCCGACGTCGTCCGTCAGGATTGTCGCTTTCTGCGAACCAGCGCACTGTAATAACGCAGCGTATCGCGCAGGGTTTCCAGTGTGACTGGCTTGGATAAACAGTTATCCATACCCGCTTCCAGACAACGCTGCCGTTGTTCCGCCAGCGCGTTAGCGGTGACGCCGATCACCGGTAAGGTATGGCCGAGTTCGCGCAGTTTTGCCGTCAGCCCGTAACCGTCGAGGCGCGGCATGTTGACGTCGCTGAGCACAATATCAATTTCATGCGCGCGCATGGCATCCAGTGCGTCAATCCCGTCGTTCGCCGTCACCACGATATAGCCCATCGTGCCCAGTTGATCCGCCAGGAGACGGCGGTTAATCGGATGATCATCCACCACCAGCAAGGTAATATCGCTGTAATCCTGCGCCACAGCGGATTCCGGCGTCGCTGAGCCGCCCTCTTCCGCTGTCGTCTCGAGACGGTAAATCCGGTTGAGCAGCGCAGTGATTTCCAGTGGTGTGGACGTACTATGAATCCAGTAACCCGGACGCGTTTCGACTGGCGGCCCGATATGGCCGATTGAGAATTCAATCTGTGCGGCCAGTTCGCCCTTATGGATCAGCGGCGTGTCAGTAATCAGCACATCTTCCCGCTGGCTTTGCAGTTCCGGCTCGCAGCGCTGAACATTCGCGCCGTGATAACGCATCAGTTGCATCAGGTAACTTTCCAGATAAGCATTGCGCACATCCAGCCAGACCGTTTTGTCCTGCCAGTTGTCCAGCGGCTCACCCGACGGGAAAGTGGCGTTGTAGAGCGGAATACGCACCGTAAACGAACTGCCCAACCCCGGTTCCGATTCCACCTCAATATCGCCATCCATCAGGTTAATCAGCTTTTCACAGATAGCCAGCCCCAGACCGGTGCCCTGGAAATGGCGCTGCACGCCGGTTCCGACCTGGAAGAACGGATCAAACAGGCGGGTGATTTCGCGCTCAGGGATCCCGACGCCGGTATCGCGCACCTGAAACTCAAGATAGTTTCCGCAGGTTCTGACATTCAGAACAATGCAGCCGGTGTCGGTAAATTTAATCGCATTGTTCAGGATGTTGGAGATGACCTGTTGCAGACGCACCGGATCGCCATTGAATGACAACGGCACGTTGTGTTCGATAAAGCAGTAAAGTCCCAGACGCTTTTTCACCACCAGCGGCAAATAGTTACCGGCAATGTGAGTGATCACTTCGCGACAGGAGAATTCCTGCGGCTCGATTTTCAGCTGCTCGGATTCAATTTTGGAGAAGTCGAGAATGTCGCTGATGATTTTCAACAGCAGTGCCGACGAGTTATTCATTGCCGTCACCAGACGGTCAACGCCCTGAGGCAACCCTTGCGTTTGCAGTAAATCCAGGTTGCCGATGATACCGTAAAGCGGCGTGCGCAATTCATGGCTGACGGTTGCCAGGAACATTGATTTCGACTGGCTGGCCTGCTCGGCCGCATTAGCCATTTCCTGCAAAGACTCTTCCATTTTCACGCGCGCACTGACGTCGATCAGCACACAAATCGCCACGTCTTCATTACGGTAGCGTGAATGCACGAAACTTAGCTGGATGTTGTTATTGTTCTTGGTGATGACATCGACGAAATTGGTCTGCTGATCGCAGATGATCCGCGTAATACGCTGCCGGTCTTCCTGCGTCAGCATGCTGATATAATTATGCGCCAGTTCATTACTCAGGATGTTAACGCCATCGCTGATACGCAAAATGGAAATGCCGACCGGCGCTGAGGCCACGATTTTATGGTTGAACTGTTCATGTTCTTCAAGCCGGAATGCGTTTTCCTCGGCCGGTAAAAACATTTTGCGCTCAAAAACCCAGGCCAGAATAAACAATAACAGGCCGGAGAATATATTCAGTAAAACCGCATTAAAAATCAGGATCTTAAATCGCTCGATCACCGTATTAAACGGCATGGAATACACCACACTCAGCGAGGACGGTGTCAGCGGCTTTTTGTAGACCAAATCTTTATAACCATTTACATACCCGAAGAATGAACTGGCCTGCGGATAATCGCCCGGCGCGGCGCTGTAGTGCCCGTCCTCGGAAATCCCCAGCAGCGGCTGATCGTCTTCATCCAGCAACGTCACGGCGGTGTGCTGTGAATTCGGATTCAACAAATCTTCGGCGCGCAGATTTTGCTGAATACCCATCAGCGCTTCGAGTTTATTGCCGACATAAATCGGGGTCAGCACATACAAATTTCCGGAGTCTTTACTGCCGGACTGCGACACCCAGTACAGGCTGTTTTCTTTATCTGTGCTCTTACTGTTGCGATATTGCATAATTTTTTCATGCAATGATTTCAACTGTTCCTGGCTTTCGCGCTCGAACGGTTCGCTGCTGATACCAAAATCAACCAGACACAAACTCTCGCCACTGATGAGGAACACGCGATTGAGATCGTAGGCATCGGAAAAGTTGTCTTTCCAGTAATGGATCATGTTACCCAGCGAAGCCAGCGAATTACGGTAGCTATCATTAATCTGCGAACAGTCGGACTCAGGGAACAATGAGAGATAAGACGGCGCCGTGTTTTTAGTGCTGATTATGCCGTTGATGATATCCAGCCCGTTCACTGAAGCGCTCAGGCGATTCTCAGCCATAAACTTAATGCTGTGCATCACATCATTGGAATTTTTGATGTAACTCTGCGCCAGATCGTAATTGAGATTGTCCTCATCGCGGATCTCGGATTCTTTGTTATGGAAAATATTCAGCACATAAAAGGTGGTCAGCAGCACACCCAGTGTCCACAACATAAGCGCCAGCACCCGGAAAAGATAACGGGAGATTTTTAGCGTTGTGCGAAACGAAGCAAGATATTTCAAGGATTAACCATTAGCAAAACGGCTCAGCGAGCGGAATGGGGATCAGGATACACTATTGCCAGACTTTCTAAAAAGCGCCGCATAATGCAGTGTAGGTGAAAGATTTGTTTTAAGACGAATCCAATAAAAAAGGGCATAACTATTGTTATGCCCTTTTGTCTGCTGACTAAGAAAACTTATTCTTCTTCGTCATCAGCTGGCTGATCGTCTTCACTTTCCGCGTCGTCTGGCAGATCGGCTGCTTGTGCCGCTTCCAGTTCGCCCGCTTCGGTGGCTACGCCATCCAGTTCTTCGTCTTCAACCGGTTCTGCAACACGTTGCAAGCCAACCACATTCTCATCGTCTGCGGTACGGATAAGCGTCACACCCTGAGTGTTACGACCAACAGTACTCACTTCGGAAACACGGGTACGCACCAGCGTACCGGCATCGGTGATCATCATGATTTGATCCGCTTCATCAACCTGAATTGCACCAATAACCGGTCCGTTACGCTCACTCACTTTGATTGAGATAACGCCCTGCGTTGCACGGGATTTAGTTGGGTACTCGGTCGATTCAGTACGTTTACCGAAACCGTTCTGCGTCACAGTCAGGATACAACCGTCACCGCGTGGGATGATAAGCGATACAACGCTGTCGCCTTCGCCCAGACGGATACCGCGTACACCGGTCGCCGTACGGCCCATTGAGCGGACGGCTTCTTCAGAGAAGCGCACGACTTTACCGGCTGCAGAGAACAGCATGACTTCGTCTTTACCGTCAGTCAGGTCAACACCAATCAGCTCATCACCCTCGTTGAGGTTGATGGCGATAATGCCGGCGCTGCGTGGACGGCTGAAATCGGTCAGCGCGGTTTTCTTCACGGTACCGCTGGCGGTTGCCATGAACACATGACGACCTTCTTCGTACTCGCGTACTGGCAGAATGGCGGTAATACGTTCGTTCGGCTCAAGCGGCAACAGGTTGACGATAGGACGGCCACGGGCACCGCGGCTGGCTTCCGGCAACTGATAGACTTTCATCCAGTACAGACGCCCGCGACTTGAGAACATCAGAATAGTGTCGTGGGTGTTGGCCACCAGCAGACGATCGATAAAGTCTTCTTCTTTAATGCGTGCTGCTGACTTCCCTTTACCGCCGCGACGCTGCGCTTCGTAATCAGTCAGAGGCTGATATTTCACGTAGCCCTGATGCGACAAGGTCACCACAACGTCTTCCTGATTGATCAGGTCTTCGATGTTGATGTCAGAGGTATTTGCCGTAATTTCGGTACGACGCGGATCGTTGTATTGATCACGGATCGCTTCCAGTTCTTCACGAATGACTTCCATCAGACGGTCAGGGTTGGACAGGATGAACAGCAGCTCAGCGATTTGCACCAGCAGCTCTTTGTATTCATCCAGCAGTTTTTCGTGCTCAAGACCGGTCAGTTTCTGCAGACGCAGATCCAGAATGGCCTGTGCCTGTTGCTCAGTCAGGAAGTATTTTCCATCATGAATACCAAACTGCGGCTCCAGCCATTCAGGACGGGCTGCATCGTCACCCGCACTTGCCAGCATTGCTGACACGTTGCCCAGATCCCATGAACGCGCGACCAGGCCAGCTTTCGCTTCAGCCGGCGTCGGTGCCGCACGGATCAGTTCAATGATCGGGTCGATGTTCGCCAGCGCGATAGCCAGTGCTTCGAGGATATGAGCACGGTCGCGGGCTTTACGCAGTTCGAAAATGGTACGACGCGTCACCACTTCACGGCGGTGGCGGACGAACGCTGACAAAATTTCTTTCAGACCGAGAATCTTCGGCTGACCCTGGTGCAGTGCCACCATGTTGATGCCGAAAGACGTCTGCAGTTGCGTCAGGGAATACAGGTTGTTCAGAACCACTTCACCGACAGCATCGCGTTTAATTTCAATCACGATACGCATGCCGTCTTTATCAGACTCATCGCGCAGCGCACTGATACCTTCGACGCGTTTTTCTTTCACCAGCTCGGCGATCTTTTCGATCAGACGGGCTTTGTTCACCTGATACGGGATCTCGTGAACAATGATGGTTTCGCGACCAGTTTTCGCATCGGCTTCTACTTCAGCTCGGGCACGGATATAAATTTTGCCACGGCCGGTACGGTAAGCTTCTTCGATACCACGGCGACCGTTGATGATCGCAGCCGTCGGGAAGTCTGGCCCCGGGATGTGTTCCATCAGCCCTTCAATGCTGATGTTTTCATCTTCAATATACGCCAGACAGCCGTTGATCACCTCGGTGAGGTTATGCGGCGGAATGTTGGTTGCCATACCGACAGCGATACCCGACGAGCCGTTAACCAGCAGGTTGGGAATGCGCGTTGGCATAACAGAAGGAATTTGTTCTGTGCCGTCATAGTTTGGCACGAAATCGACAGTTTCTTTTTCTAAATCTGCCAGCAATTCGTGTGCAATTTTTGACATGCGGATTTCGGTATAACGCATGGCTGCTGCGGAGTCGCCATCCACTGACCCGAAGTTACCCTGCCCGTCCACCAGCATATAGCGAAGTGAGAAAGGCTGAGCCATACGAACGATGGTGTCATAAACCGCGGTATCACCGTGTGGGTGATATTTACCGATAACGTCACCGACCACACGGGCCGATTTTTTATAGGCTTTATTCCAGTCGTTACCGAGGACATTCATTGCGAAAAGTACGCGGCGGTGCACCGGTTTCAAACCATCGCGCACATCTGGTAACGCACGTCCGACAATAACGGACATCGCATAATCCAAATAAGAGTTTTTAAGCTCTTCTTCGATGTTAATCGGTGTGATTTCTCTGGCAAGGTCGCTCATGGAGCTGCTATCCCTCTACTGATTATTCATGGCCGCTGCCCACGTAGGCATATATAGCGCAAAGGTGTAAAACTATACCACAAACCAGCCAAACGTGGAAAACAACCGCCCCCTTTTGCCTACTATTATCCAACGCGTTTCAAACCTTTGCACGCAGGGCTTCATTTCGTATAAACATTAACCAAAACCACAAAACTGAGCCAAAGCAGATGGAATATGTATAATCCGCTAATCAAGTTATAAGGAGTTCATCACGCTCATGACAACCACACCCTCCGCAACACCGCAAAACATCGACCATGAAGAAATCGCCAAATTTGAAGCCGTCGCCTCGCGCTGGTGGGATCTGGAAGGCGAATTCAAACCGCTGCATCGCATCAATCCGCTGCGTCTGAACTACATTCTCGAACGCGCTGATGGCCTGTTTGGAAAAAATGTTCTCGATGTCGGCTGCGGTGGCGGCATTTTGAGTGAAAGCATGGCAGTGGCGGGGGCGACAGTCACCGGACTGGACATGGGCGGCGAACCCTTGCAGGTAGCACGTTTGCATGCACTGGAAAGCGGCGTGAAGGTGGAGTACGTGCAGGAAACCGTGGAAGCGCACGCCGACGCGCATCCGCAGCAATATGACGTGGTGACTTGCATGGAAATGCTGGAACACGTGCCGGATCCGGCTTCTGTCGTTGCCGCCTGCGCGCGTCTGGTGAAACCTGGCGGCCATGTGTTCTTTTCCACCATCAACCGCAACAATAAAGCCTGGCTGATGGCCATTTTCGGCGCTGAATATGTGCTGAAAATGGTGCCGAAAGGCACGCACGACATCAAAAAATTCATCAAGCCGTCTGAATTGCTGGGCATGATTGACCGCACATCGCTGTTTGAGCGTCACATTATGGGACTGCACTACAACCCGCTGACCGACCATTTCAAACTCGGGCCAAATGTTGATGTGAACTACATGATCCACACCCAGGCGCTGTAATATTCTGACCGCAAAAAAGGGTACAGCCTGCGCTGCACCCTTTTAATTTCACGGCTAACTGACTGACTTACCAGCGAATACTCACCCCAACTGACGCTTCGGTTTGCGAAAAATCATCTGACCCTTCTTGCTGTCCAACCTTGCCCCAGAGCGTGGTATTTTCGCCCAAATTGCCACTGATCCCGGTACTCAGTTCCGCACTGTCTTTGGCGGTGTTATCGGTGAAATTCACGCCATCCACATTCAGGGAAGTTTCCGCACTGTTATGGCGGTAATTCGCCTCTACAAAAGGTCTGAGATGCAGCGTCGGCGACGGATGAATATCCCATTCACTGCGCAAGCCTAAGCGCGTCTGAACGTTATTATCCCCCTGTTGTGCCACTTTCGACTGATTCGACGCGGTAAAATCTTTCTGCTTCACACCCTGATAAATCACCTGCGCCTGGGGTTGCACCGTCCAGTTCCACTGGTTTCCCTGCATCAGGGTAAAACGGTAACCACCTTCCAGTGAGGCGGAAAGTCCGGAAGAGTGATAATTATCATCACCTGTACCGTCTTCGCTGACGCTGTTATCAAACCAGGCATATTGCATCCAGCTGTCGAGATACGCACCCTGATGATCCTGTGCGTTCTGATACCAGGAAGCGGTCAGTCCGACGGCGTATCCCTGGCTGTCATTATCTGATTTGCGCCCGGTCAGTACACTGGTGCTATCGCCGTGGCTGTTACTGTAACCGCCCACCACTCCCGCCAGGATTTCCCCGTCACCTGCATTATTGCGCAGGAAATTGCCGCTGATCTGAACCACTGACGTGTCATTGTGACTGTCAATCTGGCTGGCAAAGGTTGAGCTGTCGCGCGATGAATCCACCCGCAGCTTAATATTGTCATGACCGGCACCGGCATGATCCTGCGCCGTCATACTGAAGGCATTATTGGCGATGCGCAGGTTGCTCATATAGCCGCCCATTTTAGGGTTCAGCACCGGTGTAAAATCTTCCCCGCCAGAGGCTGGCACAGGTTGCGGCTGCGGTTGAACATCGGGATCAGGTTGCGGCTGGACGTCAGGATCGGGCTGAGGTTCCGGTTGAGGCTCCGGCGTCACCACCTGCGAGCGCAGATACCAGTCCTGATTATCCTGCACCAGAGAATAGTCGTAGGCGCCCATATTGATATATTGCTGACCACCGGCCAGATGGAAATCTGCCGCATTCTGGAAGCTTTGCGGGTCGGCAACAAAATCGACAACTTTGATGCCGGTTTGTGTCGCCTGCCCGATGCCGCTGACCGGCACAACCGCCAGCGCGGTATCACCGGAAGTATTGCCGTTAAGAATCAGCTGGTCGGTCGCCGAGGTATCACCATTCATTTCAGTTTCCAGCACCAGCGTGCCGCCGCCGGTGTAATCACCGTTGACCGTCAGCGTATCCCCGGCCTTGCCATTCTCCAGACTGGCGGTTCCTGCGCTGTTATCAAGGCTGCCGTTGACCGTCACACCGGCTAAATAGGTCAATGCATCCAGGGAAAGATTCGTGTTCAGCGTGCCTTTAAGCGCCATACCGGACGTAGCATTCACCAGCGTGCCGCCCGTGCCGGTAAACAGGCTGGCATCCAGCGCCGAGGAAGTGTCCTGATTTGTCAGGACCAGCTGAGTGTTGTCGGAAATCAACAGTGTACCGGTGGAATCCGCATCGATGCTTCGCACCTGCTGATCCATGCCGGTGGCAAACGTGGCATTTTCGCCGACGTACAATGAAGAGGCGTCTGCGATGATGTTTTCCGCGCCTCCCTGCAAAGTACCCTGTTCGACCCGGACAGCGGAATGGCTGTTGCCCGAATCTTTCAGAATCAACGTACCGTTACCAGTTTTGGTGAACGTGCTGTCAACGTCTGCCTGCCCGCCGGTACTGTCAGCGGTTAAGCCGCCCCATTGCGTGGTCACGCCGTCGTCCACCTGCATCGTCCCTGAGGCCCGCATTTCAATATCTCGTGCCTTACCGGTTTGTGCTGATGTGGTATCGACCTGCCCGCTGGTATCGCCCGGCGCAGAAATCTCCAGCGTACTGGCCTGTGCCGGATCAGTAAAAATGACCTGACGGTTATAGGCTTCATCGCCCAACTGAGAGTTACCGGTGACCTGCAATGTCCCGGAAGCGATCTGCGTCGTGCCCAGATAAGTATTGTTATCCGCCAGCGTGACGCGTCCGGCACCGGCATCAATCACCGCATACACACCGCCATCAACGTGATAGTCGCTGCCCGTCCCCAGCGTCACCAGATCAGCATTACCGATTACCGTACCGCCGGACCCTGTAATCGTCAGGCCGTCGTTAGTCTGATTCGCTTCACCGTTGAAGGTGGACATGTCCGACAAATCCAGCACACCGCCGTCGAGCACAACAGACTGCGGATCGGCCTGCAATATCGCTAAATCTTCAGCATCGCCCTGAACGCTGAGTACAGCGTTTTGTTCCACCACAATGTCGCCATCCAGCCCCATAGACTGCGCGCCGGTCAGGGTGAAACTGCCGTTTTCTGCCACGGTCAGATCGCCCGCACCTGTTGTGGTGCCCGCCATATAGCCGCTGTTAACAATGACATTACCGCCAGCATCAATATTCAATGTGCTGTTCTCATGCCCCATAAAGGCATTTTTAAAGGTTTGCTGCGTGCTGCCAACATTCAGTATTGCCGTGTCATTCACATAATTATCGTTACCTAACACAATACCGTGACAGGTATCTGCCGCAGCCTGACAGTTGGTGTCGCCGACATTGATCAGCGTGCCATCACGTCCCAGCGTGACCGTGCCCTCTAAAATGTCGAATACGCCGGTAAAACCGCTGTTATCAGCATTAAGTACCAGTTCACCAGCACCGCGTTTGAAAATCGCGCCATAACCGGCGATCGAGTCATAAGCGCCGTCGTTGGCGGTATTGCCGATGATCAGCGTTTTATCTGCAGCAATATCAAAATCCGCTTCGCTGTGGCCGAGATACATGAACCCGCCGCCAGCGGCATCGGGTGCATCGCCATAATTGCCAGCGACGTTATCGTGGTAATAGGCAACACCATCATTTTCTTGATAGTTTTCATCAATGTTGATGTTGATCAGGAATGGCGTAGACGCGCTGCTGGTGTAGATTGCGCCTCCCTGTCCTTCGGCCTGATTGCCGGTGAATTCACTGTTAGTGATAAACATGCTGCCGTGGGAGTCAGACGTATTGTCCGTGGCATCAATCGCACCACCGCTACCATTACCTGAACTGGCACTTTTGTTGGTCTTTGCCTGATTATCCTCAAATAAAACATTTGTCAGCTGGACTTTATTATTAAGAGAATAAATAGCGCCGCCTTTCCCCTCACTGGAAATATTCCCTGAAAACACGGCATTAGTAATGGCAAGATCAGTATCACCTTCATCATTGGTGCCATTCATATATATTGCGCCGCCGTAATCATGGGCGACGTTATCAATGAACAGGGTATTTTCTAAATATACCGTCGAGTTTTCTTTCGCAAAGATCGCGCCACCGTTTCCCGAACTGCTGTTTCCGGTAAATACGCTGTAACCGGTGGTGCTCTCAGGAATAATCTCCAGTGTGGTGCTGTTTCCCAGGTGGAAGGCACCGCCCGAGGAACCTGAACCGTTCAGGCCGGAGAACTGCATCTCAGCGCCATCAGCCACGGTATAGGTATTGAGGGTTTTATTTTCAAGCGTGGTGGCCGTGGCGTTGCAACTTTCAGTAATTTGCAACCCTGAACAGGTCGGGAGAGTTTCTGCAAAAGCCGCCTCTGAAAAAGGCAATAAATTAAAGACTAAAAATAAACACGCCGTGATTTTATTGAAGACCATTGAAGTTCTAATCCCGCACCTGATGAAAGAGGAGCGAAAGTAATATGCACAGTGCCGGGAGACCACTTAATGATAAATTTAGAATATATAAACAACATCATTCATTCATCATATGTATTTATAATAAGGCTCATTTTTCTCAAAAACGCACTTTTCAGAAAGTGAACAAAAACCTGGTAGCAAGGTTGCTCCGAAGCGGCTTAACGGCTGTACGGCGACGCCAAATCGTCATCGGTTGCAAGTCATTTTTTCCGCTAATCCAGTAGAATTTACGTTAAGAGACGGGGTATGCCGGGGTTAAAACCTTAGTTTTTAGGACGTTGGTTGGCGTGAACACCGCAACATGATTTTTTAGAATAGTTATCCAGATCAATATAGCGTTTTTTTCTAACGTTTAATAAACCGGCAGTTGATCACCTTTCATAAAAATATAAGAAAATCGTATCTGAGATATTGACAGGTTTGTCGCGCCAGCAATGACGGACTTCTCAGGCTTGACGTCAAAATTTCTCCCCAACTTATCCACAAATCTGCCCGTTTTGTTCACTTGCAAAAGGGACATTCAATCACTATCTTGTCATCAGAAAATAACAAACCCACAATATATTGTGTTTATATCCTGACCAGCACACTAGGAACCTCTTGTGCTGCCGCGCATGTTTTACGCGGTCAGGTCAGACCCTTTATAAACCTTTAAGGTATCGCACCCAATGAACCAAAGTCTGCTTGTTACTAAACGTGATGGCCGCACAGAACGCATCAACCTTGATAAAATCCACCGTGTCATTGACTGGGCAGCGGAAGGTCTTCAAAACGTATCAGTTTCTCAAGTAGAACTCCGTTCACACATCCAGTTCTATGACGGCATCAAAACCGCTGATATTCACGAAACCATCATCAAAGCGGCGGCTGATCTGATCTCTAAAGATGCACCGGATTACCAATATCTGGCCGCGCGTCTGGCGATCTTCCACCTGCGTAAAAAAGCCTACGGCCAGTTTGAACCACCAAAACTGATCGACCAGGTGACCCGCATGGTTGAAATGGGTAAATACGACAAACATCTGCTGGAAGACTACACGGCTGAAGAGTTCGAGCAGATGGACAGTTTTATTGACCACTGGCGCGACATGAATTTCTCTTACGCTGCGGTTAAGCAACTGGAAGGGAAATATCTGGCACAGAACCGTGTGACCGGCGATATCTACGAAAGTGCTCAGTTCCTCTACATTCTGGTCGCGGCCTGCCTGTTCTCCGGCTACCCGCGCGAAACCCGTCTGGATTACATCAAACGTTTCTACGACGCGATTTCAACCTTCAAAATTTCCCTGCCTACGCCAATTATGTCCGGCGTGCGCACTCCGACCCGTCAGTTCAGCTCATGCGTGCTGATCGAATGTGGCGACAGTCTGGATTCCATTAACGCGACCTCCAGCGCCATCGTGAAATACGTTTCACAACGCGCCGGTATCGGCATCAACGCCGGTCGCATTCGTGCGCTGGGCAGCCCGATCCGTGGCGGTGAAGCATTCCACACCGGTTGTATCCCGTTCTACAAACATTTCCAGACTGCGGTGAAATCCTGTTCTCAGGGCGGTGTTCGTGGCGGCGCAGCGACACTCTTCTACCCGATGTGGCATCTGGAAGTCGAAAGCCTGCTGGTACTGAAAAACAACCGTGGTGTTGAAGGCAACCGCGTCCGTCATATGGACTACGGCGTGCAGATCAACAAACTGATGTATCAGCGTCTGGTGAAAGGCGGCGACATTACCCTGTTCAGCCCGTCTGACGTACCTGGCCTGTACGATGCATTCTTTGCCGATCAGGACGAGTTCGAGCGTCTGTACGAGAAGTACGAGCAGGATGCCAGCATCCGTAAGCAGAAAGTGAAAGCGGTGGAACTGTTCTCCCTGATGATGCAGGAACGCGCCTCTACAGGCCGTATCTACATTCAGCATGTTGACCACTGCAACACCCACAGCCCGTTTGATCCGGCTATCGCGCCTGTTCGCCAGTCCAACCTGTGTCTGGAAATTGCGCTGCCAACCAAACCGCTGGATGACGTTAATGACGAAAACGGCGAAATCGCGCTGTGTACGCTGTCTGCTTTCAACCTCGGTGCGATCGAAAGCCTCGACGATCTGGAAGAACTGGCTGTTCTGGCAGTTCGCGCTCTGGACGCCCTGCTCGATTATCAGGATTACCCGATCAAAGCCGCAAAACGCGGTGCGATGGGCCGACGTACGCTGGGTATCGGCGTGATTAACTACGCGTATTATCTGGCGAAAAACGGTGTGCGTTATTCCGATGGCAGCGCTAACAACCTGACCCACAAAACGTTCGAAGCCATTCAGTATTACCTGCTGAAAGCCTCCAACGAACTGGCGAAAGAACAAGGCGCGTGCCAGTGGTTCAACGAAACCACCTATTCACAAGGCATCATGCCGGTGGATACCTACAAAAAAGATCTGGATGCCATCTGCGATGAACCGCTGCATCTGGACTGGGATACGCTGCGTGAAAACATCAAAACATACGGCCTGCGTAACTCCACGCTGTCCGCGCTGATGCCGTCCGAGACCTCTTCGCAGATCTCCAACGCCACCAACGGTATCGAGCCACCTCGCGGCCACATCAGTATCAAAGCGTCGAAAGACGGGATTCTGCGTCAGGTTGTGCCGGAGTACGAGCGTCTGAAAGATCAGTACGAACTGCTGTGGGATATGCCGAACAACGACGGCTACCTGCAACTGGTTGGCGTAATGCAGAAATTCATCGACCAGGCGATTTCGTCAAACACCAACTACGACCCGTCGCGCTTCCCGAACAGCAAAGTACCAATGAAACAGTTGTTGAAAGACTTGCTGACCGCCTACAAATTTGGCGTGAAAACGCTGTACTATCAGAACACCCGTGACGGTGCTGATGATGTACAGGAAGACATGAAAGCCGATGTGGCTGATGACTGTGAAAGCGGCGCCTGCAAAATCTAATCTTTTGTTTTAACTAAGAATATTATTCAAAACCCCCGTCAGGGGGTTTTTGCCGAGAATTTCGAGGAAGTTATGGCCTACAGTACTTTTTCCCAGAATAAAAACGATCAGCTTCTTGAGCCAATGTTCTTTGGTCAGTCGGTTAACGTTGCCCGTTTCGACCAGCAGAAGCATGAAATCTTTGAAAAACTGATCGAAAAGCAACTGTCCTTCTTCTGGCGTCCGGAAGAGATTGATGTTTCCCGCGACCGTATCGATTTTCAGGCGTTGCCGGATCACGAGAAACACATTTTCCTGAGCAACCTGAAATACCAGACGCTGCTGGATTCCATTCAGGGCCGCAGCCCGAACGTCGCGCTGTTACCGCTGATTTCTATTCCTGAGCTGGAAACCTGGGTCGAAACCTGGGCGTTTTCGGAAACTATTCACTCGCGCTCTTACACACATATTATCCGCAACATCGTGAATGATCCGGCGATTGTGTTTGACGATATCGTGACCAATGAAGAAATCCTCAAGCGCGCGAAAGACATCTCCGGTTACTACGACACGCTGATCGAGATGACCAGCTACTACCATCTGCTGGGCGAAGGCACGCATCAGGTCAACGGCAAAACCGTTGTAGTTAACCTGCATGAACTTAAGAAGAAACTCTACATCTGTCTGATGAGCGTCAACGCGCTGGAAGCCGTACGTTTCTACGTCAGCTTTGCCTGTTCATTTGCGTTCGCCGAACGTGAACTGATGGAAGGCAACGCGAAAATCATCAAGATGATCGCCCGTGATGAAGCGCTGCATCTGACCGGCACTCAGCACGCGCTGAACCTGCTGCGTTCAGGTCAGGACGACCCTGAAATGGCAGAAATCGCGCTGGAATGTCAGCAGGAGTGCCATGACCTGTTCGTGCTGGCGGCACAGCAGGAAAAGGACTGGGCAGAATACCTGTTCAAAGACGGTTCGATGATCGGCCTGAACAAAGACATTCTGTGTCAGTACGTCGAATACATCACCAATATCCGTATGCAGGCTGTCGGGCTGGATGCTCCGTTCAAAACCCGCTCGAACCCGATCCCGTGGATCAACGCCTGGCTGGTGTCTGATAACGTGCAGGTTGCGCCACAGGAAGTGGAAGTCAGCTCCTATCTGGTAGGTCAGATTGATTCTGAAGTTCACGCCGATGACCTGAGTGATTTCGAGCTTTAAATGGCCGACAGAACCATCACACTTTCAGCAAACGGACAGCAACTGGCGTGTAAGTCAGAGCACCGGAATTTGCTGGAGGTGTTTGAACATCATCAGGTTGAAGTGGAATACCAGTGTCGCGAAGGTTATTGCGGATCGTGCCGGATGCGGTTGATTAACGGTGAGGTCGCCTACAGCGAGAAACCCCTGGCCTTTATCTCA
Organism: Rahnella sp. GSA61A; assembly: GCF_019969905.1. Lineage (NCBI taxonomy): Bacteria > Pseudomonadati > Pseudomonadota > Gammaproteobacteria > Enterobacterales > Yersiniaceae > Rahnella > Rahnella sp. GSA61A. The sequence continues at coordinate 101,187 of NZ_JAHXYO010000013.1, read as the reverse complement.
GACGGCGAGATTTTACCGTGTTGTTGCATGCCGGTTGGGGATATTGAGATCGCGTTTTAGACTTTACTCCTCCCCCTGCGAAGGGGGAGGACGGGAGGGGGTTTTAAGGGCTAACATCTCATCAAAGCCAACCTCAACTCTTTGATTTCGCTTTAATACCCCACCCCAGCCCTCCCCTTCGCAGGGGAGGGAGCTAAAGCTAAACCTTCTCAACCCGATCCAACCACGGGTAATCCGCCACCGGCTCCCACCCGTTCAGGTAACGCCGCAGCATATCCATCGCCACCATCGCCATGGTCTCCTGACGTAATGCCAGTCCGTGACGCGTGGCGGTATAGCGGATTGTCAGGCCGCTGGTGCCGGTTGGGGTATGCAGTGCCAGACTTAATTCTGCACCTGACAGCGCGCCCATAGCCAGCGCCAGTTGTGCGCCGGTGGTTTCGGCCAACGTCTGCGCACGCGCCAGTAAGCATTCGAGGGATTTCTCTGGTGAGGCTTCGTCACCCTGGGGCAATAACTCGCCGTTGACCAGCGGAACCCCGGCGCTTTGCAGACGCCAGTTCAGCAGGCCGCCGGTGAAACTTTCGCTGACCGCCAGACGTAAATCCTGCGCCAGCAGGCGTTCTGCCAGACGATCCGGCAGGCTACCCAGCCCTTCAAAAATCGTGCTCTCCCCTGCGACTTCACGCACGCGTTCAAACGCTTTGTGCATTGCAGCCTCCTGAGAGCGCGGGCCGGTGACTTTCAGCTCGATAATCGGCGATGACGAACGGTAACCCATCACCACGCCTTCCGGCAGCTCAAGTTGATCCAACTCGGTGGCAAGGTCACTTTCGCCACGTCCGAACGTGGTCAGACGTAAACATAACGGGGCTTCCAGCGCCGGAAATTGTTTGTGCAGACGTGGAACGATTTGTTGTTCCACCATCACTTTAAATTCGGACGGTACACCGGGCGTGAAGAAAATCTGACAGCGGTTGAGCTTCACGCTGAAGCCGCAGGCGGTGCCCACCGGATTATCCAGCAGCTCGGCATTGGCCGGGATTTGTGCCTGTTTGCGGTTGGATTCGGCCATCGGACGGCCACGTTCATTGAAGAACGCCTGCATGGTTTCAATCCAGCCAGCATCTTCCACCAGTTCCACATCACAGGCTTTAGCCGCCGCCAGCGCACTTAAATCATCGGTCGTTGGCCCCAGGCCGCCGTTCACGATAAGCACATCAGCGATGTGGCTGCGTTCTTTGAGAACAGCCACCAGCGCGTCCAGACTGTCGCCCACGGTTTCACGACTGGTCATCGGTAAACCTTGCTCAAACAGATAATTCGCCAGCCATGCCGAATTGGTATCCACAATCTGGCCGTGCAGCACTTCATCACCCGTACTCAGCATCTCAACCCTAAGCATCCCGTTCTCCTTCTGTCTTTTTTGTTACTCCACTGTAGAAAGGCTGGGACAGAAAAACAATCTCCGTTCGCCAGAAAACAAAAAGGCCCGCACGAATGCGAGCCTTCAGATTTTGCTTCAGACAAAATCAGAAATTAACAGCGCCACCTAAATAAGCACCGTCTGCCACCACGTTATCGCGGTTGCCATCTTTGCCATCCATCGCCATGTAACGGTAACCCACGCTCACGGTAACCAACGGGATGGCCGTCAGACGAATACCTGCGTTCGCTTCTTCATAGTTAGCAATGCCGCTGGACAGGGAATCCGGGGAATAATAATAGTCGCCGTACAGGGTGAACATTTTCGCGATTGGCAGTTGCAGACCACCGCCGACGGCCGCAGCGTACCCTTCGTCACCGTCTTTAGGATTGGTGTACAGGCCCTTACCGCCGACGGTCGCGATGAACGGACCCAACGGAATGTTGTATCCCAAACCCAAGCCTGCCACATCACCGTCGTCATCGTTATGGGTGTAATCACCGCTCAATGCCAGACCCGGAGATGTGGTGCCGAAGCCCACACCCAGATGCGTGTAATGCTCACCGACTTCACCATTGACACTGATTGCGCTGGCAGATGCCGCGACAAACATCAGACTGGCAGCGGCACCAGCGACAAGTAACTTTTTCATTATTTATCCTAAATAACAGTCAAACGACAATAAATCTTCCAAGGGAAGTCTAAAGCAATTCACTCAGTCGTAACAACTTTTTGGAACGTGAATGCATTCACCGGGGTTGTGAAAATTGTAAGAAACATCGTTTTCATTGATGAAATGAACGTTTCCCATCGAAATGATAACTCCCACCTATTTGCCTCTGATCAATATAGGGTTTATTTCTAATCGGTAGAGTTAATTTGACTTAAGTGAGGTTAAAGGCCCCCCCCAACGTTTTTACTTACATACACACGCAATTACCGGAAGGAATTTTTATGACCAAGAAAGGTTTAACCACCGCCGCTGGCGCGCCAGTCGTCGATAATAACAACGTGATTACCGCTGGCCGCCGTGGCCCGTTGCTTTTGCAGGATGTCTGGTTTCTTGAGAAATTAGCGCATTTCGACCGCGAAGTGATCCCGGAGCGTCGTATGCACGCTAAAGGCTCCGGCGCTTATGGTACTTTCACCGTGACGCACGATATTACCGCTTTCACCCGCGCGAAGATCTTCTCCGCAATCGGCAAACAAACTGACATGTTTATCCGTTTCTCGACGGTTGCCGGTGAACGCGGTGCAGCGGATGCCGAACGTGATATTCGCGGTTTCTCGATGAAGTTCTACACCGAAGAAGGAAACTGGGATTTAGTCGGCAATAATACGCCGGTGTTTTATCTGCGTGACCCGCTGAAATTCCCGGATCTGAACCACGTCGTCAAACGTGACCCGCGCACTAACCTGCGTAATCCGGCATACAAATGGGACTTCTTCTCTCATCTTCCGGAAGCCCTGCATCAGCTGACCATTGATGTCAGCGACCGTGGCCTGCCAACGTCTTACCGTCATATCCACGGTTTCGGCAGCCATACCTTCAGCTTTATCAATACTGAAAATGAACGCTTCTGGGTGAAATTCCACTTCCGCTGCCAGCAGGGTATTGAAAACCTGATGGACGATGAAGCCGAAAAACTGGTGGGCACCGACCGCGAGAGTTCGCAGCGTGATTTGTATGAAGCGATTGAACACGGCGATTTCCCGCGCTGGAAACTGTTTGTGCAAATCATGCCGGAAGCGGACGCTGCAAAACTGCCGTACAACCCGTTTGACCTGACCAAAGTCTGGCTGCACAGCGATTATCCGCTGATTGAAGTGGGTGAATTCGAACTGAACCGCAATCCGGAAAACTACTTTGCCGAAGTAGAACAAGTCGCCATGAGCCCGGCCAATGTAGTACCTGGCATCGGTTTCTCACCTGACCGTATGCTGCAGGGGCGTCTGTTCTCTTACGGCGATGCGCACCGTTACCGTCTGGGCGTAAATCATCATCAGATCCCGATCAACGCGCCAAAATGCCCGTTCCATAATTATCACCGTGACGGCGCAATGCGTGTGGACGGTAACAGCGGCAACGGCGTGACTTACGAACCCAACAGCGCGGGCTTGTTCCAGCAACAGCCCGATTTCAGCGAACCGCCACTGAGCACTGAAGGCGCGGCAGACCACTGGAATCACCGGGAAGATGATGATTACTTCACTCAGCCACGTTTGCTATTCAACCTGCTGTCTGAGGCTGAACATCAGCGTATGTTTGCACGCATTGCCGGTGAGCTGAAACATGCTTCGCCGGAAACACAGGCACGCCAACTGGCACTGTTCTATAAAGTCGATCCGGCTTATGGCGCAGGGGTTGAGAAAGCACTGAAAGACTGACTTTTTACCATCAGAAATCATAAAGGCCGCATTATGCGGCCTTTATTGTTTATTCCGGGCTATTGTTTTACGAAAGCATTTCTACCCATTGCCGGACGCTCGCCCGCGAGATTTTAATCCCCCCCTGCGACAAAGCCCCGGGCAGCGGATGATAGGCCACCGGCAACTGGAAACGCGGTATCTTATCGCTCAGCCAGCGATTGAGTTCCTCATACACCAGCCCGGCTTGTGCTTCGAGCACGGCGACCGGTCGCTGACCAAATTGCTCATCTTCCACCGGAACCACAAATGCCTGCGAAACCTGCGGGTGGCTGACCAGTACTTTCTCGATATCTTCAGGTTGGATCCCTTCTCCGCCGCTGAAAAACAAATTATCCATCCGCCCGGCCACCTGCAGTTCATCGTCAATCCACGTGCCACGGTCGCGGGTATGCAACCACCCTTGCGCATCAGTCACCGGTGATAGCTGACCGTTTTTCCAGTAACCACTGGCCATACTGTCGGTGCGGATCAGGATCTCCTGATCAACGATTTTGACTTCCTTCCCCGCCAATACCTGACCGACACCGGCGCTGCCATCGGCTCGTTTCGCCGTCACAGTGGACGCAGTTTCCGTCAGCCCATATCCGCACCAGCAGCGTATTCCTGCTTTTTCTGCCTGTTCAGTCAGCGCCAGAGGAATTTGCGCCCCACCAAGCAAAACGTCTGTCAGCTTTTCAGGCACCGGCGTGCCTTGCAGCAGACGCCAGAGTTGCGTCGGTACCAGCGAAGCGTGGCTGCATTCTGCCAGCGCTGCATCGAGCGGTTGGTCTTCGGACAGCATCAGCGTAGCGCCGGCCAGCAGCCAGCGCCAGACGATGCCTTGCCCGGAAACATGAAACAGTGGCAGAGAAAGTAACCAGCTATCGTTACGGGTGAAAGGGATCAGGTTCAGCACACCCGCCGCACTGGCGAGATGGGCGGCAACCGTATGTGCTGCGGCTTTCGGTAAACCGCTGGAACCCGATGTCAGCGTCAGCGTGGCAATACGCTGCGGTTGCCATCCGGCAGAACTGAGCCAACAGGCATTCTGCATGGTCAGTGCGGGAATATTCAGCGGCAGTTCCGGCTCCGCCAGATCCAGTACGAAAGCGATATCGAGTTGCGAAAGCAGTTCATCACATAATGCCCAAGGCAGTTGCGGATTAAGCGGTAACAGGCGCGCGCCGGTTTGTAATAACGCCAGATAGCTGAGTACGGCATCAAGGGTGTTTTTACTGCGCAAAACCACACCCGCGCCTTCGCCCACACCCTGCGCAATAAAACCGGCTGCCAGCGTGTCGATGCGGTGCTGTAAATCACGCCAGCACCAGGTGATATCTCCCGCTTTCAGCGCTACGGCAAAAGGTGAAAGGTTTGCCCTTTCACGCCATGGCCAGTCGTTGATCATTTGCTCTGCCACACAATCTCCAGATCAGATACATCCGTTAGCGGTAATTCAGAGCCCGGCCAGCGACGGATAAGCTGCGTCCGCATGAGATCCAGCGTATCCAGCCCCGGAATGGCGTCCGGCGTCAGCCATTGGGCAATGCGCGCCAGTTGTGTCAGCCCGAGACTCGACTCGATGGAGGAACTGATCACAGCTTCCAGCCCTGCGGCATGCGCCTGCGCGATCAGCTGACGGCAACGCATCAGACTGCCGGTCAGCGTGGGTTTGATGATGATCGCCGCCAGCCCGGGTTCGGCCTTCACGGTAAAACCGGTTTCGCGCACGCTTTCATCCCAGGCGATCGCAATACCGGTCAGACGGGCGAAATCGCGGGACTGCTCGCGGGTCAGGCACGGTTCTTCGATAAACGCGATGCGTGAACGCAGTTCGGGCGCCACATGACGGGCAAACCCTTCGGCTTTGACCGGCGTCCAGCTGCGGTTGGCATCAAGGCGCAAATGCAGTTCCGGCAAGGCTTCCAGCAACATACTGACATTCAGACCATCGCCGACGGATTCGTACAATCCCACTTTCACCTTAGCCACTTTCCTGCCGCGAAAATCGCCCGGCAGCGCCCCCAGACGCGCATAAAGCTCATTCGGATCGCCATGACACAACGGTGCACAGCGCGTGCTCAGCACTTCGGGCAATTCGCCGCGTAATTCGGCGTCCGCACAACTCAGCCCGAAAGCCACCGAAGGTAAAGCACTGAACGCAGAGGCAACGGCAGCCAGCGAGGCCCCCTGCACCCACTGGCTCAGGCCATGCTGAACGGCATCCTGCGCCTGAGACACATCTTCCACACTAAAACCGGGCAGCGGCGCAACTTCGCCCCAACCCGTTGCTTCGTCCTGCCACAGTGACACCAAAAAACCGTCGCGGGTTTTCAGGCGCTGATTGCGCAGCACCACCCCAGCCTCCATCGGCACGCTGTACCGGTACACCGTGGCGCGACGCATTATGGATTACGCTTAAATTTGCTGAAGTCCGGCTGGCGTTTTTCATTAAACGCGTTGCGACCTTCCTGACCTTCATCGGTCATGTAGAACAACATTGTGGCGTTCCCTGCCAGTTCCTGAAGCCCTGCCTGACCGTCGCAATCGGCGTTCAGTGCGGCTTTCAGGCAACGCAGTGCCATCGGACTGTTTTCCAGCATTTCACGACACCAGCGCACCGTTTCTTTTTCCAGATCAGCCAGAGGAACTACGGTGTTGACCAGCCCCATATCCAGCGCCGCTTTGGCATCGTACTGACGGCACAGGAACCAGATTTCACGGGCCTTTTTCTGACCGACGATACGCGCCATATAGGATGCGCCCCAGCCGCCGTCGAAAGAACCAACTTTCGGGCCGGTCTGCCCGAAGATGGCGTTATCTGCCGCAATGGTCAGGTCACACATCATATGCAGAACATGGCCGCCGCCAATGGAATAACCAGCCACCATCGCCACGACTGGTTTCGGACAGGTGCGGATCTGGCGCTGGAAATCCAGCACGTTGAGATGATGCACACCGCTGGCATCCTGATAACCACCGTAATCGCCACGCACTTTCTGATCGCCGCCCGCACAGAAGGCTTTTTCGCCTTCACCGGTCAGCACGATCACGCCGATGCCTTCGTCGTTACGGGCATCGTCGAGTGCGCGGATCATTTCTTTGACGGTCAGCGGACGAAATGCATTGCGAACCTGCGGACGGTTGATGGTGATTTTAGCGATGCCGTCGGTAGATTTGTGGTAACGAATATCTTCAAACTCGCCGGTACAATCACGCCATTCGACCGGCGCGTACAGTTCTTTTTCATCAGGATAAATCATGTTCAACTTCCTTTAAGACAGGTGAAGTAATAAATGCCAGCGCCTGACGGGCAAATTCCGCCGGGTTATCACGGTGGGCGTTATGCCCGGCATTAGCGACAGTGCGTAGCCCGAAACCGGATTGCTGCGCAAGATGAATAAACTTGGCGTCCTGACTGCCACACAACCACACAACCGGCAGGGAAAGCCGCAGCAATTGTGCACGTAAATCAGGCTGTACCGAAAGCGACGTGGCCGCCAGCATGGCAGAGACAGTGTGCGGGTTGTTGTTCTCACGCAGCACGATCATTTGCTGGCGTTGCGCATCGGTCAGGCTGGAAAACACCGGCTGGCGATACCAGCTTTCCAGCGCCTGTTTCCACGGTACTTGCAAAAAGCGAGCCGCCCATTGCTGATCATGATGGCGGCGTTGTGCGCGTTCAGCCTGACAGGTCAGCCCCGGATGTGCGCCTTCCACCAGCAGCCCCTGCAATCCGCTGCGATCACCCTGACAGGCGTGATACAGACTGATGCGCCCCCCCAGCGAGTAGCCGATCAGCCAGTACGCAGTGACGTTATTTTCGTGCAGGGTATCGGTTAACAGCTGGCTGACATCCGCAAATCCGGCAGCTGTCAGCGACGCGGAACGACCATGTCCCGGTAAATCCACAAACAGACAAGGCCAGCCTTCAAGCGCAGGAAGTAAGGGTTGCCAGTCATCTGCACTGCCCAGCAGGCCGTGGAGAAACACCAGCCACGGACGATCTTTAACCTCTGGGTTGAGTGTGTGACAGGCCAGCGTCATGATGCGCTCATCTCCTTCACCAGCGAACGCAGGCATTCTGCCCCTTCTGTCTCACTGACTTTCAACTCGATCAGTTTCACGCCACCATGCTGCCAGCATTGTCTGACGGCATGATGAAGCTCAGACATCGATGCCGGACAGGCATAATCCAGACCAAACATCGCTGCCGCATGGCTGAAGCTGACGTTCTGCGGCATGCAGTAAAAACGCTGCCGCTCGGCTTCGGGCGTTGGCAACAACGAGAAAATTTGTCCACCATTGTTATTCACCACAATAATCACCGTCGGCGCGGAACACTGACGCATCAGCGCCAGCGCGTTTAAATCATAAAGTGCAGAGATATCACCCAGCAGCACCAGCGTCGGTTTGCAGGTCGCGCGCTGCACACCTGCGGCGGTGGATAGCAGCCCGTCAATACCGCTTGCCCCGCGATTGGCGAAAACAGGATAACCGGCGGGGAGTTGGGCAAAGGCATCCACCAGACGAACAATCAGACTGTTGCCAAGAAATAACTGGCCGTGCTCAGGTAATAAAGCCGGAAGCTGCCACGCTGCGGCGGCCTCGCCAAATACACCGTCGAGACGGGTTTCAACCGCATGTAACGCCCGCTGCGAGCAATGCTCAAGGGCTTCTGCCCAGTCAGGCTGAGGCTGTGCCGGGTGAGACTGTAACCATTCACTGACGCGGGCCTGTAGACGACGACCGCGATGCTGCGCCGGATCCTGACGGCCTGACAGCGGGTCAACCAGCCAGTATTCATCGGGTTGACAGGTCGCCTGCCATTGCAGCAGGCGCTTACCGGTCAGACCGCCACCGAACTGGATAACCAACTGGACGTGCGCCAGTATCGCCTGCGCCTGCGGCGATGCCAGCCACAAATCTGCGCAGGGAAGCGGATTGCCGGTTGATGCCTGCACATCACTGATCAACGGCCAGCCCAGTTGCGCCGCCCACTGCGCCACCTGTTCACTTTCGCAGGCAGAAAGACGGCCAGCGATAATGACGCCGCGCTTTTGCCGCCAGGAAAACCAGTCCGGCTGCGCGATTGCAGGCAAAACCTGAGAATAATTCAGCCACGGTTCATGGCCCTGCCACCAGTCGCCCAGCGCCAGCAACCAGTCCTGATGCTCGCCGTTGTCCTCGCCATACAACGGTTCGGCGAACGGACAGTTAATGTGCACGGCGCCGTGCGTCTGCTGCGCCAGCGTATTATCCAGCGCAGAAACCAGCCAGCGCGCACTGATTTCAGGCGTCGGACGCGGTAAATCCAGCGTCCCGACGGGGTGACTGGCAAACATGCCGGTCTGGCGGATAGCCTGATTCGCACCGCAATCGATGAGTTCCGGCGGACGATCAGCCGTGAGCAACACCAGCTTTTCGCCGGTCAGCCCGGCTTCGATCAGCGCCGGATATAAATTTGCCACCGCCGTGCCGGAGGTGACGATGATCGCCACCCGCTGCCCGCTGGCTTTTGCCAGCCCGAGAGCCAGATGGCCAAGGCCGCGTTCATCAAAATGGGTGTGGCAGATAAGGTGCGGATGCGCGGCGGCGGCAAGGGTTAGCGGTGTAGAGCGGGAACCGGGCGCGATGCACACATGCTGCACCTGATGTCGGGTTAACGCTTCGAGGATAAGCGTCGCCCAGCGGCGGTTAAAGACGGCAACAGACATGTTCAATTCACTCCGGCAAGGGGTTATCCGGCCTGAACGGCAGGCGTATAATGCTCTTCCAACAAAGTGCGTAAACCAGCGGCTTTGTTTTCGATTTCCTGCCATTCCTGTGCAGCGTCAGAACCGGCGACAATCCCCGCGCCTGCGTAGAGTTCAAGATGATGTCCTTTCACCGTCGCCGAACGTAACGCGACGGTAAATTCACTTTGTTCAGCACTGAGATACCCGGCGGAACCGGCATACCACTCGCGGTCAAAAGGCTCAAATTCGGCGATAAATTCACGCGCGGCCTGACGGGGTAATCCGGCCACTGCTGCGGTCGGTTGCAGACGTTGCAGACAAGCAGCGTCATCGGGGTCGGTCAGCTCACCGTGAATATTGCGGCGTAAATGCTGCACCTTGCGCAGACGTAAAATCTCCGCTGGCGTCACATCCAGCGAATGCGCCCCGCCCTGTAAGCGCTGGCAGATATCGTCGACGACCAGTAAATTTTCGCGTTGGTTTTTGCCATCGCTGAGCAGCCAGTCCCCCAGCGCCCGTGCTTCCCGGTCATCGGGATGATTGGCCACGGTTCCCGCCAGCGCTTCGGTATAGAGTTCGGTGTGATCACGCAAGAATAAACGTTCCGGGCTGGAGCCCAGAAACGCCTGTTGCGGGGTAAAAGCCAGCATGAAATGGTAACAGTGATGATTAACGTCGCGGCTGGCGGCAAGAAATGCGCAGGCATTCAGCGGCTGGCTGAGCGTTAAGGTGGTTTTTCGCGCCAGCACCACTTTGTCGAACTGATGCTGCTCAATACCCGACAGCGCGCGGTCTATCAACTGTTTCCACTGAGGCTCGTCCGGTAAATGATGATGTTGCAATACACGGGAAGCGATCGACGGTAAGGCGCGGCTGACGACCAGTGAACGTAAAAATAAGCGGGTGCGGCGTGTCTCATCGCGTAAAGAATGTGGGCTGAAAACGGTACAACGCAGCCAGTAACTGTTTCCCTGACGGCAAAGTTCGATGCGCGGAAGAAACAGTGCGTTGGCAGCTATTGCAGCTCCGTCAGCCCCGTTAAACGCATTCAACCCCCAGATATGCAAATCGGGTTCATCCTGGTGCTCGCGGATGAACGCCTGTGCCCGGGCGGTATCGCAAAATGAGTAGGCATCACCACAAACAGCGGCTTCTTCATTGCCATCACGATGTTGCCAGTAGAATTTCGGGTAGCAGGGTTGCGCAGACAACCATTCCAGCAGGCCGGTGTCAGGCTGTTTTTGCAGGGAATAACTGAACTGCCGGATCCCCGCTGCATCAGGCCATTCGCCTGCCAGCGTCGTATCAAGCTGCTCAATGATTGCTGATATTTGTTTCACCGCTACCTCAGGCCATACCGGATGTTTAGTGACGGGCAGAAATACCCTTCTGGATCAAAAAACGGGTTGGATCAATTACGGATGAATTATGCGGCGATACGAAAAATGAAAATATGCGACAGATCAAGCTGAAGTGAGTGCCATTAGCTAAGAAGGAGTATAGGCAGGGAGAAAGGAGTAAGCAAACCGGGAGAAACAAAACAGGAGCAGCACGCGCTGCCCCTGTTCAGTCAGATTAACGACGCAGAAGCAGGCCGACAACCAGACCTACGGCAGCACCGACACCCACACCATGCCATGGGTTTTCATGCACATAGTCGTCAGTTCTTTCCGCTACCAGGCGGGCTTTCTTGCAGTAAGAGCGTGCAGCCGGGTCAATACGTGATTTGATGTCTTTCAGCGCATTTTCTGCGCGTGCTTTGACCTGAATGTACTTCTCATCCGCCTTGTCACCAGAGGACTTCAGTACTTCTTCCAGCGTTTCAGTCAGCATGCGTAAATCGTCGTCCAGCGAATTTTGCTGTGTCTCAAATTGGTCAGCCATGGTTATCTCCTTATGATGTGTTCGTGTAAAAGCATAGACTGCTTTTAACCCTAGCGTATATCAGGAGTAATTGCCTGAAGGATCCGCCCTAAACTGCAGAAAAACCGAGGAATTAAGAACCTTCTGACCCTTTCGTTTCAGTGAAAACCGCCCCTTTCCTGGCGTCGCTTTGCTGCTTTTCACGCTGTTTTGCCAGCCATAATCCGCTGTTTTTCATTGCATAACCGAATACCAGCCCGACCAGCAAAGATACCACCACCTGACGCCAGTCACCTTGTGCGGCGAAGGTCGCGCAGGCACCAATAAAGGTACCCGGTACAAAGGCCAGCCACTGCTGACGCGCCTGAATACACATCAGGAATGCGACGATGCCGGTCAGCAGATAACCAAGAATGCTCCATTCCGGACGCATTGCGCTTCCCGCGATGATCACGACAGCCCAGAATACACCGCTGAGACAGGTCAGCGTGCTGATCAGCAATCCGCGTAATCCGCCCTGCGGACACGCAAAATATGCCGTGCATCCAAGAAAACCCGCCCAGCTTATCAGGCCAAAGCTAATCGCAACCCAGCCCCAGATACCGGAGAGGATACCGGTGGTAATGGCGATCATCACTAAAACATTCATGGTGTGAACCTGTACGAATCTGAACAAGCGCGCAGTGTACGCATTGGCAGGAATAATGAAATGGGAGAGATCACAAAACCAATGTAATAATTTATTGAACGTACATATAAATGTGATTTGCATCACAACATCTAACCAATACGATTAAAAAAGCCGCTCATGCGAGCGGCTTCGTCAGCTTTCAGACTGCGTTTGCAGACTTTATCAGAGCAGCGGTTGCGCCATCTGTACCAGCGAAATCAACGGTTGCGGGAAGATACCCAGCAGCAGCACCAGAATCGCGGAAATCAGTACGACTACCCCACCCGCCGTGAGCGCCCAGTTGTTTGGCGTATCACGAACCAGCGTTTCAGGCGCGCTCAGATACAAGCTCACCGTTACGCGCAGGTAGTAGTAAAGACCAATCGCAGAACCGACAACCACAGCACCGGTCAGCCACCACAGATGCGCGGTCACACCGGTCGCAATCACGTAGAACTTACCGATAAAGCCGAGCGTCATCGGAATACCGGCCAGTGACAGCATCATCACGGTCATCACCGCAGACAGAATTGGCTTATGCCAGAACAGACCACGATAAGAGAACAGTGATTCAGCATCCGGCCCTTTGTACGGGCTGGACATCAGACTGACCACACCGAAAGCGCCGAGGCTACTGAACAGATAACCCGCCAGATATACGCCCACGGTTTCCATCGACAACTGGTGCGTTTGTACCGCAATCAGTGCCACCAGCAGATACCCCAGGTGCGCGATGGAGGAATAACCGAGCAGACGTTTGATGTTGCTCTGACTGATGGCCATCAGGTTACCCACCAGAATCGAGCAGAAGGCAATAATGCCCAGCACGATGCGGATGGATTCGCTGTCAGCTACCGGCGCATACAGGAACAAACGCATGACCACAGCAAAGATCGCGATCTTGCTGGCGGTTGCCAGGAAAGTCGAGACCGGTGCAGGTGCGCCCTGATACACATCTGGCGTCCACAGGTGGAACGGAACCAGCGACAGCTTGAAGCCCAGCCCCACAATCATCATGCCCAGACCGGCCATCAGCAGCGGCTGGTGCAGCATCACGCCGTCGCCCAGGTTTTTGCCCAGTGACGCAAAGGACAAATCACCGGACTGTGCGTACAGCAGCGCCATACCAAACAGCAGGAAGGATGATGCGGCAGCCGACAGCAGCATGTATTTGATGGCAGCTTCCAGCGAGCGTTTCTGGCGGTAGGCGTAACCAATCAGGCCGAACAATGGCAGGGAAATCAGTTCGATTCCGAGGAACATTGACGCCAGATGGTTAGAGCATGCCAGCAGAATACCGCCCATCGCCGCAATGAGAACTAACAGGTAGAACTCTTCGCGGTTGTCCGGATAACCGGCCAGCCAAGGGTAAGCAAACGTGCTGGTAGCCAGGCTCGCCAGCAGCACCAGCCCGATGTAGAACATCGAGTAGCCGTCAACGCGCAGCAGCGGTGTGACGTCCTGCGGGCCGACCTGCCCGACGTAGTAAAGGGAAAGTAAGGCAACGTTCAGCCCGATGACTGTCAGTGTGGCATTAAGAAAATGGTCGCGTCGCCACGCAATGGACAGCATCACCACCACCACCGTCAATCCGACGATCATCAGCGGTAATAGTGCGATCAGATTTTGAAGTGTAAATGTCATGGCGAGTTACGGCCTTGTCGTTGAAATAGTGGAAACTGAAGACCCGAACCAGTGCTGAATGTTGCTCATCGCAGCACTTGAAGTATCCAGAATTGGCTGCGGGTAGAAGCCCAGCGCCACCAGCAATACAACAAGTAACAAGATGATCGACAGTTCGCGTGAGGTCATGCCCGGCAGCGGTTCGTCAGATTTTGCTTTGCCATAGTAAGCGCGCTGCATCATCACCAGTGAGTAAACCGAAGCGAACACCAGACCAAAGGTTGAGATGACAGTGATCACCGGCACAACCGGGTAGCTGCCGAACAGGATCTGGAATTCACCGACGAAGTTACCTGTACCCGGCATCCCCAAAGTAGCGACGGCGAAGAACAGCGACAACGCTGGCAGGTATTTAATCCGGCCCCACAATCCGCCCATCTGGCGCATATCACGGGTATGCAGACGTTCGTATAGCTGACCACAGATAATGAACATACCGGCTGCGGACAGACCGTGTGCAATCATCTGGATAACCGCGCCCTGGTACGCCAGCTGGCTGCCGGTGTAGATGGCAATCAGTACGAAGCCCATGTGCGAAACGGAGGTGTACGCAATCAGACGTTTAATATCGGTCTGGCAGAACGCCATCCACGCACCGTAGAAGATACCAATGACACCCAGCCACATGGCAATCGGTGCGAACTGGTGAGACGCTTCCGGGAACAGAGGCAGACAGAAACGCAACATCCCGTAGGCCGCGGTTTTCAGCAAGATACCGGCTAAGTCAACGGAACCTGCGGTCGGTGCCTGACTGTGTGCATCCGGCAACCAGCCATGCAATGGCACAACCGGCATTTTCACCGCAAAGGCGATGAAGAAGCCAAGCATCAGCAGATATTCAACACCGTGCGACATTGGCGTTTTCAGCAGGTCGGCATAGTTGAATGTCCATACGCCGGTGGCATTGTAGTGCACAAACACCAGGCCGAGGATAGCAATCAACATCACCAGTCCGCTGGACTGTGTATAGATGAAGAATTTGGTTGCTGCGCTGATACGCGTTTTACCGTCTGACGCTTTGTGACCCCACAAGGCAATCAGGAAGTACATCGGCACCAGCATCATTTCCCAGAAGAAGAAGAACAGGAACATGTCGATGGCAAGGAACACACCGATGACACCGCCGAGGATCCACAGCAAGTTCAGATGGAAGAATCCCTGATACTTCTGGATTTCACGCCAGGAACAGAGGATCGCCAGAACACCCAGCAGACCGGTCAGCACCACCATCAGCAGGGACAAACCGTCCAGTGCCAGATGGAAGCTGATGCCAAAACGTGGGATCCATGGCAATGAAAACTCGGATTGCCACTGTGGAATACCCGCAGGCGTCGTTAATGAATATCCTCCCTGCAACCACAATTGCACGGAAAGAGCCAGCGTCAGCCCCATCGCAATCAACGCGATCCAGCGCGGTACTTTGCTCCCAAAGCGCTCAGTCTGCCAGCACAGCAGCCCGCCGATAAAGGGGATAAATATTAGCCAAGGTAATAGCATGGCGTGTCGTTCCCTTCTTTTATGCCCGAAGGCTATTTCACTTGCCGGCCCGTTACGGGAACAGGCCAGCATTGATAACTACACCTGTAGTGCAGGCTTAAATCACCAGCAGCAGCGTCAGAACAACGACTGCACCGAGCCCCATTGACGCGACGTACCAACGTACCTGACCGTTTTCGCTGAGAGTCAGACCACGGTTACCCAGACGGGCAAACAGCGCAGGCAGATTCATCATTGAGTTCAGCGGATCACGTTGCAGGAGTTTCGCAACCAGCAGATAAGGTTTGACGAAAATCATGTCGTACAGCCAGTCGAAGCCCCAGGCATGGAACCACCAGGTCGTGAAGAAACGTCCCGGTGCGCTTTTCGCAATGCTGTTGACCAGCGAGCGTTTACCCAGATACAGGGCTGCCGCCAGCAGAATGCCAGCAATTGCAATCACGCCTGATGTGATTTCCAGCGTCAGCACGCTGCCGTGCGCCAGCTCGGTGGTATCCGGCAGTACGCCTTTCAGTGGCGGAACAATCATTGCGCCAATGAAGGTGGACAGAACCAGTAACACCAGCAGCGGCAGGTGGTGAGTGATGCCTTTACCCGCATGGGCTTTAATTTTTTCTTCGCCGTGGAAGACGATGAAGATCATGCGGAAGGTGTACAGCGAGGTCATAAACGCACCGACCAGACCGGCAACCATCAGATTCAGGTGGCCGTTAGCCAGCGCACCCGCGAGGATTTCGTCTTTACTGAAGAAGCCCGCAGTGATGATTGGCAAGGCGGACAGCGCCGCGCCACCGACCAGGAAGCAGAGATAGACAAGAGGAATGGATTTACGTAATCCACCCATTTTGAAGATGTTCTGCTCGTGGTGGCAGGCCAAAATGACCGAACCGGAAGAAAGGAACAACAGTGCTTTGAAGAACGCATGCGTCATCAGGTGGAAGATAGCGGCATCCCACGCCTGAACACCCAGCGCCAGGAACATGTAACCAATCTGGCTCATGGTCGAGTACGCGAGAACACGTTTGATGTCGGTTTGCACCAGCGCAGCGAAACCTGCCAGAACCAGCGTGACCGCACCAATAATACCCACCAGATGCAGAATTTCCGGCGCCATCAGGAACAGGCCGTGCGTGCGGGCAATCAGATAAACACCGGCAGTCACCATGGTCGCGGCGTGGATTAGCGCAGAAACCGGCGTCGGACCGGCCATGGCGTCTGCCAGCCAGGTCTGAAGCGGAAGCTGTGCGGATTTACCCACTGCGCCACCCAGTAACATCAGGGTCGCCCAGGTGATCGCCGTATCGCCTACTGCCAGTTTCTGCGGTGCCAGGATCATCAGTTCACGGAAGTTCAGCGTACCCAGCTCGCGGTACAAGATGAACAGCGCGAAAGCCAGGAACACATCACCCACACGGGTCACGATGAACGCTTTCATCGCAGCCGCACCGTTCGCCGGATGGGTGTAGTAGAAACCGATCAACAGGTAACTGCACAGGCCCACACCTTCCCAACCGAGGTACATCAGCAACAGGTTGTCTGCCAGTACCAGAATCACCATGCTGGCGATAAACAGGTTGGTGTACGCGAAGAAGCGTGAATAGCCTTCTTCACCGCGCATGTACCAGGAAGCGAACATGTGGATGAAGAAACCGACACCGGTGACCACAGACAACATGGTCATCGATAAACCGTCGAGCGTGAGTGTGACGGGAATATTGAAATCCCCGACCTGCATCCAGTTCCACAAATGCTGGTTAAAGACTTCAACACCCGCCGCTTTCTGGCTGAGGAAATTGATACCCACATAAATAGTGGTCAGCGCTGCCAGACCAATCGACCCGACACCAATGGTAGCGGAGGTATTTTCAGACCAGCGACCGCGTGAAAAGGCCAGTAACAGGAAGCCAATCAGTGGGAACAGAATTGTTAAATAGAGTAAGTTCATCCGCGCATCTCACTGACAGTATCAATATTGAGAGTGTGGCGACGGCGATACAGTTGCAGCAACAACGCCAGACCAATACTGGCCTCCGCCGCAGCCAGGCTGATAGCCAGAATATACATCACCTGACCGTCCGCCTGACCCCAGTAGCTTCCCGCCACGATGAACGCCAGCGCTGCCGCGTTGATCATCACTTCGAGGCTGATCAGCATAAACAACAGGTTACGACGAACCAGCAGCCCGGTAAGCCCCAACACAAAGAGGATCGCGGCCAGAATAAGACCATGTTGTAGAGGGATCATGCTCTCTCCTCCGTTTTTCTTTTTGTTGCCATTTCGGTCGTCACCGGTGCGTCACCAAAGACTTCACCGGGTTTGTGCTCACGACCAATATGGAATGCCACGACCAGACCGGCCAGCAGCAACATTGATGCCAGTTCAACCGCCAGAACGTAAGGTCCGAACAGTGCTATACCGACGGCTTTCGCATCAACCATGTCACCTTTGATGCCGTGATCGTGTAACCCGAGGATTGACATGATCATCACCACCAGCAGGATGACAGACAGAACCGAAGGCCCGATCCAGGTGGCAGGTTTGAGCCATGCGCGTTCCTGCTCCTGGACGTTGCCAAGGTTGAGCATCATCACCACGAACACGAACAGCACCATAATGGCACCGGCGTATACGATGATCTCCAGGGCACCGGCGAAATACGCACCGAGCGAGAAGAAGACCGCAGCGATCGCCAGTAAAGAGACGATCAAATACAGCAGTGCGTGTACCGGGTTGGTATGCGTGATCACACGCAATGTCGCCAACACGGCCACCAGGGCTGCAATATAAAATGCAAATTCCATGCTTGCGGCTCCTTAAGGCATCAGACCTTTGACGTTGATCGGTTTGGCTTCGTTTTCAGCTTCGCCTTTCGACTTGCCGTCAATCGCCATACCGGCCATCCGGTAGAAATTGTATTCCGGATATTTACCCGGCCCCGAAATCAACAGATCTTCTTTTTCATACACCAGATCCTGGCGTTTAAATTCGCCCAACTCAAAGTCCGGCGTCAGCTGAATGGCTGTTGTCGGGCAAGCTTCTTCACACAGACCGCAGAAAATGCAGCGTGAGAAGTTGATGCGGAAGAATTCCGGATACCAGCGGCCATCTTTCATTTCTGCTTTTTGCAGAGAAATACAGCCTACCGGACAAGCTACTGCACACAGGTTACAGGCAACGCAGCGCTCTTCACCGTCCGGATCGCGCGTCAGCACGATACGGCCACGGTAACGCGGAGGTGGGTTGACCGGAACTTCAGGGTACATCTGGGTTTCGCGCTTGGCGAAGGCGTGCATGCCTATCATCCACAAGCTGCGAACCTGGGTACCGAACCCGACCACTATGTCTTTCAATGTCATGGTTACATCACCCCTTATTGCGCGTTGTACAAAATGACCGCAGCGGTCGCCAGCAGATTAAGTAATGTCAGTGGCAGGCAAACTTTCCAGCCAAATGACATCACCTGGTCGTAGCGGGGACGCGGCAAAGCAGCACGGATCAAAATGAACATCACCATGAAGAAAGCAGTTTTCAACGCAAACCAGATAAACGGCGGCAGGAACGGCCCCTGCCAGCCACCGAAGAACAAGGTGACGATCAGCGCAGAGACCGTCACGATACCGATGTATTCCCCCACGAAGAACAGACCGAATTTCATACCGGAATATTCAATGTGGTAACCATCGGCCAGTTCCTGCTCGGCTTCCGGCTGGTCAAACGGGTGACGGTGGCAAACAGCAACGCCGGCAATCGCAAAGGTCACGAAGCCAAAGAACTGCGGAATGATGTTCCACACATGCGCCTGAGAATTGACGATGTCTTGCAGATTGAAAGAACCCGCCTGCGCCACAACACCCATCAGCGATAAACCGAGGAATACTTCGTAGCTCAGCGTCTGAGCGGATGCACGCATCGCCCCCAACAGCGAGTATTTGTTGTTACTGGACCAGCCAGCGAACAACACCGCATAGACGGTCAGACCGGCCATCATCAGGAAGAACAAAATACCGATGTTCAGATCGGCGGCGAACCAGGTCGGGCTGACCGGAA
Source organism: Rahnella sp. GSA61A (assembly GCF_019969905.1). Classification (NCBI taxonomy): domain Bacteria; kingdom Pseudomonadati; phylum Pseudomonadota; class Gammaproteobacteria; order Enterobacterales; family Yersiniaceae; genus Rahnella; species Rahnella sp. GSA61A. Next base: position 81,854 of record NZ_JAHXYO010000013.1, on the reverse strand, counting down.
CAATCGCAAAGGAAATCAGCAGGGACGTAAACGCAATCATCGGTGCCAGCGTAAAGATGGCTTTGTCGGTGAATTTAGGTACCCAGTCTTCCTTGAAGAACATCTTGATCATGTCAGCGACCAGTTGCAGGGAACCGCCCCAGCCGACACGGTTTGGCCCGTAACGGTTCTGGAACAGGCCCAGCAAACGGCGCTCGCCGAAGCTCATGAAGGCCCCACAGGTCACCACAACCAGCAGGATCACCACCGCTTTCAGAATGGCGATCAACGAATCGATGACTACAGGTGTAAACCAGCTCATTGTGCTGCCTCCCGCAGATTTTCAACCGTTGCGCCAACCAGCACCGGAGGAATACCCGGTAAGCCCAGCGGCAGGCCAACCTGGCCCTGACTCAATGTTTCGCTCAGACGAACCGGCAGTTTCAGTGTCTGACCGGCACAGGTGAATTCCACCTGAGAACCTGCGTTCACCCCTAACTGCGCGGCATCTGCCGGGTTAACCATCACGTAGGCTTCTGGCATACGTTGCTGGATAACCTTCGAGCGCTGTGTCATTTCTTCGCTGCCGAACAGGTGATAGTAAGGCGCGACACGCCAGTTATCGCGCTGTGCAGTAAAGGCAGCCGGAATAGTGGTGAAGTAATCGAGTGTCCCCTCACCGGCTTCAATCAGACGCACACCCGGATCACCGTGGCGCAAACTGCCGCCAACTTCGCTCTGGAATTTGTTCCAGGCTTGCGGTGAGTTCCAGCCCGGCGCCCAGGCGAATGGCACCTGATTGCGGTTAGCTGTCGGGCTGTTGTTCCCTTCCATCGAGAAGGCAAACATGGTGTCTTTATCTTGTGGCTGACGCGGTTCATGCACGCTGATGTTCGCGCGCATGGCAGTACGACCACTTGAACGTGCCGGAGAACGGGCCAGTTTCTGACCACGAATACGGAAGCTGGCGTTTGGCGCAGCTTCTACCATGCCCTTCAGCTGTGGCAGTGCTTCAACACAGGCTTCGATCACGTGATCCAACTGAGTCCAGTCAACATGACGGCTGTTGATGGTGGAATGCAGCGAGTGCATCCAGCGCCAGCTTTCCAGCATGGCAACCGTTGTGTCGTAGTAAGCCGGGTCGTAAACCTGGAAGAAGCGCTGTGCGCGACCTTCCTGATTCACCAGCGTACCGTCACTTTCAGCAAAACTTGCTGCAGGCAGGATCAGGCTGGCTCTATCCATAATGCGCGTACGCTGATGGTCAACAACCAGCAGATTCTGCACCTTGGCTAATGCCGCATCCACTTTGGCTTCCGGAGCCTGACGGTAAAGGTCATTCTCCATCACGATGGCGCTGTCAGCATCACCACGGGTTAGCAACTCAAGCGCTTCATCCAGCGAACCGCCGCCAATCATCGAAAGACCGATGCTGTTGGCCGCAGAGGCCACGAACGTAATGCCGACATCGCTGCCTGCTACTTTCAGCGCTTTGGCGATATTGGCGGCCGCTTCGATAATGGCATCAGAACCGGCGCTGGTGCCGGTAATGATCAGCGGCTTGCGCGCACCGGTCAGTGCCTGCACGATCACGTCGATTTTCTTGTTCAGGCCATCAGCCAGATCGCTGACCGCGGGCGCAGAATTATCCAGCGCATGGGCGATAGCAAAGCCGAAACGCGCCTGCTCATCGACCGGTGCACGGTAATTGTAAGCCGCGATGTCGTCGAGTTTGGTGTTATCCACGTTGGTGATAAACAACGGATGTTTGGCATGCTGACCGATATTCTGGACTGCCGCGATCTGCCAGTCGGCAACACGCTGTGCCGCCGCCATCGCGCGGGCTTTGCCTTTAACGGCCTGACGCACAGACAGTGCGATACGCGCGCCGGTCTGGGTTAAGTCTTCACCCAGCACCAGAACCGCATCGTACTCTTCGATTTCACGCAGCGCCGGTGTGTGAACACCGCTGTTGCGCAGAATGTTCAGCATCAGTTGCAGACGGCCCTGCTCTGCCGCGTTGATACCGGTGTAGAAGTTTTCGGCGCCGACCAGTTCACGCAAAGCAAAGTTGCTTTCAAGGCTGGCGCGCGGAGAACCGATACCGATGGTTTTCTTAGCCTGACGGATAATATCTGCCGCGCCCTGCATCGCCTGTTCAGCGTTAAGTTCGATCCAGTCGTTACCACGCAGCTGCAATGGTTTCTTCGGACGATCTTTCAGGTTCACGTAGCCATAACCGAAACGACCGCGGTCGCACAGGAAGTAATGGTTTACGGTACCGTTATAACGGTTTTCGATACGACGCAATTCGCCGTAACGCTCACCCGGGCTGGTGTTACAACCAACAGAACATTGCTGACAGATGCTTGGCGCAAACTGCATGTCCCATTTACGGTTATAACGTTCAGAGTGCGTTTTATCGGTGAATACGCCGGTCGGACACACTTCGACCAGGTTACCGGAGAACTCGCTTTCCAGCGGACCATCTTCCGGACGGCCAAAATAGACGTTGTCGTGTGCGCCATAAACACCCAGATCGGTGCCGTCCGCGTAATCCTTGTAGTAACGGACACAGCGATAACAGGCGATACAGCGGTTCATTTCGTGTGAAATGAACGGGCCGAGATCCTGGTTGTTGTGGGTACGTTTGGTGAAGCGGTAACGGCGCATACTGTGGCCGGTCATGACTGTCATATCCTGCAGGTGACAGTTACCGCCTTCCTCACATACCGGACAATCGTGCGGGTGGTTGGTCATCAGCCATTCCACGACGCTTTCACGGAATTCTTTCGCTTCTCCGTCGTCGATGGAAATGAAGGTGCCATCAGACGCTGGTGTCATACATGACATCACCAGACGACCGCGCGTGTCTTCCGCATTTTGGTATTGCTTAACCGCACATTGGCGGCAAGCGCCGACGCTTCCCAGCGCCGGATGCCAGCAAAAATAAGGAATATCGAGGCCGAGAGAGAGGCAAGCCTGTAACAGGTTGTCCGCTCCGTCTACATCGTATTCTTTGCCGTCTACATGAATCGTAGCCATAGTCAGCATGCTTCCACGTGGCCCGCCTGACGGCGGGCGTTAATCAAAAATTCTTGCCGGGTTGGCGTATATCACTCGACAGCGCGTCCCTTGTTCCGGGAATTCGCGCACAGCGGGCTCACGTCCGCTGCCTGTTGCCCTCACTACCAACGCTCTTTCAGCAGATTGTTTGGCTGAATGCCTGCAATCGCACGCGCGTTGTTGTAATGCTGTTTGGCGATACCCGCCTCAAACTCTTCCCGGAAATATTTAATCGCACTCTGCAATGGCTCCACAGCACCCGGCGCATGTGCGCAGAAGGTTTTGCCCGGGCCAAGCTGGCGGCAAAGCTGTTCGAGAGTTTCGATATCCCCTGGCTGGCCTTCACCACGTTCCAGCGCACGGAGGATCTTCACACTCCACGGCAAACCATCGCGGCACGGTGTACACCAGCCACAAGACTCACGGGCGAAGAATTCTTCCAGGTTACGCACCAGCGGAACCATGCCAATTTCATTGTCAACGGCCATCGCCAGTGCAGTCCCCAGACGACTACCAGCTTTACCAATACTGGCAAAGTCCATCGGCAAATCCAGATGATCGGCGGTCAGAAAGTCTGTCCCCGCCCCGCCCGGCTGCCAGGCTTTGAATTTCAGGCCATCGCGCATGCCACCGGCATACTCTTCAAGAATTTCACGTGCGGTAGTCCCAAACGGCAGTTCCCAGACGCCCGGATTTTTTACCCGGCCGGAGAAACCCATCAGTTTGGTGCCGGCATCTTCGCTTTTGCCCGCAGAAATACCTTTGTACCAGTCCACACCATGCTCAAGAATCGCTGGCACGTTGCACAGGGTTTCGACGTTGTTGACACACGTCGGTTTACCCCATGCACCGGCAGATGCCGGGAACGGTGGCTTGGAACGCGGGTTAGCACGACGGCCTTCAAGGGAGTTGATCAGCGCGGTTTCTTCACCACAGATGTAACGCCCTGCCCCGGTGTGAACAATCAGTTCGAAATCAAACCCGGTGCCGAGGATATTTTTACCCAACAGACCTGCTTCAGTCGCTTCAGCAATCGCACGGCGCAGGTTCACCGCAGCTTCGATATATTCGCCACGCAGGAAAATGTAACCACGGTAAGATTTCAGCGCGAATGCGGAGATCAGCATGCCTTCCACCAGCAGGTGCGGCATTTGTTCCATCAGCAATCGGTCTTTATACGTACCTGGTTCCATCTCATCGGCGTTACACAGCAGATAGCGGATATTCATGCTTTCGTCTTTCGGCATCAGGCTCCACTTCAGACCCGTGGAGAAACCTGCGCCACCGCGCCCTTTCAGGCCAGCGTCTTTTACCAGATTGACGATTTCTTCCTGGGCCATGCCTTTAAGGGCTTTTTCCGCACCGACGTAACCGTTTTTGCTACGGTATTCATCGATCCAGACAGGTTGTTTGTCGTCACGCATACGCCAGGTCAGCGGATGCATCTCCGGTGTGCGTTCAATGTGTCTTGGGGTATATGTCATGCGTAGCGCTCCAGTAGCGAGCCGATCGCTTCCGGCGTCAGATGGCTGTGCGTGTCCTCATCAATCATCATTGACGGGCCTTTGTCACAGTTACCGAGGCAGCAGGTCGGCAGCAGGGTGAAGCGCCCGTCTTCGGTCGTCTCACCCGGCTTGATGTGCAACTGTTGTTCCAGCGCGGCCTGGATCCCCTGATAACCGGTGATGTGGCACACCACGCTGTCACAGTAACGGATCACATGGCGGCCGACCGGCTGACGGAAGATCTGGCTGTAGAATGTCGCCACACCTTCGACGTCGCTGGCAGGAATGCCCAGAACATCGGAGATCGCGTAGATAGCACCGTCCGGCACCCAACCACGCGCTTTCTGCACGATTTTCAACGCTTCGATAGAGGCCGCACGGGCATCTTCATAGTGATGTTTTTCGTGCTCAATCGCTTCACGTTCAGCGTCACTCAGCACAAACACCGGCGGTACAACAGGCTCGCTGATATTGATGTACTGAACTTCAGAGTCTTTATTGATATCTGTCATCGTTAGCGGTCCACATCTGACATTACAAAGTCGATACTGCCCAGATACACGATCAGGTCGGATACCAGGCTGCCACGGATTACGGACGGGATCTGCTGCAAATGCGGGAAGCTTGGTGTACGGACACGGGTACGGTAGCTCATGGTGCTGCCGTCACTGGTCAGGTAGTAGCTGTTGATCCCTTTCGTTGCTTCAACCATCTGGAAAGATTCTTGCGCAGGCATGACCGGCCCCCACGACACTTGCAGGAAGTGCGTGATCAGGGTCTCGATGTGTTGCAGTGTGCGCTCTTTCGGTGGCGGCGTGGTCAGTGGGTGATCCGCCTTGAACGGGCCTTCCGGCATATTTTTGTAACACTGTTCCAGAATACGCAGGCTCTGACGCAGTTCTTCTACTTTGAGCATGACGCGGGAATAACAGTCACTGACGCCATCACCGGTCGGCACTTCAAAGTCAAAGTTTTCGTAGCCAGAGTATGGACGCCATTTACGCACATCGAACGGGATCCCCGTGGCACGCAGGCCAGCACCGGTGGTGCCCCAGGCCAGAGCGTCGTCTGCGTTGTAAGCAGCCACGCCTTTGGAACGGCCAATCAGAATGGTGTTTTTCAGCGCCGCTTTGACATAGGAGTCCAGACGAGCTGGCATCCAGTCAAGGAACTCACGCAGCAGACGATCCCAGCCTTTCGGCAGATCATGCGCTACGCCACCAATACGGAACCAGGCCGGGTGCATACGGAAACCGGTAATCGCTTCCACCAGATCGTAGATTTTCTGACGATCGGTAAAGGCGAAGAACACCGGAGTCATCGCGCCCACGTCCTGAATAAACGTAGAGATGTACAGCAGATGGCTGTTGATACGGAACAATTCGGACAGCATGACGCGAATGGTGTTAACGCGATCCGGCGTTACGATACCGGCGAGTTTTTCAACAGCCAGCACGTACGGCATTTCGTTTACACAACCGCCGAGGTATTCGATACGGTCGGTGTAAGGAATGTAGCTGTGCCAGGACTGGCGCTCGCCCATTTTCTCAGCACCACGGTGGTGGTAACCGACGTCAGGCACGCAGTCGACAATCTCTTCGCCATCAAGCTGCAAAATGATACGGAATGCACCGTGCGCAGACGGATGGTTAGGACCGAGGTTGAGGAACATAAAGTCCTCATTTTCGGTGCCACGCTTCATGCCCCAGTCTTCAGGCTTGAAGGTCAGCGACTCCATCTCGAGTTCTTCTTTCTGCTTAGTCAGCTCGTAAGGATCGAACTCGGTGGCGCGCGCCGGATAGTCTTTACGCAGCGGATGCCCTTCCCAGGTCTGCGGCATCATAATGCGCGTCAGGTGCGGGTGACCGTCGAAGGTAATACCGAACATTTCCCATGTTTCGCGCTCGTACCAGTTAGCATTCGGGAACACTTTGGTGATCGTCGGAACATGAAGATCGTTTTCTGCCAATGCCACTTTGATCATGATGTCGCGGTTACGCTCGACGGAGATCAGGTGGTAGAAAACGGAAAAATCCGCGGCCGGTAAACCGTCGCGGTGTGTACGTAAACGCTCATCAAAGCCATGCAAATCGAAAAGCATGACATAAGGTTTTGGCTGTTTTCGTAAAAAGGTAATCGCTTCCAGTAACTGTTCACGCTTGAACCACACCACGGGAATTCCGGTGCGGGTTGCCTGAACAGTAAAGGCCTCTGGCCCAAAACGGTTACGCAATTCGCCAATAACCGGATCATCGAGATGATCACGGGTATGCCATGCTGGCAGGGCGGAATCTTGCGTCGTCAAATCTGTCATATTTTTTTCACCACACTAAATGGTCATTTATGCCGTAAGGGGGATATTCATACACACCGCCCCTCAGGGTTGACTCTCAGACCGCAGTGTTAAATCTCGTCCGGCGAACGCAGATTTGTCACGGCAATACGCTCAGCACGTTTACGCTCTTTTTCAGACTGCATATTCGCGCGGTAAACACCCTGGTCGCCAACAACCCATGACAATGGGCGACGTTCTTTGCCAATGGACTCCTGCAACAGCAGCAGAGCCTGCATATAGGCTTCCGGACGCGGCGGACATCCCGGGATGTACACGTCGACAGGCAGGAATTTATCCACGCCCTGCACCACAGAATAAATATCGTACATGCCGCCGGAGTTCGCACAGGCGCCCATCGAAATCACCCATTTCGGTTCCAGCATCTGATCGTATAAACGCTGGATAACCGGAGCCATTTTGGTGAAGCAGGTTCCCGCCACCACCATAAAGTCAGCCTGGCGTGGTGAAGCACGCAGAACTTCTGCACCAAAACGCGCAACGTCATGCACCGCAGTGAATGACGTCACCATTTCGACATAACAGCAGGAAAGGCCGAAGTTGTAGGGCCAAAGGGAGTTTTTACGACCCCAGTTCACCATTCCGTGAAGCGACTCCTGGAGATTTCCCATGAAGACGCTGCGTTTAACCTGTTCCTGAAGAGGATCGCCGACGACCTCCTGAGACTGCAGGGGGTAACGGTCGTTCTCACCGTCCGGGTCTATGCGGGTGAGCGTATAGTCCATCTTAATGCCTCGCTTTGACTGCTTACTGAGGGTGACTGTTGGTATTAATCGCCGGGCTTGGTTTAACAGGTCCTTTCGAACGTGTTGGTGTCCAGTCGAGTGCGCCAATTCGCACCAGATAGAACAAACCTGCCAGCAGTACCAAAATGAAAATGGTAGCTTCCACGAATCCGGTCCAGCCGCTTTCGCGAATAGACGTTGACCATGCATAGAGATACAGGGCTTCAACGTCGAAGATGACGAAGAACATGGCGACCAGATAGAACTTGGCGGAAAGACGTAGCCGGGCAGTGCCGACAGAGGCGATACCTGACTCAAAAGGCGTGTTTTTGTAGCGTGCTCTGGCTCTCCCGCCAAGGAACGCGGCGCCCAGTAACATCAGGCAGCAGAGGCCTACTGCAACGACAAGAAAAACGGCGAACGCCCAGTGTTGAGCGATGACTTCAGTGGCTGTTGACATACTCATTGCTTACTCATCAAAAGTGGCACTTTGGCATCTGCTCTGTAAGGTCGGCAGTTTGCGCACCACATCGATTCAAGGGAAGGATTAAAAACCACACAGTTCACGGCTCAACAAGGGATTAAGCCAGTGATTTGTTGTGGGCTTTTTACCCTTTTCTATAACCTTTTGTCAACTTTGACAAAAGTATCTCCACATTAGTTTACATGCTTAGCATTTAATTAACATATCATGCGCCAGGACTTAAGCTAAATCGTGTCAGTTAAATTCTGTGATAAAGCATGGGCCTGTGACGGGAGTTATGACATCTTTCCAACTTTACTATTGTCGCAGGAATAGACAGCGCTTCCACTCTCTTAATGGGGTTATTTTTTTGATCCATGTCAGAGTTCTGTCAATTTTGATAGAAAAAAAGGCACACATTTAACAAGTTTTATTGATTTTCAAAAAACGACAAGCGATTTGCGGAAAAATTTGATGCTTTTTTTTAACCTGAAAAAAGTCAGCATTTTACGCCATTTACTGTAGTCCTTGGTGATAAGGATGGCAGTCATTACTGGGAAGAAGAAAGGATAATGAACAAAAACAGAGGCTTTAGAAAGGATATTAAACAAAATCACTAAAAGAACGACTTTCCCGCCCCTTAATAGGTAGAAGCCTTAACCCCCGCCTCGTTAGACAGAGGCGGAAGGTAAAGCCGGGGGATTACCTTAACTTTCAGAGTCTGCCAGTAACTCATGATCGTCATCCACTACCGGACGAGGACCATAGGCACTGAGAGAATAGGGATCATTCCCTTGCTCAACTGCATTGAAGATCGCCATTGCAAGTTCATTTTCACAACGGGCATTTTTGTACAACACATACTGCGTATCCGGCAAACGTGGTAAACCGTCCTGTTCACCCAGAACACGCAGCTCCGGACTCATCATTTCGATGGGACGTGCCGTCACACCCAGCCCCGCACGCACTGCCGCACGAATTGCCGATAATGTCGACGCGACATAAGCAATACGCCACGGAATACCTGCCTGACTGAGGTGCTCTATCGCCATCATCCGGTAAGGGCTTGGCTCATCGAGCACCACCAGCGGAACACTGTCGCCGGAGGGATATGCAAAATCAGCCGAGCAATACCAGAGTGTTGGCGACGTGCGCAATACGATGTGCGGGTGATCAGTGTTTGTCATCGTAGTGATGGCCAAATCCACTTCTTCACTTTCGAGCATCGACAACATGAAAGGACTGCGCTTGACGCGGACATCAATAGACAACTTTGGATATACGGATGTCACGCGGCTGAGCAGGAAAGGTAAAATGGTGTCAGCAGTATCATCTGATGCACCAATTGTTATCCCACCTTGAACATTGCTGTACATCAAAGAGGTACAGGCTTCATCATTAAAACGAAGGATTTTGCGTGCGTATCCCAATAACTGAATACCGTGTTCAGTTAATAATTTATTGCGTCCATGTCTGGCAAACAGTTCTTTTCCAACGAGTTGTTCTAGACGTTGCATTTGTTGGCTTACCGCCGACTGAGTACGACACACCGCAGCAGCAGCCGCAGCGAACGTATTAAGATCAGCAACAGCTACAAATGTCCTCAACAGATCAAGATCGAGATTGAGGATTGGACGATTTGCAATTGTCATAGTTTTTCTTCACTTTATAGAATCTAATAACAAGCTACCCTGATGGTGCGTCAAAGTACCCGCAAAAAGCAGAATACCAGATATGTCGGATACTCACTCATTTGATAACCTAAATTGAGAAATATTTGTGCATGAAAGTTTTCATCATTGTGAGCGTTCAGTCATTAAACCTGTGCGCAATAATTCCTCACAAAGGCTGAATGATTAGAACCTCTTATTTAATATAGCCTTTCCCCGCAAACCATTCCATATCCCTTACAGTACCGCTTGCCGCAACCATAAAGCTAAGTTTCGGCAATATCATCGTCAGAAAAACATAAGCTAAATTAACTAATAAAGGTGATTATTAAAAATATAATTCAATAAATTCATTGAGTCACCCTAATAACCATTTTATGCCCAAGGTGTTTTGTTTAAGTAACATTAAGATTTTTCTTGTTTCATCAAATTTTGTTTACGCCCGCCTGTTGCAATATATCCTTTGAAAGCATTTATCTAATCCTGGAAAATACGTTTAAGACTTTACTTAGAACATGATCATTCATCCAGCATTCGCTATTAATCATTAGATAAATATAACTAATTCCTGTTAAAATTTTTCAGCGGTAAAACAAAGCCTCCTGAACTTTTTTCAGAATTTGTCGAGCTTTGGTAAGATTTCATGATGTTCACCCCATTAAAGACAACAAACTGACATCGCCGGGAATAGAGGTAACGCAGCAAAAACAGTGAATTTATTGTTCACAAAGCACTCATTTGCAAAATATAAAATCACAAAATAACAATAACACAGCATAATAAACCATTAAGCTTCTCATACTTTGAGGTAATAACCCACCATAGCCCGCTTTACTGCTGTTTTTCACCAAAACGGTGCACAGCCCTTTTCATGCCCTCTGCGGGAGAGTAAATTGAGCCCTTCGCACTGTTCTACGGTCGCTCCGCACCAGGGAAGAACAGGCTTTATTGCAAAAGGCTCTCATTTACATGTCCCCGATTGAAAAATCCCGCAAACTGGACAACGTCTGTTATGACATTCGCGGCCCGGTGCTCAAAGAAGCAAAACGTCTTGAAGAAGAAGGTAATAAAGTCCTCAAGCTGAACATCGGCAACCCTGCGCCATTCGGTTTTGATGCACCTGATGAAATCCTGGTCGACGTTATCCGCAACCTTCCTACCGCACAGGGTTATTGTGATTCGAAAGGTCTGTTTTCTGCACGTAAAGCGATCATGCAGCACTATCAGGCACGCGACATGCGCGACATCACGGTCGAAGATATTTATATCGGCAACGGTGTTTCCGAACTGATTGTTCAGTCAATGCAGGCATTACTTAACACCGGCGATGAAATGTTAGTCCCGGCACCTGATTACCCCTTGTGGACAGCGGCGGTTTCGTTATCAGGCGGTAATGCGGTGCATTACCTGTGTGATGAAGGGGCTGACTGGTTCCCGGACATTGCCGATATTCGTGACAAAATCACACCACGCACCCGCGGCATTGTGATCATCAACCCGAACAACCCGACCGGTGCGGTATACAGCAAAGAATTGCTGATGCAGATTGTGGACATCGCCCGGGAACATAATCTGATTATTTTTGCCGACGAAATTTACGACAAAATCCTGTATGACGAAGCCCAGCACATTTCCATCGCTTCACTGGCACCGGATTTACTGACCGTCACTTTTAACGGTCTGTCAAAAACCTATCGCGTGGCGGGTTTCCGTCAAGGCTGGATGGTTCTGAACGGACCGAAGAAACATGCGAAAGGTTATATCGAAGGTCTGGAAATGCTGGCCTCGATGCGCCTTTGTGCCAACGTGCCGATGCAACATGCCATTCAGACCGCGCTGGGCGGCTATCAAAGTATCAGCGAGTTTATTCAGCCGGGCGGACGTCTGGTCGAACAGCGTGATCGTGCATGGGAACTGATCAATGAAATCCCGGGTGTTTCCTGCGTGAAACCTAAAGGGGCGCTGTATATGTTCCCGCGCATTGACGCCAAACGTTTTAACATCCATGACGATCAGAAAATGGTGCTCGATTTGCTGTTACAGCAAAAAGTCTTGCTGGTTCAGGGTTCTGCATTCAACTGGCCGTATCCGGACCATGTGCGTATCGTGACGCTGCCACGCGTTGATGAGTTGGAAATGGCCGTTAACAAACTGGGACGTTTCCTCGAAACCTATCGCCAGTAATGCAGTAAGGGCGCTGATAATGGCGCCCTTTTCTTTCTCCCGCCAGTTTCCGCATTTGCATAACTGTTTCGCACTGCTCACAATAGTCACTCATTCACCGTAGTTATTGAGAGTGCTATGAACCAGAGCCATTTTTTCGCCCATCTTTCCCGCCTCAAACTGATCAGCCGCTGGCCGCTGATGCGCAATGTCCGCACCGAAAACGTGTCGGAACACAGTCTGCAAGTCGCTTTTGTCGCCCATGCTTTAGCCGTGATCAAGAACCGCAAATTTAACGGCAATCTGAGCGCAGAACGCGTTGCCCTGCTCGCCATGTATCACGATGCCAGCGAAGTGATTACCGGTGATATGCCAACGCCAATCAAGTATTACAATCCGCAAATCGCGCATGAGTACAAAAAGATTGAGAAAATTGCTCAGCAGAAACTGATTGAAATGCTGCCAAAGGAATTACAGGAAGATTTCCGACCGCTGATTGACGAGCATTATTACACTGAAGAAGAAAAACTGACCGTCAAACAGGCTGATGCGCTGTGTGCTTACCTGAAATGTCTGGAGGAATTGTCGGCAGGCAATAACGAATTCACACTGGCGAAAGCCCGTCTGGAGAAAACGCTGGCAGACAGAAAAAGCCCGGAAATGGACTACTTTATGGAAGTGTTCATTCCGAGCTTCAGTCTGTCATTGGATGAAATCAGCCTGGATTCCCCGCTCTGATCTTAAGGTCAAAACGGGAACAGCACCGGCACCAGAAAAACGCTGACCAGCATCACCAGCAGAGTGAACGGCACACCGATGCGCAGGAAATCGCCAAATTTATAGTTACCCGGCACCATAACCAGCGTGTTTACCGGTGAAGACACCGGTGTCATAAAGGCGGCAGAAGCCGCAATAGCGATAATCATGGTGAACGGGTATGGCGATACCCCCATCTGGTGTGCTGCTGCGATAGCAATCGGTGCCATCAAAACCGCAGTCGCCGTATTGGAAATAAACAGCCCGATACCTGCACAGAGAATGAATAAACTCAGCAGCATCATATATGGCCCATAGCCGCCGCTTACCTCCATTAACCCCTTCACAATCAGCGCCACACCGCCGGTTTTTTGCAGCGCCAGCGCAAAAGGCATCATCCCGACTATCAGCAGCAAACTGGGCCAGTGAATGGCTTTGTAGGCCCCTTCCATCGTGATACAGCGGAATTTACCCATCAGCATGCAGGCGATAATGGCGGCGATAGCATTAGGCACATCATCGGTCAGCATCAGCGCAACCATCAGCGCCAGACAAAACAATGCATGCGGTGCCTGACTCAGGGCTGGCGCGACCTCGTCCACTTCGGCAGGAAGATTAAGCACAATGAAATCATGCATTTGTTGCTGAAGCTGGCGGATCAGCTTCCAGTCGCCAATGACCAGTAGCATATCGCCGAGCTGTAATTCTTCATCCACCAGTTTTCCGTCCAGTGCTTCACCCTGACGGCGGATCCCGACGACATTCAGCCCGTAGGTCGAACGGAAGGCGACGGCACGCAACGTTTTACCCAGGAGCTCCGAATCCGGGATCAGCGAGACTTCGGCCATCCCGACATCCCGCGATTGCTCAGAGAAATACTCGCCGCGTAGCACCATAGGCTCGAGCATTTCGTCAGTGCAAAATTGCCTGATGGAGATGTCTGGATCTGACATATCAAGCAGTAACACATCGCGCGCAAACAGTTCGGTATTCCCCGTTGCGCTGACCATCACGCGGCGAAATTTACGCCAGCGTTCAATGCCCACCACGTTCGCGCCGTAGCGGGAACGCAGATGCACATCATCAAGTGTACGCCCGACCAGAGGCGAACCCGGACGGATAGTGACGCGACGCGCCCGGCCGGTCAGGTGATAATCGCGGATCAAATCCCGGAACGTTCGCCGCTTCCAGCGCTGCTGGCCTCGTGACGCATCTTCTGATGACAGCCAGCGACGGGCGATCAACATGTATCCGATACCCATTATCAGCACCACGAGCCCGACAGGGGTGACGCCGAAGAAACCAAAACCGTCGAATCCTTCACGCAACAGTTCGCTGTTGACCACCATGTTCGGCGGTGTGGCGACCAGCGTCATCATGCCACTAATAAGCCCGGCGAAACTCAGTGGCATCATCAGTCGTGCGGGAGAGGTTTTCATTCGCGCCGAAACGCTGATCACGACAGGAATGAAGATCGCGACTACGCCGGTGGAACTCATAAAAGCACCGAGACCGGCAACCGTGAGCATCAGCAAAACCAGCATCCGCGTTTCACTGTTGCCCGCCACCTTCATCAGCCAGTCACCGACCTGATACGCCACACCGGTTCTGACCAGCCCGTGCCCGACGACAAATAGCGCCGCGATCAAAATGACGTTCGGGTCACTGAATCCGGCCAGCGCTTCATTGATGGTCAGCGTGCCGCTCAGGACGAAAGAAATAATCACCAGCAATGCCACAATATCCATTCGCAGCGTATTGCGCGCGAACAGCACCATAGCAATAACCAGTAACGTGACTACCCAAAGCAATTCACCGGTCAAAACACACTCCATTTGCGTTGAGAGAGGAGGATAAATAGCTATATACCCTAAATAATTCAAATTGTATCAAGGCGGCAACTGCGTGAATCTCCGGGGCTTACATGAGTAAGTGACCGGGGTTCGGGACTAATCTGCCGGGAGCAGACTGGTATGCTGCTTGCAGCGACTCGTTCAGGGGCGAGGCCCATGGATGGGCCGGGTAACGCAGCCAACGCTGAGACAGTTTGATGTATGACTGGGTATGAGAATGGCATAAAAAAACCCCGCACAGGCGAGGTTTATATCAATTTATACAGGGAAATTGTATTTTTTCTGTCCTTAACGCAGGCTGACTTTCACACCTTCGTCGGAACTGCTGACCAGCAGAATTTCGAGCGTAGTCAGATCGAAATCGACATTTTCAATCCCGGGTGTATCGTCTGGCGCATTGACGGCAATGACTTTGCAGCCCGCCGCCAGCCCGGCCATCACGCCGGCTGCAGCATCTTCAACCACCACACAATCTTCCGGGGCCAGACCTAAACGTTCTGCCCCCAGCAAGTAGGCATCGGGTTGTGGCTTGCCGTGTTTGACCTGTTCAGCGGTGATAAACACTTCGGGTTCAGGCAAATGCGCCGCTTTATGGCGCGCACTGGCAACAGGCATTGATCCGGAAGTCACAATCGCCCAGGGAATATTCTGGCGATTGAGTTCGCTCAACAACAAATGTGCGCCCGGGAGAGCGGCGACACCCTCGGTGTCCGTGGCTTCAATTTGTTCCAGCTTGAGAAACTCTTTTTGAATCGTTTCTTCGCTTTCACCCGCCATAAAATGACGCAAAGAAGTGATCGCCTGCTTACCGTGAATAAACGCCAGTACATCCTGCGGGCTGACACCCCAGCTAAGCGCCCAGCTCACCCAGGCACGCTCAACGGCAGGTAATGAATCAACTAACGTTCCATCAAGGTCGAACAAAAAACCCTTACAAAGCACAGGCGACTCCTTTAAGTGTTTACATCAGGCATTGATAATTTGCGCGATCTCTACCGCGCTCAGGTGATACTGACGCGGGCACGACTGCCAGACCGCCAACATACGCTGGTATTTATCCCACATTTTGGTCTGCGAGTTAAACCCATGAGTGCCTGCATCAAAATCAGTGTAACGTCCTTCGGTGTTCACCATAAAGCGGACATAGCTTAAATAACGGGATTCCGTTGCGGCATCAAAACCCAGAAAATCAATTCGGCGGCGATCCAAGTCTTGCGTGTCTTTCAAATTGGTCCACGACACCTGCATCGCATGATGCATTTCCATAATGTTAATGACTGTGCGACAGGTTTCTTCCGGCAATTCGCCGAAATCTCTGTCCAGCTCGCGCATTTGCAAACCAAAACCCCGTTCGATCACTGTTTGTAACCGGCGATAGCGTTCTGCGTTATCGGGATCCAGCATGGTCATCATCTTGTATTGATTGGACAAAATCAGGCGTTGAGCGTTCGTCATTTCCATCGTGAAAATCCTCATGTCTGCATAATGAGCAAAGCATGGCATAGCGCAAAGTTCTGCGAAATCGCAAGCACACCATTCTTTGATTTGGGTCGGGATCTCATCTGAAATAATCACCAGGGGAGACTTTCCCCCGGTGAAATGCGACTTATGAAAGACTATAGATGATGACAGACGCAGTAAGCGGGGAAATCAGGCTTACAGATCGTCTAAAAAGGTTTTGTCCAGTTGTTTGAACGCGCGCTTAAGGACGTCAGCCAGTGACTGATACGTCGGCGTGCCTTCAACTGGCGCCAGCGCCAGTCCGGATTCAGTGAGTTTATTGCGTACATCGTGGAACCAGCCGAGTAATCCCGGCGGCAGTGGCGTCAGAGAACGGCGACCCAGCCACCACAGTCCCTGCATCGGCAAGCTACAGGCAAAAATTGCCGTGGCGACGGCCAGCCCGAGTTGTCCGCCGAGCGCGATTTGCCACGTCAGGGTAAAGACCGCAACCGGTGGCATGATGCGTACCGCGAAGCGTGTAGCAGTAGAAATCCGGTTCTCCGGAAACATCGGAGCCAGGCGCTTATCTGACGGCCATGTCTTCATATAGTGCTGCCCGCGCTGGAATACCTGGAACCAGCCTACCGAGCCTGTTGGCTTACTCGTCATCTTTGCACCTCAACTTCACGTGTAAAATTTAAAAAATAGTTGTAAAACACAAACTGGAGTTTATCACGATAAAATATATTTTGTTTTTGCTGGCACCTGTCGGTATTCTATCGCAGCCTCGCAACCCTCTCAGGCAACGAGATCAATATAAACTTGGGGCAAACGCGGTGAATTGCAATCTTTCGCCCCCATAATAACCATAGTGCCTCGGTCTGAGAGGATTTGTAATTAATTATTGTATTTTTTGTTAGTGTTTTTGCTGATTAGTAACACCCTGAAGATACGTAAACCGAAATATGCGGCGCAGTAAACCGCTTTATTTCTGTCATCCGGACGCTTAAAAAAACCAAAGCCCGGCAATTCTTCAGCTTTTTCATCGTCATGCCTGTTTTGGCTCTCTGGCATGATGTTAATCATAATTGTCGCCGCCATTATGCGCTACGCTTGATGTCAGACTGACGATTTATTAACCACGTGTATTGTTTTTTTTAAACAGCACCAACAATAAATAGGTACTTCCATGTCGAGTAAGCTTGTACTGGTTCTTAACTGTGGTAGTTCTTCCCTAAAGTTTGCCATCATTGATGCTGCAAATGGCGAAGAACACATTTCAGGTTTAGCCGAATGTTTCCATCTGCCAGAAGCGCGCATTAAATGGAAAATGGACGGTGGCAAAGAAGAAGCCGCTTTAGGTGCGGGCGCCGCACACAGTGAAGCGTTGAAATTCATCGTTAATAACATTCTGAGCAAAAAACCTGAGCTGTCCGCAGAACTGGTTGCAATCGGCCACCGCATCGTTCATGGCGGCGAGAAGCTGACCAAATCAATGCTGATCAACGACGCTGTCATCGAGGGTATCAAAGAGTCTATCCCGTTTGCGCCGCTGCATAACCCGGCTCACCTGATCGGTATTGATGAAGCACTGAAATCTTTCCCTAAACTGGCTGATAAAAACGTTGCCGTTTTCGACACCGCTTTCCATCAGACAATGCCAGAAGAATCATACCTCTACGCCCTGCCGTACAGCCTGTATAAAGATCACCATGTCCGTCGTTATGGCGCACACGGCACCAGTCACTTCTACGTGACTCAGGAAGCCGCAAAAATGCTGAACAAACCCGTGGAAGAAGTGAATCTGATCACTTGCCACCTGGGTAACGGCGGTTCTGTCAGTGCCATCCGTAACGGTAAATGTGTGGATACTTCCATGGGGCTGACCCCGCTGGAAGGTCTGGTGATGGGTACCCGCAGCGGTGACATCGACCCGGCAATTATCTTCCACCTGCACGATTCTCTGGGCATGAGCGTTGATCAAATCAACAAAATGCTGACTAAAGAATCGGGTCTGCTGGGCCTGACTGAAGTCACCAGCGACTGCCGTTATGTTGAAGACAACTACACCACTAAAGCTGATGCCAGACGTGCCATGGACGTCTTCTGCCACCGCCTGGCGAAATACATCGGTGCGTACACTTCACTGATGGAAGGCCGCCTGGACGCCGTCGTATTCACAGGCGGTATCGGCGAAAACGCCGCAATGGTTCGCGAATTGTCTCTGGCTAAATTAGGCCTGCTGGGCTTTGAAGTGGATCACGAACGTAACCTGGCTGCCCGTTTCGGTAAATCCGGGGCGATCAACAAAGAAGGCACTCGCGCCGCTCTGGTTATCCCAACCAACGAAGAGCTGGTGATTGCACAAGACGCCGCGCGTCTGACTGCATAATTCGATTCAAGACTGCCCGCGTAATGCGGGCAATTTTTCACTTATAGGCAAACGCCGCCCGTTTGGACGCACCGCGCAGGATAATCATCGCGCTTATGCTGATCATTATCCCCTCTGCACAAACCTGCGAATGTCCCTGCCTGGCAACCGTTAAAGAGGTTTAGCCGTGTCCCGTACAATTATGTTGATCCCTACAGGCACCAGTGTCGGTCTGACCAGTGTCAGCCTGGGTGTGATCCGTGCCATGGAACAAAAAGGCGTCAGCCTGAGTATCTTCAAACCTATCGCCCAGCCGCGTACTGGCGGAGATGCTCCTGACCAAACCACGACCATTATTCGCGCTAACTCCACCGTGACTGCAGCCGAACCGCTGAAAATGAGCCACGTTGAAACCTTGCTGAGCTCAAACCAGCAAGACGTGCTGATGGAAGAAATCATCGCGCGTTATCACGAAAACACCAAAGATGCCGAAGTGGTGCTGGTTGAAGGTTTAGTGCCTACCCGCAAACACCAGTTCGCCAATGCGCTGAACTACGAAATTGCCAAAACCCTGAACGCAGAAATCGTCTTCGTTCTGGCGCTGGGTAATGATTCTCCTGCGCAGCTCAAAGAACGTATCGAACTGGCCCGTTCCAGCTTCGGTGGCAGCAAAAACAAAAATATCACCGGCGTAATCATTAACAAACTGAATGCACCGGTTGACGAGCAGGGGCGTACACGTCCTGACCTGTCTGAAATCTTTGATGATTCCACCAAAGCCAGCGTGGCAAATATCGACCCGACTCAGCTGTTCGCTAACAGCCCGCTGCCGGTTCTGGGCTGCATTCCGTGGAGCTTCGAGCTGATTGCCACCCGCGCAATCGACATGGCTAAGCACCTGAACGCACGTATCATCAACGAAGGCGACGTCAAAACCCGCCGCGTGAAATCCGTCACTTTCTGCGCACGCAGCATTCCGCATATGCTGGAGCATTTCCGTCCTGGCTCCCTGCTGGTGACCTCCGCTGACCGTCCTGACGTGCTGGTTTCAGCCTGTCTGGCAGCCATGAATGGCGTGGAAATCGGCGCTATCCTGCTGACCGGTGGCTACGAAATCGACGCCCGCATCAACAGCCTGTGCGAACGTGCATTCCAGACAGGCCTGCCAGTCTTCATGGTAGAAACCAACACCTGGCAGACTTCCCTGAGCCTGCAAAGCTTCAATCTGGAAGTGCCTGCAGATGACCATCAGCGCGTAGAGAAACTGCAACAGTACGTGGCTTCTCACATCAATGCTGACTGGATCAACTCCCTGAGCGCACACTCTGAACGTTCACGCCGTCTGTCACCTCCGGCATTCCGCTATCAGCTGACCGAACTGGCCCGTAAAGCCGGTAAACGTATCGTTCTGCCGGAAGGCGACGAGCCACGCACTGTGAAAGCGGCAGCGCTTTGTGCTGAACGTGGTATCGCGGAATGTGTTCTGTTGGGTAACCCTGACGAGATCAAACGCGTTGCAGCAGCTCAGGGCGTGACGCTGGGTAAAGGCATCGAAATCGTTGATCCGGTGGCTGTCCGTGAAGAATACGTGGCGCGTCTGGTTGAACTGCGTAAAAGCAAGGGTATGACCGAAGTGGTTGCGCGCGAACAACTGGAAGACAACGTGGTTCTCGGCACCCTGATGCTGGAACAAGGTAACGTTGACGGTCTGGTTTCCGGTGCTGTTCACACCACCGCAAACACCATCCGCCCGCCGTTACAGTTGATCAAAACTGCGCCGGGCAGCTCACTGGTTTCCTCTGTGTTCTTCATGCTGCTGCCTGATCAGGTTCTGGTGTATGGCGACTGTGCGATCAACCCGGATCCTACTGCTGAACAGCTGTCTGAAATCGCGATCCAGTCTGCGGACTCCGCTGCAGCCTTCGGTATCGAACCCCGCGTTGCCATGATCTCCTACTCAACCGGTAACTCCGGCGCAGGTAGCGACGTTGAGAAAGTGCGTGAAGCGACCCGTCTGGCCCAGGAAAAACGTCCGGATCTCATCATCGATGGCCCGCTGCAATATGATGCTGCGATCATGGCTGATGTTGCACAATCTAAAGCGCCAAACTCGCCGGTTGCGGGTAAAGCGACCGTGTTCATCTTCCCTGACCTGAATACCGGTAACACCACGTACAAAGCGGTACAACGTTCTGCGGATCTGGTCTCTATCGGGCCGATGCTGCAGGGTATGCGTAAACCGGTTAATGACCTGTCGCGTGGCGCACTGGTTGACGATATCGTCTACACCGTTGCACTGACTGCGATTCAGTCTGCTCAGGCAGAAGCAGCGGTTGCGGCCAAATAAGCCAAACCCTCTGAACGCAAGACGCCGGGCTTTTTGAGTCCGGCGTTTTTTTTGGTCTTTTTTGTGGATCGCTTCATGGCTGATCGATAAAGATTCAGAGCAGTGTTTTTGCTGCTTCCAGAATATGTTCAGCCGTCAGGCCATATTCCTGCTGTAAAAACTCCTGGGTGCCCACCTGTCCGTAACGCTCTTTGACACCAACCCGGCGCATCGGCACCGGCTGGTTTTCCACCAGCACTTCCGCCACCGCTGATCCCAGTCCGTTATGAATACTGTGGTTTTCACAGGTCACAATTTTGCCGGTTTTCGTGGCGTATTTGATGATGACATCTTTATCAATCGGCTTGAGGGTAAACATGTCGATGACTGCCGCACTGACCCCTTCGCGTTCCAGCATTTGCGCCGCTCTCAGCGCTTCCGCCACCATAATCCCGTTCGCAATCAGCGTCACGTCTGTGCCATCACGCAGCACATTGGCCTTGCCGATGGTAAACGTCGAGCCTTCCTTGTAAACCTGCGTAGCCTGTTTGCGAATGGTACGCACCCAGTAGAAACCTTTTAAATCCATCAGTTGCAGCAAAATATTGCGGAACATCACGGCGTCGGTGACTTCCATCACCACCGAACTCGCCAGCCCGCGCACAATACCCATATCTTCGAACGACATATGCGTGCCGCCGTTATGACAGGCGCTGACGCCCGCATCTGACGCAATGATCTTGACGTTATTCTTCTGGTAATCCAGCGACATAAACAGCTGATCGAAACAGCGGCGGCTGGCAAAGGCGGTAAAAGTATGCACAAACGGCACGCGACCGGTCAGCGAAAGCCCGGCGGCAACACCGATGACATTCGCTTCCATGATGCCGCAGTTAATCACGTGATCAGGATGATTTTTGTGTACGCCGTCCATCGCCATCGAGCTCATCAGATCGGCTTCCAGCGCGATAATCGGCGTATTCTCTACAATTTTTTCGCGCACAGTGCTGGCGTAAACTTTACGCATTTCTACTGCGTCTTTTTGCAATTCAAGAGAAACTTCAAACATGAGTGGCCTCCAGCTCAGCGATAGCGTTTTCGATTTCCAGTTTCACATCCGGCGTTAAACGCAGGTGATGTGAGTTCGCCAGTTGCTCGAGATACTTCACGCCCTGCCCTTTGATGCTGTCGAGGATCACCACCAGAGGACGCTGCTCGGCGTGACGAACCGGCGTGACCGCCTCGCTGATAGCCACAATGTCATCGCCTTTAATGGTCTCTACATCAAACCCGAACGCACTGAATTTTCCGGCCAGATCGAATGGCTTAATCACTTCATCCAGCGTGCCATCGAGTTGCTGTTTGTTGTAATCGATGAACAGTGTCAGGTTATGCAGATTGTGGTGCGCAATAAACTGGAAGGCTTCCCAGCACTGGCCCTCGTTCAACTCACCGTCGCCAAGAATGCAGAAGACGCGGTTGCTGCGACCAGCCAGCTTATGCGAAAGTGCCATGCCCGCCGCAATGGAAACGCCTTGTCCCAGCGAGCCGGTGGTGGCATCCACGCCGGTGGTCCGCAGCCGGTCCGGATGGCTCGGCAGCTTTGTGCCATTCTGGTTGAGGGTGTGTAATTCGCTGACCGGGAAATAACCTTTCAGTGCCAGCGTGGCATACAACGCTGGTCCAGCATGGCCTTTGGACAGCACGAAATAATCACGTTCCTGCCAGTCTGGTTTTTTCGGGTCGATGCGCATCACATCGCCATACAACACGGCCAGCGTTTCCACCACGGACATGCTGCCGCCATAGTGCCCGAATCCTAAACCGGTCAGCATTTTTAGCGTCTCGATACGGATATGGCGGGCCAGATCACGAACCTCCTGGACATCTTTCATCTTCATTGGTCCTTATTTTAATGAGCACTTATCCTGGCCTGTTATTTCTAACAGGCAGGACAGTGTTTCCCGGATGGAGTTAAAAAACGTAGTGGTGCAGGGAATTACTTTTCAGTGATTTCTTTCTCAGCCGCCGGTTTTTTGCCGAGATAGTTCCAGGCAACCAGTACCGCGAAGATACCGACAATCAGCGCCATGATGCCTTCCTTCGACATAAAGCGAGCCAGATTACCCAGCAGGATGCCGATAACGCCGAAGTCCGCATCAGAGAAGGTGGCATTAGCAAAGCCCAGCGCGCCCAGTACTGGCAACAGCAGAACCGGCAGGAAGGTAATCAGCACGCCGTTGGCAAACGCACCGATCATTGCCCCGCGACGCCCGCCGGTCGCATTACCGAACACACCTGCCGTCGCACCAGTGAAGAAGTGTGGCACCACGCCCGGCAGGATCAGCACCAGATGCATTTGCCCTAACAGGAACAGTCCCACCAGACCGCCAAGGAAGCTGAACAGGAAACCGATCAGCACCGCATTCGGCGCGTACGGATACACCACCGGACAATCCAGCGCCGGACGGGCATTAGGCACCAGTTTCTCGGAGAAGCCGACGAATGCCGGAACGATTTCCGCCAGGATCAGACGCACACCCTGCAAAATGATGAACACGCCTGCCGCAAAGGTAATTGCCATGATGATGGCGTACACCAGGTAGTTCTGGCCTGCACTGTAGGTCGCCTCAACAAAGACCTGACCCGCGAACACCGCCATAATCAGGTAAATAATAATCATGGTGAGCGAGATAGAAATGGAACTGTCACGCAGGAAACTGAGATTTTTCGGCAGATTCATTTCTTCCGTAGAACGTGAACCTTTACCGACCTTGCTGCCGATCCAGCCCGATAAGACGTAACCAATGGTGCCGAAATGACCAAATGCCACGTCGTCGCTGCCGGTAATTTTACGCATGTAACGTTGCGCCAGCGCCGGGAAGAACGCCATGATAAGGCCCAGCGTCAGGGAACCGGTGAACACCAGTGAAACGCCTTCAAAACCGGCCACCGTCAGAATAACGCTGATCATACAGGCCATATAAAACGTGTGATGACCGGTCAGAAACACATATTTAAGACGGGTGAAACGGGCCACGATCAGGTTTGCCACCATACCAAACGCCATAATTAACGCTGTCGGTGCACCGAATTTCTCCAGCGCGATGGAAACAATCGCTTCGTTATTAGGAATAATACCCTGGATATTAAAGGCGTGTTCAAACATACCGCCTAAAGGATTTAATGAGCCAACTAATACTGTTGCACCACCGCCCAATACTAAAAAGCCAAGTATTGTTTTAACCGTGCCTTTCACCACATCAGAAAAGTTTTTCTTTTGTGCCACCAGACCGATTAATGCGATGAGCCCCACCAGTATGGAAGGCACTTTTAATATATCGACCACAAACTTGAGCGTTTCCTGGATAAACATATCCACCTCGTTTGTCTATTTGTTTTATTTGTAGGGTTATTCAGTGCCGGTCAGGACACTGGATGTTTTTCAAAGTGAGCAATCAGTTTTGTTTCAAGTTCATTAATATCAATGATGTTGGTAATCACCACTAACTGGTTTTCAGGAATGCTGGCACTGGCAGCGATGTCCTTTGCCATCACGAACAGGTCGGCTTCACCCGGAATGGCTGAGGACAAATCGGAGTGCTGAACATCTGCCTGAATATTGAGTTTCTTCAGGACCTTTTTGATGTTTATTTCAACCATAAAGCTGCTGCCTAAACCGGAACCACAAATCGCCATGATTTTCATATTATTCACTTGTCCTTTATCTGTTTTTAAACGATTAAAATATGTAGAACCGTACTCCATCTGCACATATTAATGCATATGAATGGTCAGAATACCCTTAGATTTAAGTCGCACTCCCTTTACAATATTAAGTCAAATTAATAGCGGGATATAATGTCCTGAATTTCTCTGATGGTTTTTGCCTGATGTATTTTCTGCATATCTTCTTCACTGGAAAATAATTCTGCCAGTTCAGAAATCAGTTCAATATGGCTGTGCTTATCTGCTGCCGATAACATCACCACGGTATACACCGGATCGTTATCCTCTGAATTAAACGCCACGCCGTGCGGCAGCGTCAGCAACGAGAGTCCCAACCCGTTCGCCCCTTCTTCTGGTCTGGCGTGTGGCATCGCAATGCCCGGCGCCAGAACAAAATACGGCCCCAGTTTTTCCCGTTGAGCAAAAATAGCCGTCAGGTAATCCGGGGTAATTGTCCCTTCTTTCAGCAGTGGCTCAGCGCTCACTTCCACTGCCTGCCGCCAGTCCGTGATATCCGTTCTGATCTGAATTCGTTCAGATGTCAGCCAATCATTCAGCATAGTGATGCTCCGTTTTTATTTTTAAAGATGGCCGGTCAAATTTCCCCCAGACCGCACCAACGATCCAGACTCTACTTCAGCGGTAGCGTTAACATCTGTGATGCAGATCTCAAAGATAGCGCTACCAAACTTCTATCATTGAGATCTGTGATAGCGCTATCAAAAATAATCACACAGCGGTATCGCCGTCCCGTGGATCGCATAAATAACGGTATACTTTGTCGGGAAATTGCCGATAATTTACCGAATTCTGCCGTGGTTCCCGATTTACCGGTCCTGCTGCGGCCCGCTTTTTTCGCTATACCTGTGGGTATACATTTTGCGCAAGATGCGCAGTTAAGGTCAGGATCGTGAATGTCCATTAACAAGAAAAGACGCAGTACCGGAAGAGTGACGCTGGCTGATGTCGCGCAACTGGCGGGCGTGGGCAGCATGACTGTTTCCCGTGCGCTGCGCACACCCGAACAGGTCTCCGATAAGCTACGGGAGAAGATCGAAGAAGCGGTCAGTCAGCTGGGATATCTGCCCAACCAGGCCGCCAGTTCCCTGGCTTCCGCCTCCTCAAATACCATTGCGATGATTGTACCGAGCCTTTCCGAAGCGGGCTGCGCCGAGATGTTTGCCGGGCTACAGAAAGTGCTGCAACCGGCCGGTTATCAGATCATGCTGGCGGAATCTCAACATCGTATTGAGCGGGAAGAAAAACTGCTGGAAACGCTGCTTTCCTACAATCTGGCGGCGGCGATTTTACTGTCCGTTGAACACTCCGCCAATGTACGTCAATGGCTGGATAACCTGACCATCCCGGTGCTGGAAATCGGTGCGCTGACCAATTCGCCAATCGACATGAATATCGGCATTGATTATGTCGAGGCGATGTTTCAGTTGACCCAGACGGTGGTGGCGAAGGGATATCAGAATATTGGCATGCTGTGTGCCAATCAGGAACAGTGGATTTTCCAGCAGCACCTTCAGGGTTGGCGTAAGGCCATGTTGAAAGCGCATATTTCCCCGCACCGGGTGATAAACGCCGCCGAGCCTGCCAGCTTTTCCACCGGCGCTCAGCAACTGCCGGAGTTCCTGCTTGCCTGGCCGGAAATTGACGCGCTGGTGTGTGTTTCCGACGATCTCGCCTGTGGCGCACTGTATGAATGCCAGCGCAGACGCATCAAAGTGCCAGATGAACTTGCCGTGGTCGGCTTCGGCAATGCCGATGTCAGTAAAGTATGCCAGCCGCCGCTGACCACTATTGCTATTCCGCATAAAGAAATCGGGGTGCGCGCTGCCCAGGCATTGCTGGCGAGGATTAATGACGAGGAATGGGAAGAAGTGACGATCGCTTCGTCGTTGTGCAAGCGGGAGAGTTGCTAAAAAGAGAACGGGCGATATGCGTTCGCCCGTGATGTGATTCAGATATCATCTTTCGCTGACGATTCTTCTTCATCGTTTTCTTTATTACCCGGGACAGACGCATCCGCCACAGGGGCTACGGCTTCACGGGTCAGCGGCTTACCGTGTTCTTTCTCATTGTTTCGCGTCATCCACAGAGAAAGTGCTTTCAGGGAGTCCGGCGTAAATTCATCACAACGCGCAGTGATTTCTTCCGGTGTCATCCAGCGGACGGCATCAATTTCTTCTTCCTGCAGGGCAAACGGGCCATGGGATACACAGCTAAACAATGCCCCCCATACGCGACATTTGTTCTCTTCTTCAAAGTAGAACTGACCGTGCTCTGCAAACGGCACACCGGCAATACCCAGCTCTTCCTCGGCTTCACGGCGAGCTGAATCAAGTATATTTTCACCGCTTTGCACCACACCACCGGCCGTTGCATCGAGCCAGCCCGGATAGAAATCTTTGGTTTCAGTCCGACGCTGAACCAAAATATTCCCCATTCCATCATGAACCACAATATAGCTGGCACGATGACGCAGGACCTGAGCACGCATTTGTTGTCGGCTGGCCTGGGCAATGACCTCGTTGTCTTCGTTGACGATATCAACCCACTCATCCGTACTGATGTTTTGCTCTTGTTCTGACATCCGCTGGAACCTTCTCTTTTAAGCGCTGGTCTGTGCGCAATAAGTCTGTGCGCTGTGATTTTGCAACACGTCGATAATGTCCGGAGATTCTATCTGGGTCTGCTGGGTGGCTTCAATAGCTATGGATGCGTTGATGCAACCTAAAAGCTATGTTACCCCGCAAAGTTCGCCATCAGACAAGTCCGACATAGACTTCTAAACATCTGCATTATGATACCCTACTCAATCGGATAAGAAGCTTGTGATTACCCGTTCCACATTAGCGCATCCCGCCCCGCCATTCGCGGAGAGTGATTAAAACAACGCAGGAGGCAATATGATCGATCTTTATTACGCACCAACACCGAATGGCCATAAAGTTTCTCTTTTTCTTGAAGAGAGTGGCCTGCAATACCGGCTCCACCGTATTGATATCAGCGCAGGGGAGCAATTCAAACCTGAATTCCTCGCCATTTCACCCAACAACAAAATCCCGGCCATTGTCGACAGTCAGCCCGTTGACGGCGGCACACCGGTCAGTATTTTTGAGTCTGGCGCAATTTTGCAATATCTGGCAGAAAAAACCGGAAAATTTCTCAGCAAAGAGTTGCGTGAGCGCACAGTGACACTGGAATGGCTGACCTGGCAGGTTGCCGGATTTGGCCCGATGCTGGGTCAGAACCACCACTTTACGCATTATGCGCCGCAGCCGGTGCCTTACGCCATTGAGCGTTATTTACAGGAAACTCAGCGTCTGTATGGCGTGCTGAACCGCCAGTTAGAGAAAAATGCCTATATCGCCGGGGAGAATTACAGTATCGCCGACATGGCCACTTATCCGTGGGTCGCGGCTCATGAACGCCAGCGTATTGATCTGGCTGGATACCCTGCCGTACGCAACTGGTTCGAACGGGTTAAAAGCCGCCCGGCGACACAAAAAGCCTACGCGCTGGCGCAGGTTCAGTAAGCCCCTTCAGCCTGCCGGAGGCGTTCTGAATATCTCAGAATAAAAAACCCTTAACTGTGCTCCATATCGCGAGTTAATTGCGATGACTCATCTATGATTAAAGACAGTTCATCCGCGTATTCAGACAGTTAAGGATCCCGATATGAAGATCTTGATTACCGGCGCCACCGGCCTCATCGGAAGAAAATTGACCGAACGGCTTCTTGAGCAATCTCATCAGATCACCGCCCTGAGCCGTGCCCCTGAACGCGCGGCGAAAATACTCGGGTCGCAGGTTTCCGTCTGGGAAACGCTGGAAGGAAAAACCTCGCTCGACGGTTTCGATGCCGTAATTAACCTTGCCGGTGAACCCATTGCCGACAAACGCTGGACCAAAGAACACAAAGCGTTGTTATGCGAGAGCCGCTGGAAGCTGACAGAAAAGCTGGCAACGCTGATTAACGCCAGTGAAAAGCCCCCTGCCGTGTTTATCTCCGGTTCGGCGGTCGGCTATTACGGCGATCAGGGCCAGGCTCTGGTGCCTGAAGATGAGCCGCCTAACAAGCAGTTTACCTGGCAATTGTGTGCCCGCTGGGAAGCACTGGCGATGTCAGCACAAAGCGCGGCGACGCGTGTTTGTTTGCTGCGCACCGGCATCGTACTGGCTGAAAAAGGCGGTGCGCTGGCCAAAATAGTTCTGCCCTACCGCGCCGGTCTCGGTGGCCCGCTCGGTGATGGTCAGCAATACATGCCATGGATCCACATCAACGACATGATTGACGGGATTCTGTTCTTGCTGGAACACGAAACACTTTCCGGCCCGTTCAATATGGTGTCGCCGTATCCGGCGCGCAACGAGCAATTCAGTGCCCTGCTCGGCGAAGTATTGCACCGCCCGGCGTTTATGCGGGCACCCGCGCCTGTGGTGCGCTTGCTGATGGGCGAATCAGCTGTATTAGTGCTGGGTGGTCAGCGGGCAGTGCCGCGCCGGCTGGAAGCAGCAGGGTTTGTGTTTAAGCATCAGGAGTTAAAGGAAACGCTGGAGGATTTGCTGGGATGAAGGGTCTTGCAGCCCTTCACCCTGCTCAACCAGATTGGGGTCTCATAGGTACAATGGCGCGGTACTGGCGCTTTTTAAAAACTGATCGGGGGGATGTTTCGGTTTCTCAATAACTGAGATTACTTAACTTTCTGCACCGAAACCGCCCAAAGGAGGAAAGTGCTTTTCCTCCTTTGGATTCCTCCTCGCTTTTTCAACAAGCGCTTCGCTCGCTGGCTATGTTTCAGCTATCACTGCGACAGGCTGGAAATCTTGCCGCTGCGCGGTGCCTTCTCTCGGTCCTGAAGCCTTGGTCTTCAGGCCGCTCCGTTCAGCAAGATTTCTGAATCGCCCGCACGTTCTTAAATTCAAAAACAGAGAGGTTTTATCTTTTAGAAATGTTGATTGGCGTGCTCAAAAATGGCACCGAATGAACGGTTCGAGACCTATGGCTCGAAGCCTGAAATGAGGGAATCGCGGAGCGATGACATTTTGCGCCACACTCAGAACGATCAGAACATGTCCTTCGTTCCAGCGACAGCGCGCAGTGAAAAAGCGAGGGGAGTGCAGAGGGGAAAAGCCTTTCCCCTCTGCTCGGTTTCGGCGAAATATCTCGTGTGAGAACTGTTATTGAGAAACCGAAACTTTCACAATTCAATTTCCCCCCCTCAGGTTCTACTCCTTCACATCCACCTGATAAAACACATGTTTCCCAAACGGGTCCACTTCATAACCGCTCACTTCTTTGCGTACCGGTTCGAAAATGGTCGAGTGGGCGATCATCACCGCCGGTGCCTGATCGTGCATCATCTGCTGGGCCTGCTCGTAAAGCGCCACACGTTTCGCATGATCGGTGGTTTCTTTCGCTTCGGTGATCAACTGGTCAAACGGCGCGTAACACCATTTCGCTGAGTTCGAACCGCCCTTCGCGGCATTACAGGTAAACAGCGGACCAAAGAAGTTATCCGGGTCACCGTTCGCCGTTGTCCAGCCCATCAGCGCTGCCATATGTTCGCCGTTACGGATACGGGTCTGGTATTCACCCCATTCGTAACTGACGATATGCGCTTTCACGCCAATTTTTGCCCAGTCCGCCTGGATCATTTCCGCCATACGCCGGGCATTCGGGTTATACGGACGCTGTACCGGCATCGCCCATAAATCGATATCAAAACCGTTCGGCATCCCGGCTTCGGCCAGAAGAGCTTTGGCTTTCTCCGGTGAGTAATCGTAATCCACCAGTTTGTCGTTGTAACTCCAGACACCCGTCGGCAGCAGCGTTTTCGCGACGGTTCCCGTACCGTGGAACACCGCTTCAATGATCTGTGGTTTGTTAATAGCCATGGTCAGCGCCTGACGCACTTTCACATTATCCAGCGGCGCTTTCTGCGTATTGAACGACAGGAAACCCGTGTTCAGGCCAGCCTTGCTCATCAGGTTGATGTCTTTATTGGCGCGCATACGATCCAGATCAGCCGGATTCGGGAACGGCATCACCTGGCATTCGTTTTTCTCGAGTTTGGCGAGGCGCATTGAGGCGTCAGGCGTAATGGTATACACCAGACGGTCAATTTTGGATTTGCCCTGCCAGTAGTCCGGGAACGCTTTGTACAGCAGGCGCGTATCTTTCTGGTACTGCACCAGCTCAAACGGCCCGGTCCCAATCGGATCCTGATCCAATTTTTCCGGTGTACCGGCTTTAAGCATCTGATCGGCATATTCCGCCGAGAGGATGGAAGCAAAATACCACGCCAGATCGGCCACGAACGGCGCTTCGGGACGTGTCAGGTTAAAGCGCACCGTGTAATCATCCACCTTATCAATGCTGCCGATAAGATCGCCCATTTTCAGGCTGTCGAAGTTAAGGTAAGTGCCGCCGGAAATTTTATGATAAGGGTTATTCTCGTCTTTCTGGCGCATGAACGAGAAGATCACGTCGTCAGCGTTGAAGTCGCGGGTGGGTTTGAACAACTTGCTGCTCTGGAATTTCACGCCTTTACGCAGGTGGAAGGTATAGGTTTTACCGTCTGCGCTGACCTCCCAGCTTTCCGCCAGACTCGGCACCAGTTCTGTAGTACTGATTTTGAAATCCACCAGACGGTTATAAATTGGCGCAGCGCTGGCATCCACGGAAGTGCCCGATGTATAAAGTTGCGGGTTGAATTGCTCAGGCGAGCCTTCGGAGCAGTAAACCAGCGTTTTAGCACAAACGCCGCTGGTGATGGTTAACGCCAGTAAACCTGTGCTTATTTTTAAGATGTTGTGTTTCATTCTTTTCCCTATTTTCCCTGTCCGGAGAGTGTTTAGATCTTCTTCATCGTGGAACCTAAAGCAAAAACAGATTAACATCTGGATAACACGTAGTAATACTTTGTTATATATGAAAATCTTATAACAGGGAACAATATTTGCGCACATTCAGAGGTTAAGATGTCGACAACAATCGCAACACAGCTTACCGAACGCTTCTACCGCTATCTCTCCGTGACATCACAAAGTGATGCCAGCGCGACGACCTTACCGAGCACGCCGGGCCAGCACGACATGGCGCGGTTGCTGGCTGAAGAACTGCATCAGCTGGGTCTAGAAAATATTCAGATCGATGAATATGCCACCGTGACGGCAGTCAAATCCGGCACCAAAAAAGGGGGGCCGCGTATCGGTTTTATCACGCATATCGATACCGTGGATGTCGGCCTGCGCCCGGATATTCATCCGCAGACATTGCGTTTTACCGGTGAGGATGTGTGTCTGAACAAGGCGCTGGATATCTGGCTGCGCCCTGCGGAACGCCCGGAAATCTTACCTTACAAAGGTGAGGATATTATTTTCAGCGACGGTACCAGCGTGCTGGGCGCGGATAATAAAGCGGCGGTCACTGTCGTGATGACGTTGCTGGAAAACCTGACGGCTGAGCAGGAATACGGCGATATCGTGGTGGCGTTTGTGCCTGACGAAGAAATTGGTCTGCGCGGTGCCAAGGCGTTGGATCTCGCCCGCTTTGATGTCGATTTTGCTTACACCATCGACTGCTGCGAACTCGGCGAAGTGGTGTATGAAAACTTCAATGCGGCAGCGGCAGAAATTACCTTCACCGGCGTGACAGCACATCCGATGTCGGCCAAAGGCGTGCTGGTGAATCCGCTGCTGATGGCGCAGGATTTCATCAGTCATTTTGACCGCGCTGAAACCCCTGAAAACACTGAAGGCCGGGAAGGTTATATCTGGTTCAACGGCATGAGCGCTTCGCAGCAAGGCGCGGAACTGAAAGCTTCTATTCGCGATTTCGACAGCGCCAGTTTTGCCGCCCGTAAGCAGAAAATTCAGGATGTGGCGAAAGAGATAGCCGCGCAGTATCCGACCGCAAAAGTCTCAGTTGAGATCAGCGATACCTACAGCAATATCAGCAGCGCCATCGGCGAAGATCGCCGGGCGATCGACCTGATCTTTGCCGGCCTGAAAGAAATTGGCGTGGAGCCGAAAGTGATCCCGATGCGTGGCGGCACCGACGGCGCAGCATTATCGGCCAAAGGATTACTGACGCCGAACTACTTTACCGGCGCGCACAATTTCCACTCGAAGTTTGAGTTCCTGCCGGTGAATTCGTTTGTGAAGTCCTATGAACTGACCGTTCAGTTGTGCCTGCTGGCCGCGAAAGGTTGATTTGCTTTAAACCTTCCCCTCATGTGAGGGGAAGGCGCGTACAGATGTTACTTCAGCGCACCGGAAAGGAACTGTTGCAGACGGGCGCTTTTCGGATTGCCAAAGACTTCAGCAGGATCGCCCTGTTCTTCAATCACGCCCTGATGCAGGAAGATGACATGGCTGGAGACATGACGGGCAAACTCCATCTCATGCGTTACCACCACCATGGTTTTTCCCTCTTCCGCCAGCTTTTGCATGATACGCAGCACCTCGCCGACCAGTTCAGGATCCAGCGCGGAAGTCGGCTCATCAAACAGCAGCACTTCGGGTTCCATCGCCAGCGCGCGGGCAATAGACACACGCTGTTGCTGACCGCCTGACAAGTTCACCGGATATTTACCTTGTGCACGGGCGTCGATGCCCACTTTATCGAGGTATTTCACCGCACGTTCACGCGCTTCGGCTTTGCTCAGCCCCAGCACCTGCACCGGCGCTTCCATGACGTTTTCCAGCACCGTCATGTGGCTCCACAGGTTGAAATGCTGGAACACCATCGTCAGTTTGGTACGCAGCAGCTGCAGTTGCTTCTTATCAAACACTTTCAGCTGACCGTCGGTGTCGCGCACCATGCGGATATCCTGATTATTAACGCTGATCGAGCCTTCGCTTGGTTTCTCGAGGAAGTTAATGCAGCGCAGGAAGGTACTTTTTCCGGAACCTGATGAACCGATAATACTGATCACATCACCCGCATTGGCCGACAACGAAACACCTTTCAGCACTTCGTGGTCGCCATAGCGCTTGTGGAGATCGAGAACCGCTAATTTGTTTTCTGGCATAAAGTTATTCCGCAAAAATAATTCTTATTAATGAGCTTGGGGCTTTACGTGAGCCAGCCAGCGTTTTTCCGCCTTGCGGAACAGCCCGATCAGGACAAAAGAAACACAAAGATAAATCACTGCTGCAATCCCGAAAGCATAAAACGGCTGATACGTCGCCGAGTTGATGTCGCGGGCTATTTTCAGCACGTCCGGTACCGTGGCGGTAAATGCCAGCGCGGTGGAGTGCAACATCAGAATGACTTCATTACTGTAAGCAGGCAGCGCCGTACGTAATGCCGACGGCAAAATAATGCAGGTGTACAGTTTAAAGCGTGAGAAACCGTAGGCATTGGCCGCTTCGATTTCGCCGTGCGGTACTGCGCGGATAGCACCGGCAAAAATCTCGGTGGTGTAGGCACAGGTGTTGAGCGTCAGCGCCAGAATCGTACAGTTAAGCCCGCTGCGGAAGAAGGCATTGAGGAAGTCGGTACCACGCACGATTTCCAGGCTGTACATCCCCGAATAAAACACCAGCAACTGAACATACAGCGGCGTTCCGCGGAAAATATAGGTGTACAGCCAGATCGGATAACGCAGGAATTTGTTAGAAGACACGCGCCCCACCGCCATCGGTACCGCCAGTAATCCGCCTATCACCACGGAGCTGATCAGTAACCACAGGGTGATCGCCAGACCGGTAAAACGGTAGCCATCGCTGTAGAGCAAAGACATACCGTACTGTTGTAAAATTTCGATCATAGATCAGCCCTCTTCACACCCAGCGAATAACGGCGATCAAGCCATACCAGCACGCCGTTCGACAGCGTGGTGAAAATCAGATAAACCACTCCCGCCACAATCGCAAAATAGAACGGCTGATAAGTGCCTTTCCCGGCCAGTTGCGTGGCTTTGACCACATCATTCAGACCCAGCAAGGACACCAGCGCGGTGGCTTTGAGAATAACCTGCCAGTTGTTGGCAATACCCGGCAGTGCAAAGCGCATCATGGCCGGAAATAAAATTCGTCGGAAAATCTGTGAACCGCTGAACCCGAAAGCCGTCGCAGCTTCGATTTGTCCACGCGGGACCGCCATAAACGCACCACGGAACGTCTCAGTGAAATAAGCCCCGTAGATAAAGCCCAGCGTGATAATACCGGCGCTCATCGGATCGATATCAATTTGCGTCAATCCCAGTGATTCGGTGACGCTGTTAAGCGCAATCTGCAACCCGTAGAAAATCAATAACATTAATACCAGATCAGGTACGCCGCGAATAAGCGTGGTGTAGCAACCAAAAAAACCAGACACGATCCGGTTCTTTGACAGTTTCCCGCCCGCGCCGATTAACCCTATCACCAGCGCCAGAATGACTGACGAAATCGCCAGCTCCAGTGTCACTAACGTGCCCTGGATAATTACCTGGGAATACCCATACAGCATGGTTTTTTCCTGTCTTTAGTGGATCCCTGCGCAGACAAAAAGACAGCCAGCGTCAGAACCGCAGGGAGCGGCACACCGCCCCCTTTGGCACATCTCACGACGCGTATCAGCCGCCGTAAACATCAAAGTCGAAGTATTTTTTCGCCAGTTTGTCGTAAGTCCCGTCTTTACGCATGCTGTCAAATGCCTTATTCAGTGCGTCTTTCAGGTCAGTATCCGTCTTACGCAGCCCCATGCCGGTGCCCACGCCGAAGAATTTATCGTCTTTAACTGACGGGCCAGCAAACGCGTAATCTTTACCTGCAGCTTGTTTCAGGAAGCCTTCGCTGCCTGCTACTTCATCCTGGAATGCCGCGTCAAGACGACCGGAAGCCAGATCCGCATAAATCAGATCCTGGTTCTGGTAAGCGACTACGTTGATGCCTTTTGGCTGCCACATCGCGTTGGCATAAGCTTCCTGAGTGGAACCCTGCAGAACGCCGACATTTTTACCTTTCAGCGCATCCAGAGTAGGCAGAACTTTAGAACCTTTAGGCGCGATCAGACGGGCGTTAGCGGCGTAAAGTTTCTCTGTGAAATCAATTTCCTGCTGGCGTTTTTCAGTGATGGATAATGAGGAAATAATCGCATCAATCTTTTTCGCTTTCAGGGACGGGATCAGCGCATCAAAATCACTTTCAACGTAAGTGCATTTAATGGCTGCACGTTTGCACATCTCGTTGGCCAGGTCGATATCAAAACCAACCAGCTTGCCGCTGGAGTCTTTTGATTCAAATGGGGCGTAAGTCGGATCAGTACCGATATTAATTGCTTTAGGCACGGCAGCAAATGCACTACCTGCACTGGCTAAGACCAGAACCAGCGGGAGAACCTTGAACAACTTTTTCATACATTAGCCTCAGTGATTATTCATCTGTTGTGGTTGTGTGTGCGTGAATGAACGTCTTTTTATAGTTTGCTGAACGATGCAAATGGCTTTTTGCCAGATTTTCTCATGCACTTTTCGTGCCGTTTCTCCGCATCGCGACTTTCCGCAGCGAGAGAGTGAAAACCGGTCAAAAAAGCATCGGGATAATGAAAGTTTTCAAAGGTCTGAGGGAAGGATAGCTGAAGGGAGGTTTAACACTGCACCCCAATGAATCAAATTGTGATCATTGTTGGTGCAATGTAACTGAAGTGCGCGAAATGAGTGCGTATTGGGACGTGAAAGTTTAACGACTGCCCTGCCATCGAACAAATAAGTCTTCCGGCAGTTCGATATCAAACTGATCAATCACCCGGTTTACCGTCTGATCGATGATATCTTCCACCGAGGCCGGGCGATGATAAAACGCCGGAACCGGCGGCATAATGACAGCACCCAGTTCAGCGGCCTGGGTCATCAGCCGTAAATGGCCGAGATGCAGCGGCGTTTCACGCACACACAACACCAGACGGCGGCGCTCTTTCAACACCACGTCGGCTGCACGGGTCAGCAGACCGTCGGTGTAACTGTTTACGATGCCGGAAAGCGTTTTGATCGAGCAGGGCAAAATCACCATTCCGGCAGTTTTAAAAGAACCGGAAGAAATGCTGGCCGCGATATCGCGGGAATCATGCACCACATCGGCCAGCGCCTGAACGTCGCGTAGTGTGAGATCGGTTTCCAGTGTCATCGTCTGGCGGGCCGCATTGCTCATCACCAGATGTGTTTCGATATCAGGTACGCTCTGCAATACCTGCAAGAGCCTGACACCATAGATTGCGCCGCTGGCGCCGGAAATACCGACGATAAGTCGTTTCATGAACACTGCCTTAGAAAAATGAACCCGGACCCGGTGGTGCCAATACTGACATAAATTCAGGCATAAAAAAACGCGCCCGCCCGGTGTTCACCGGAGGGGCGCGTTTATGCGGATGTCAGCAACCGGCTAATCAGCCTTCGTTGTGCATCTCAAGGTTTTCAGCTTCCTGCTGGCCACGCAACGCCTGAGCGTCGTCATTGCGCAGGGCTTCGAGGTATTCCAGATAGTTCTGGTCAACGTCTTTGGTGACGTAAACACCGTCGAAAACTGAACATTCGAATTTCTCGATATCCATATTGTCTTCTTTCACTGCGGCGATCAGGTCGCTCAGATCCTGGAAGATCAAGGCATCAGCACCAATTATCTGGTTGATTTCACTGACTTCACGGCCATGGGCAATCAGCTCGTTCGCGCTTGGCATATCGATACCGTACACGTTCGGGAAACGGATTTCCGGTGCCGCAGACGCCAGATAAACACGTCGCGCTCCGGCTTCACGCGCCATCTCAACAATCTGTTGAGAGGTGGTGCCACGCACGATGGAGTCATCCACCAGCAACACGTTTTTATCACGGAATTCAGCGCGGTTAGCATTCAGTTTACGGCGTACAGATTTACGGCGTTCCTGCTGGCCCGGCATGATAAAGGTACGGCCGACATAGCGGTTTTTCACAAATCCCTGACGGTACGGTTTATCCAGGATGCGAGCGATTTCCAGCGCGATATCACAGGAGGTTTCCGGGATCGGGATCACCACGTCAATATCCAGGTCTTCCCATTCACGGGCAATTTTCGCGCCCAGCTTTTCACCCATACGAACACGGGCGCTGTAGACGGAAATTTTATCGATGAAGGAATCCGGACGCGCGAAATACACGTATTCGAACAGGCACGGATTGTACTGCGGGTTCTCGGCACACATACGGGTGAACAACTGACCTTTTTCGGTGATATACACCGCTTCACCCGGCGCAACGTCGCGCAGGAACTCAAAGCCCAGCGTATCGAGTGCCACACTCTCAGAAGCCACCATGTACTCATTACGGCCATCTTCCAGCGTACGTTTACCAATAACCAGCGGACGGATACCGTGCGGGTCACGGAACGCCAGCATGCCATGACCGATAATCATCGCCACACACGCGTAGGCACCACGGATTTTCAGATTCACTGCGGCAACCGCAGCAAAAATGTTGTCAGCTTCCAGCGGGTAATGCTGGAAACGATCCAGTTCACTCGCCAGGATATTGAGCAGGATCTCAGAATCGGACGTGGTGTTCACATGACGGCGCTGGCCTTCGAACAGGTTGCTGCGCAATTCGTGAGCATTGGTCAGGTTGCCGTTATGGGCAAGGGTAATGCCGAACGGAGAGTTGACGTAAAAGGGTTGAGCTTCTGAAGCGCTGGAACTGCCAGCCGTCGGGTAGCGCACATGGCCGATACCCATGTTGCCCTGTAAGCGTTGCATATGGCGGGCTTCGAAAACATCCTTCACCAGGCCATTCGCTTTACGTAAACGGAAGTTATTATTCGCGTCGATGGTGGTGATGCCTGCGGCATCCTGACCACGGTGTTGTAACACCGTTAACGCGTCATAAATCGACTGGTTTACCGGCATGAAACCGGCGATACCGACAATACCGCACATGTTGTCTTTTCCTCTTCAGCGCTGCCAAAACTAAATATGTTTTGGCAAGAAACTCGACGTGCTCTGCAGGTAGTCAAAGAACCACCTGATGATATAACTGAACTGTGGGATCAACTGGGATTGTTTCCAGTCTTCACTTTGCGAAAAACCGGTAAAAGTATCGAGGAAGAACAGCATCGCGGAGACAATTAACACCCCGCGCAGTGCGCCGAAGCACACACCTAACACCCTGTCAGTGCCGGACAACCCGGTTCTTTCAACCAGTGAACCAATCACATAGTTGACAATTGCACCTACGATCAACGTCGCGATGAACAAGATGGCAATTGCGATCCCGTTTCGAACTAACTCATCTTCGAAACGTGTGAAGTAGATGGCGAGGTAAGGGTAATAATGGCTGGCAACAAAAAAGGCGCAAGCCCAGGTTACCAGCGATAAAGCCTCACGAACAAAGCCACGGATCAAACTGACTAAAGCAGAAAATCCGATAACCGCAATAATGACGTAATCAATCCAGACCATTAACTATTCCAGTGTCTAATCCAGTCACATCTGCCCCGGCATCCAGTTCGCGGCGAATTCTAACAGAAAAAGAAAACGTTTGCGTAGGGGAAATCAGCCGGTCAGACAAATTAATAATAGCGATTAAAAAAACCTCAATCGCAGCAAAACCTATAAAAATCCAACCAGAGGATCTTATAGAAAAAGGGCACAAATCGCTTGTGCCCTCCGTGGTATTTTTTATGTTTTAACG
Source organism: Rahnella sp. GSA61A (assembly GCF_019969905.1). Taxonomy (NCBI): domain Bacteria; kingdom Pseudomonadati; phylum Pseudomonadota; class Gammaproteobacteria; order Enterobacterales; family Yersiniaceae; genus Rahnella; species Rahnella sp. GSA61A. Next base: position 42,792 of record NZ_JAHXYO010000013.1, on the reverse strand, counting down.
ACTCCCTCCCCTGCGAAGGGGAGGGTTGGGGTGGGGTATTAATGGCAACGTTGAATCTGGCGTTGCCCGCTAAACCCCCTCCCCGCCTCCCCCTTCGCAGGGGGAGGAGCAAAGTCAGTGTGCGGAGTAAGCGCGAACCTGCCCACCCAATCCGCTCAGCTGTTGCAGTTGCGGAAGTGACGCTTCGAGTTTCTGCTTCGAGGCATCCGGGCCGACGTACAGGCGCGTGATCTGCCCCTGTACCGGTGTTGCAGGCACTGTGTAAGCACGGAAACCAGACAACCGCAGATTCGCCACAATCTCATTGGCTTTGGCGGCATTTTTCAATGCGCCAAGCTGCACCACATAAGACTGCCCTGTCGGCGCTTTTTCTGCCGGCGCAGCCTTCGGCTGTTCAACCGGTTTTGGCTGTTCAGCAACGGCCTTCGGTTGTTCAACCGGTTTTGGCTGTTCGACCGGCTTAGGTTTCACCGTTGGCTTCGCTTCCACCATCGGTTTCGGTTCGATCACTTTGGGTTTTTGAGGAGCAGGCTGCACCGGTTTTTTCTGCTCAGGCAGTGTGGTGACCGGCGGCGCTTCTATCGTGGTATTACCCGGCGCCACATTGCCATGATTGGCGGCGTTGGTGTTATTGGCAGGACTTGTATCGTCCTGTTCACCATTCATCATCTGATCGGCACCTTCCGGCGGCTGAGCAGGCAAAGATTGCGTGACCGGTGGCACCGAGTCCTGTTCCTCAACATCACCCGGTTTTGGCACCAATGGAATAGACGCAAATTCGTCTTCGTAATGCTTTTTCTTGCCGTCGAGTAAACCAGGCAAAATGATGACACCCAGTGCCACCAGAATGACCGTCCCGACCAGACGATTTTGAAACTTACTTGCCACTGGTTTTCCCCGTGTCTATAGCATCCATTACGTGAGCTACGGTATGGAACGAGCCGCAGACAATCACAATATCCTGAGGAGCCGCCTCCTGCATAGCCTGTTTCCAGGCAGACTCCACATCATCAAACTGGCGCGCCTGCGGCAGATGGACGGTCAGTTCTTCGACACTGGCCCCGCGCGGGCCTTCCAGCGGCGCGCAATACCATTCATCCACCTGCGGCGACAGGCAAGCCAGCGTACCGGCAATATCTTTGTCTTTCAACATTCCGACGACGGCACGCACTTTGCCACCCTTTCGCGGCTGTTCCGCCAGACGTCCGGCCAGATACGCTGCCGCATGCGGATTGTGCGCGACATCCAGGATCAGCCTTGGCGATTCACTCACCGTCTGGAAACGTCCCGGCAAAGCAGCGCGCTGTAAACCGCTGCGCAACGCGGCTTCAGGGATATCCAGTGTTGAATAATGCAGTGCAGCCAGCGCGGTCGCGGCGTTAGCCAGCGGTACATTCGGCAACGGTAAACCTTCCAGCACGTTAACCTCATTACCTTCTTCCCGCGCTGCCCAGCGCCACTGTCCGGCATCCGCAGAAAAATGCCAGTTCACATCGCGGCGGTGTAAATCCGCATGTTTTTCCTGCGCAACCGCAGCAATGGATTGTGGCATATCCGGCTCACCCACCACGGCCGGTTTACCGGCGCGGAAAATACCGGCTTTTTCGCGGCCAATACTTTCGCGGTCAGATCCCAGCCAGTCGGTATGATCCAGCGCAATACTGGTGACGACAGCCACGCTGGCATCGACAATATTAGTCGCATCCAGACGACCGCCCAGCCCGACTTCAAGTATCACCACATCCAGCTTAGCCTGTTTAAACAGCTGCAACGCCGACAATGTGCCGTATTCAAAGTAGGTCAGCGAGATATCGCCACGGCCAGCCTCCAGCCCCGCAAAAGATTCGCAATGCGCAGATTCCGCTAATTCTTCCCCCTGAATACGGACACGTTCAGTGTAGCGCACCAGATGCGGGGAGCTGTAAACGCCCACACGGTAACCCGCCGCCATCAGGATGGATTCCAGCGTCGCGCAGGTGGTGCCTTTACCATTGGTTCCGGCCACGGTGAAAACCAGCGGCGCTGGCGTCAGTAAGTCGAGTTTGGCGGCAACCGCTTTGACCCGGTCAAGGCCAAGCTCAATAGCCTGAGAGTGGAGATGTTCAAGATAATAAAGCCACGTGGCCAAAGGCGACGTGGCTTGGGGAATAAGTTGATTTTGCATGAGTCCCGTTCAACCTTGTCAGGTTCACTTCGACACTACATCACCAGACTGTGACAGCAGGCAATGCCCTCTTTGTCAGATCACACCAACAGAGTAAAAGCACGGCTGTCTGTTTTGCAGAAAAACAGTGTGGGCGGCACAACACGCGGTGGCCGCCCGAATAACTGACCGGCGTTTACCCTGTTCGATCAGGCATCCTGGTTGTCAGCGGCAGAACCGTTGACAGCAACATGGACGTCAGCCACTTTCGGCTCCGGTTGCCCGGTCAGTTTCGCCAGAACGCTGCCCAGTTTGGCGCGCATTTCCGGACGACGTACGATCATATCAATCGCACCTTTTTCGATCAGGAATTCACTGCGCTGGAAGCCCGGCGGCAGTTTTTCACGAACGGTTTGCTCGATAACACGTGGACCGGCAAAACCGATCAGCGCCTTCGGCTCCGCGACGTTAATGTCACCCAGCATTGCCAGACTGGCAGAAACACCGCCCATCGTAGGGTCAGTCAGTACAGAAATGTATGGCAGGCCACGTTCCTGTAACTTCGCCAGTGCTGCACTGGTTTTCGCCATCTGCATCAGCGACATCAGCGCTTCCTGCATACGGGCGCCGCCACTGGCAGAGAAACAGACCAGCGGGCAGTTATCTTCCAGTGCCTGCTCAACGGCACGCACAAAACGTGCCCCCACGACGGACGCCATTGAACCGCCCATGAAAGCAAATTCAAACGATGCGACCACGATTGGCATGCCAAACAGCGTACCTTTCATGACGACCATGGCGTCTTTTTCGTTGGTTTCTTTTTGTGCTGCAACCAGACGATCTTTGTATTTCTTGGAATCTTTAAACTTCAGAACATCTTTAGGCTCAAGCTCACTGCCTAACTCAATCTCACTGCCCTCGTCCATGAAAGTGGACAGACGCATACGCGCGGTAAGGCGCATATGGTGGTCGCACTTAGGGCACACCATGAGATTGCGCTCAAGCTCGGCGCGGTAAAGGACCTGCCCGCAGCTGTCACATTTAGTCCAGACGCCCTCAGGAATACTTGCCTTACGGGTTTGCGAGTCAGTGCTCTTACTAAGAATTCGTTCAATCCAGCTCATCGATAACCTTTCTGTTTGAACCCGGCCGAAGCCAGTCCGCTGTTCATGCTGTAACAAGTCCCCTGAAACCTACCCAAAATCGCCTGTGTACGGGGTGATAAAAAACCTCACACACCGCGCCACAGAAGGGTTGTTCGCAGGAACAGACCATAAATTGTCGCTCATTAAACCATAACGGCCAGACACTGTGGATAAAAAACTGGTCCTACCCTCAGGTTTAATGCCTTAAATTTTAAAGCGCTTGCGTAAAAAACGTACGGAATTAATCCTGTTGACGCTTTTCTTTGGCCGCTGCGCGTTTGTGCCGCCAGATTTCAATCACACCCGGCAGGATGGAAACCACAATGATTGCCACGATCAGTAATTTCAGATTTTCCTGAACAATCGGCAGATCGCCGAAAAGGTAGCCAGCATAGGTAAATAACAGCACCCAAACCAGTGCACCAATCACGTTATACGCAGCGAAATGGCGGTAAGACATATGCCCCATACCGGCCACAAACGGTGCAAACGTGCGGACGATCGGCACGAAGCGCGCAAGAATAATCGTTTTGCCGCCATGTTTCTCGTAAAACTTATGCGTCTTGTCCAAATAACTGCGACGGAAAATCTTTGAATCAGGATTACTGAACAGACGTTCACCAAATACCCGTCCGATAGTGTAGTTCACCGCATCGCCGAGTATCGCCGCAATCGCCATCAGGAACGCCATCAGATGAACGTTCATGTCGTTGCCCGGCAACGCCGCCAGCGCACCTGCTACGAACAATAATGAGTCACCCGGCAGGAAAGGTGTCACCACCAGACCGGTTTCGCAGAACAAAATCAGGAATAAAATGCCGTAAACCCAGATGCCATACTGCGCAACCAGCTCCGCTAAATGCACATCAATATGCAAAATAAAATCAATGACAAAGTGAATAAAACCCATTTGATTTTCCACCTCTTTCCGGTTTAACAGCCCATTTAAACAATCGCTTGATCCGTTCCTTAATCTTCGAGGAACAGGGGTCCCATATTCACCTGAGGCAGCGCAAATTTCTCAGGGTAATCCACGCAGACCAGATATAACCCTTCAGGCTTGCCCGTAGCTGCCGCAAGATTGCGATCTTTCGCTGCCAGTAGCTCCCCCATCCAGCCAACAGGCTGATTACCGGCACCGATTTCCACCAGGCTACCCACGATGTTGCGCACCATGTGATGAACAAACGCATTAGCCTTGATATCGACCACCACATAGCTGCCGTGACGGCTCACATTCACATGCATCACATAACGCCATGGCGTACGCGACTGGCACTGTGATGCACGAAAAGACGTGAAATCGTTCTCACCCAGCAACGCCTGACCGGCAAGCTGCATTTTTTCGACGTCGAGCGGCATGTGAACATGGGTCACGCCGGCATGCAAAATCGCTGAACGGTAACGGTTGTTATAAATAACGTATCGATACCGGCGGGCGGTGGCGCTGAAACGGGCATGAAAATCCTCGCCCACATTCGCACACCAGCGCACAGCGATATCTTTGGGCAAATGGGTATTCACCCCCATCGTCCATGCCGCGTCTTTGCGCAGCACCGGCGTGTCGAAATGCACCACCTGCCCCGTTGCGCTGACGCCTGCGTCTGTACGCCCGGCGCAAAACACGACGATCGGTGCATTGGCCACACGGCTCAGTGCTTTTTCCAGACACTCCTGCACGCTGGCGACGCCCTGCTGACGCTGCCAGCCAAAATAGGCACTGCCGTCATATTCAATGCCTAACGCCACACGTCCGGCAACCGGTGCGGTGCTGACGTCAGCGATCACTTCATCGGACATAATCAGTACCAGTACTCGTTAATCAGCTTCTCGGCAGTTTCCACCGCCATCAGTGCGCCGCCAAAACGGACGTTGTCAGCCACTGACCAGAATTGCAGTAACTCAGGAATGCCGTAGTCATTACGGATACAACCAATGCTCAGATTGGCATTACCGGACGCATCACTGACCTGCGTCGGGAAATCATCTTCATCGCTCAGATTAATATCATCAATGCGTTCGAGTTCAGCGCGCGCTTCTTCCGCTGACAGCGGACGCAAACCTTCCATATGAACCACCTGCGCGTGACCGTAAAACACCGGCGACTGCACGCAACTGACAGAAATCGGCAGCCCATCGTCCTGCAACACTTTGCGAACCTGATCCACCAGACGGCGTTCCTGACGCACACTGCCCTCTTCATCACTGACCAGCGGTAACAGGTTAAACGCCAGTTGTTTGCTGAAAATGCCTTCTTCTGCCGGAATGCCGTTCAGCAGACGGGCGCTTTGCCCGGCCAGATCGTCAACCGCGGCTTTACCCAGCGCAGAAACGGAAAGCAAAGAAGTGACATGCAGACGCGACAAACCGGCCTGTTCGGTCAGTGGTTTGATGGCGGTCAGCAGTTGGCTGGTCAGGCTGTCGGCCACGGCCACGATATTGCGGTTGCGGTAATGAGACAGTGCGTCAGGGTTCACGCCCGGCACCACCAGAGGAATATCATGTTCAAGAGAGAACAGGCCGCTGCTGTCGATGACCAGACAGCCCTGATTTGCCGCTTCTTCGGCATACAAGGCAGAAGCCTCAGAACCCGCAACAAAGAACGCCAGTTGGACCTGCGACCAGTCGAACTCAGATGCCTGTTGTACGCGAAGACTTTTGCCGTTAAAACGCACGGTCTTACCGGCGCTGCGTTCACTTGCCAGCGGGAAGAGCTCACCAACCGGGAACTGACGATCAGCCAATAATTCCAGTAACGCATCACCGACTGCGCCCGTTGCGCCAAGCAGCGCAATATTCCAGCCATCAGACATGTTGGTATTCTCCAGAAAATAAAAGTACAAAATACAAGGGGCGATGATGATCACCGCCCTGTTTGCAAACGTGTTATCGCACCACTCGCGGCGAAAAAACTTAAGGCCGTTTTAAGCAGTGGCTAACTGGCTGTTAAAGCCCAGTTTTTTCAACACACCGGCGGTCGCCGCATCGTCGCAAATCACCCGTAAAGATGACCACTCACGACGTTCTTCATAGAACTTACGCAGCTTGTCGAATTCGCCCGGTTTTCCGGCGACACGGCGCAAAGGCCGGTCATCGCGGCGCACATCATACACTAAGTGAATAAGACGCAGCAGTTTGGCTTCGCTCAGCGCGCCACTCAGCGTCACTTCGGCAAATTCAGGCGCAGGGAGTAATGATTCCGGCGGCACCGTTTGTGGCTGACCGATAAACTGACTGAATGCTTCGAACACCTGTGTGGTGCCGCGTGCTTTCCCTTCCAGGCTGTAACCGGCGATATGTGCCGTGCCGATAGCAACTTTATCCAGCAACGCTAACGACAAATCAGGTTCCGGTTCCCAGACATCCAACACAGCCGTCAGTTTTTTGCTGCCATTCAGTGCGTCGAGCAGCGCGGCGTTATCCACCACCTCACCACGACAGGCGTTAATGAGGATCCGGTCAGCGGGCAGACGCGCCAGTAAATCCGCATCCACCAGATGATGTGTGGCATAAGGGCCGGACATATTTAGCGGCGTATGGAACGTCAGGATATCGGCTTCAGCGACCAGCTTCTCAAGCGGCCAGAATTCACCGGCATCACCCCGATCGGCTCGCGGCGGATCGCACAATAACGTGCGTACACCCAGCGCTTCAAGGCGGGTATTCAGACGTGAACCGACGTTACCGACACCAATGATCCCGACCGTTTTATCGCGCAGATGGAAACCGTCGCGCTGAGCAAGGATCAGCAAGGATGAGAAAACATATTCCACCACGGCAATGGCATTACAGCCGGGCGCGGCCGAGAAACCAATCCCTGCGCTGGCAAGCCATGCATCATCAACGTGATCGGTGCCCGCCGTGGCGGTACCCACAAATTTCACCGGTTTTCCCGCCAGCAAACTTTCGTTCACTTTGGTCACAGACCGCACCATCAACGCATCGGCATCATTCAGGGCATCTTGCGGGATAGGACGGCCAGGTACGGCCTGCACGTTCCCCAACCGGCTAAAAAGCTCGACGGCATACGGCATATTTTCATCAACCAGGATTTTCACGTTTGTCTCCGGCAGCATGGCCTAAAGAAAGAATAGAAAATAAAGAGGGCATTGATTTTGCCACGATACCGGGCCAGATCCCAACTTTCAGGGCACAGGTTTACCTGTCGTTACGAAAACGCTGCGGCGTGGTGCCGGAAACCTGCTGGAACATGGCGATAAATGCCGAAGACGAGCTGTAGCCCAGATCAAGCGCGACTTCCTGCACCGTTTTCCCCTGCTCCAGCAATGAGACCGAATGCAGGAAACGCAACCGCTGACGCCATTGGGCAAAACTCATCCCCAGTTCCTGCTGGCAACGCCGCGACAATGTTCGTTCGGTGGTATACACCTGCTTCGCCCATTGCGCCAGCGACGTATTATCCGCCGGGTTTTTCTCCAGTGCGCTCAGAACGGGGGCCAGTAATTTATTTTCCGATGTGGGTAAATAAGTGTTCTGACGGGGTGCCAGACTGATTTGATCCAGTAAAACGCGGCACATACGCAGATCCGTTTCACTCTGCGGCTCGGTCATATTCCGTGAGAAACAGTCATCAGCAATGGCGTTAAAAATGGCCGTCGGCGTCAGCAGGCAAGGCCCGGCGGGCAGATGGGTATCCAGCTCAGGCGCGATATCAATGACGCAAAAACGCGTGGTTTTACGGTTATAGCTTGAATGCTCAACCCCTGCGGGCACCCAGATAGCGAATTCACGCGGGGCCAGATAACGCTGTCCCGCCACGCGCATGGCAAGAACGCCGGATTTCACGCAGATAATCTGGCTCCACGGATGTGAATGCTCAACATACTCAGAATTCCCCTCCACAATTTCCCCGCGAAAAAGCAGGGTCACCGGCATCTTTTCCGGTAACGGCGGGTAATATCGGGGCAAAGAACTACGGGGCGCGGGCATAAATACCTTTTGTCTGTGAGCAACACGAGGATTGTCTGAATTACGCGATCAGTTGTCTGATTATCGTTATATATAACAAATAAGACAACCGTACACTGACGTGACGATTTACTCAGGAATAATATTCAATGAATGTGCTCTTTCCCCTGCTCGCCGTCCTGATCTGGTCGCTGAATGCTGTTGTCAGCAAAGCCTCGGCCAGCGCGATTGATCCTGCCGCCATTTCGTTCTACCGCTGGCTTCTGGCATTGCTGACGCTAACGCCTTTCGTTCTGCCCGGCATGCTGCGCAACCTTCAGGTGGTGAAACAATACGGGTGGAAACTGCTGATCCTCGGCCTGTTGGGCATGGTGCTGTATCAGAGTCTGGCTTACTACGCCGCACACAGCGTCAGCGCACTGTTTATGGGTATCCTGAATTCACTCATCCCGCTGCTGACCGTGCTGATTGGCCTGTTTGTGCTCAGTGTGGTCCCGACAGTAGGTGTGGCGCTGGGCAGTATTATTTCCCTCGGCGGTTTAGTCTGGCTGGTCAGTGCCGGGGATCCGGCGCAGTTGCTGCAACACGGCATCGGCACGGGCGAACTGATGATGTTTGCGGCTTCGGCCTCCTACGCGCTGTATGGCGTGCTCACCAAACGCTGGGCGATCCCGCTGCCGAACTGGCAGTCGTTGTATGTGCAGATCATTTTCGGCGTTTTATTGTTGCTGCCCAACTTCCTGCTCGCGAAGGATGTCAGCCTGACGGCACATAATATTCCGCTGGTGCTTTTCGCCGGGATCCCGGCGTCAATCATTGCGCCGTTTTTGTGGATCCAGGGTGTGATCCGTTTGGGTGCCAATAAAGCGTCGATTTTCATGAATCTGTCGCCGATTTTCACTGCGGTCATCGCCGTACTGTTTCTGCACGAACAGTTGCACAGCTACCATCTGATTGGCGGAGGTATCACGCTTGCCGGGGTCATTCTGGCACAGCGTTTGCGAAAGCCGCTGTTCACCCGTAGCGCGTCCGCGGAACAAAAATAAATTCTCTCAATCGTATGCCATCCTCACTGAAGAGGGTGGTGCCTTCCCTCCACTTTCTGCTTTCGTGCCCCGCCAGACGTTTTTAGCGGCTGTTTTAGGAAACAATATCCTGAAGAATCTTTCTCAGCCTGCTATTCACTGTGTCGATTAAAACACTTTGCAGGTATGATGAGGCGCTTCCGCGCTCTGCGCCGTGCTTTTTACTTATCATTGAGTTTAAGCGACGTTTTAAATTTCCAGCGAAGGACGGTGATATGCAACCTTTGAGCGGCCCGGGCATGCCGGTTGGCGACAACAGAACACAACCCCAGGGTCAGACCGTTCCGGCTAAAGCAGGTACTGAGCTGCCATTAACGCCGGTACAGCGCACCACGCTGGAAAAACTGATCGTCAAACTGATGGCACTGACGCCAATCAAATCTGCTGAGATCTGGGCCAATTTGCGCCACGATCTTGCGTTGCCTCACGGTGCAGAAATCACCTCGCAGCAATTCCCGCAGGCCGAAGCGCTGTTGCAGGGAAAACTCTCGCAGGCGCAGGACAGCCATGCCTCGCGCCAGCTGATGCTGCAACTGACTGAGCTGCTGCCACAGGGTAATAACCGGCAGGCGGTGAGCGATTTTATCCGCCAGAATTTCGGTCATACCGTGCTGAGTCAGCTGACGCATCCGCAGTTGCAACAGGTGCTGGATCTGATCCAGACCCGTCAGATGAATATCCCGCAGCCCCAGCAGACGCCGGTCACCGATCGTCCGTTGCTGCCTGCCGAACACAACAGCCTGCAACAGCTTGTCACCCGCCTCAGTGCAGCCACTGGCGAAGCCCCGGTGAAAGTCTGGCAGGAACTGTTTACGCTGGTTGGCGTGAAAGTGGGCGAACCTATACCGGCGAAGCATTTTCAGGTGCTCAGCCAGTTTATGCAGGTGAAAGCGTCACTGAGCCAGCAGACCACCGCACCAACGCTGACCACATTGCTGAGCGTGCTCAAGCAACCGGCCAGCACCCATGAAATTCATCAGCTAACGGAATACGCCGAAAACCGTTTCACTGCGACGCTTTCCACGCCGCTGACGCAGGTTCAGGTCAGTGATCTGATTGGTGTGCTGTTCAGCCAGCGGGTTGACCGTTCTCCACGCGCCGATGATACAGACGATACATTCACCACCGTGACACGGACCGATCCTCAACCGATCATGAATCCGTTTATCGCGATGTTGCCGCCGTCCATGCAGGCGATGGGCGGCAAGCCGCTGTTGTTTATCGCGTTCGTGGTGGTCGTACTGCTGTTGTGGTTGCTGTTTTAATCCTGCAATAACGCCTTATCAACAACCGCAATCTGGCGGCATTTGTTCCCGTGAGTACTGTCCGCGTTCTTCACCTGGCGTAACCGGGTGCTGATCGCGGATCCAGAAATCCAGCCCGCCAATCATTTCCTTTACCCTGAATCCAAGTTTCGCCAGTTTATACGCGCCCTGCGTTGAACCGTTGCAGCCGATTCCGTCGCAATACGTCACGTACACCACGTCTTTGCTAAGTTCGCGGGTGCTTTCTGCTGTCATCAGTTTATGCGGAAAACTGACCGCGCCCGGCACATGGCCGCGTGCATAATGTTCAGCAGAACGGGTATCAATAACCACAATTGCGCTCACACCGTTTTGTAAATCCGCCGCGACATCGGCGGCATCAGTATAAAAACTCAGTTTCGACAACAAATACGCAGCACTGATTTCAGGTGACGGTGGTGCGAATCCCAAAACATAAGACTCTTGTTGCATAAACGCTTCCTCATTAAGTGATATGGCTGAAAACAGTTCCATCATCGCTGTTTTTGGTCTTATGATTAATGCCAATTTCAAGCCGATGATAAGACCCATTATGCCAGCACTGTCTCAGCCCTCTGCACTGATTACGCTTTTCGAAAACACAGCGACCAACGGTTCAGGCGCTGCGGCAGGTTTGCGTGACCGGCTGTGTGCTGCGTTGCGGCAGGCCATCAATTCCGGCGCGCTGGCTGGCGGAGAACGCTTGCCCTCTTCCCGCATTCTGGCCTGTGATCTGAAACTCTCACGGGTGACCGTGGAAGCCGCCTACGCGCAGGCAGAAGCGGAGGGTTATCTTCAGCGCCATACCGGCAAAGGCACCTTTGTCAGCCAGTCACTGCCCCGCGCCCCGTCCTCCCGAAACAGTAAAGTCATCCCACCGGGATTGGCGGGATTGTCAGCGCGCGGAGAGAAAATTGTCGCGACCGGCGGTTGTCGTGATCCGCAATCGCCCGTCGCCTTTGCAGCCGGTTCGCCTGATCTGCGCGCCTTCCCGCTGAAAATCTGGAAGCAAATCACCGCCAGACAACTGCGGACCCAGGGCGAACGTCTGCTGGGATATGGCGACCCGCAAGGGTATTTGCCTTTGCGCGAGGTGCTGGCCAGCTATCTTCAACAGTCACGCGGGGTCATTTGCAGCGCTGAACACATCCTGATCACCACCAGTTCTCAGCAGGCATTACAACTGCTGGCGATGCTGCTGATTGATCCGGCGGATAGGGTTTGGGTTGAGCAGCCGGGATATCCGGGCGCCCGCAACGCGTTTGCCAGTGCCGGAGCCGACATTTGCGCCATTGCGGTGGATGAGCAGGGAATGGCGCCGGGAGCTGATTCACCCGTGCCACGCCTTATGTACCTGACACCATCACACCATTACCCGACCGGTGTCAGCCTGAGTTTGTCACGCCGTTTACACCTGCTCGAATACGCGAAACGTCACAACAGCTGGATCATCGAAGATGATTATGACAGCGAACTGCATTACGACGGGCGGCCGCTTCCGGCCATGCAGGGGCTGGATAAACATCAGCGGGTTCTTTATGTGGGGACGTTCTCGAAAGTTTTATTTCCGTCTTTGCGGCTGGCCTATGCCGTATTACCGCCTGCGCTGGTGGCGCCAATGGTGATGATGCGCACCGTGAATGACGGCCATTCTTCGCAACTGATGCAGGCCGTCACGGCGGAATTTATGCAGGCCGGGCATTTCGCTTCACATCTGCGCTTGTCACGTCAGCTTTACCATAGCCGCCGTGATCATCTGCTGGCGCAAATTAAGCAAAAGATTGAATGGCTGACACCTCAGGTGGCAGCCGGAGGGCTACAGCTCGCTGCCCGTCTGCCTGCCGGGCAGGAACCGCATTTCAGCGCCCTTGCCGCACAGGCTGGCGTTGAGACGCCACGGCTTTCACCTTTGTTTACCGCCAGCGCCGGTGTAATGACACAACATCAGGACGGCTGGCTGCTGGGGTTTTCAGCATTAACCCCCGCTGAAATCACCGCCGCCGTGAACCGTCTGGCTTCGCTGCAGGTGCCTGTCATTTAACAAACAGCGTCAGCAATAGCCAGCCCGTGATGCCGCTGAACAGCAGGAACGGGAAAGAGTAATAGTGAAACCGCAGCCAGATCTTTTTGTCATTCGCCATGCGTAACGCTATGAGATTGGCCAGTGAGCCTATCGCCAGCCCGAAACCGCCGGCATTGACGGCATAAGCCAGCAGCGGCCCGGAAGGTAAATAGTTGATCATCAGGATCGTCGCAGGCACATTGCTGATCACCTGAGAAAGCCCGATGCTCAGCAGATAATGTCCGTAATCTGGCAAGCTATGAATGTGGGTAAACGCAGGCTGCAGGGCATTCAACCCGACCAGTAAACGCACATCGATAAACATCACGATAAACACCAGGATCAGCGGCCAGTCGATACGCAGCAGAACATTCCGCGCCAGCAATAAAAAGCACAGGATCACCGCCAGCAACCCATACAACGCCAGCCCCAGATCGACACAGGCAATAAACACCACGTAAAGGACGACGCAGCTTACCAGCAGACGCTTGCGGAAAGGGTATCCCTGATTGTTCTCAATCTTTTTCAGGCTATGCGACGGAAAACAAAACCAGGTCACCAGCAATAATGCAGCCAGGGTTATCAGCGCCAGCGGTGTCATCTGCCCGATAAAATGCAGGAACGACTGACCGGATTTATTCCATAGCAGGATATTTTGCGGATTACCGATCGGCGTAAGCAGCGAACCGGCATTCACCGCCAGCGCTTCAAATATAATCAGCCGCGTCACCGGCAACGACGTCAGTTTCTTCAGCGTGATCGTCAGCGGAATCACGATGAACAGTGCGACGTCATTGGTCATAAACGTGGACAGCAGCGCCGCCGCAGTGACCAGAAACAGCGCCAGCCGCCGCTCATTGTCGATGGCGTTAATCATCTTACGGCCAACAAAATCAAAATAACCGCTGACCTCAACGCCCTTGGTCAGCATCAGCAAACCCAGCAAAGTGACGATCGTGTCCCAGTCCACAAACTGCGGGAACCGGCTGATTTTCTCCGGCTGGAACAGGGTCAGAATGACGCCAAGCAGGATTAACAGATGCAAAAATCTGTCACGTAAAAAAGGCTTCAATACAGAGCCAGATGCCGCCATCAACATGTTTTTTCTTCTCTGATCAGAATGCGCTGACGTTACCCGAAGAATTTCGCCGCTGCCAGCGGATAACATCGATCAGCATAAAAATAAGTAAACTCGCGCCCATTACTGGCAATGAAATTGCCAGACCGAGCGTGATCACCAAAATCGGGCATTGCAGGCTGAACGGCACCGACGTCCAGGTTTGTAGCAGAGTAACAACCGGATGACTACCGTCATTGCTGACAGTTCTGCGCAGCCACCACAGGCGATATCCCCAGGCAATCATCACGCAAAGTCCGACACCAAAAATCACCAGGATGGCCTGATTCCAGACGCCGAACAGAATCCCCATATGTGCATCCACGCCCCAGCGGGTGAGTTTGGCGAGCAACGGGAAATCAGCAAAACGCACGTAATCGACAATCTGCATGGAACGGGGATCGACGGACACCGCATCCACCTGCGTCGGCCAGCGGCGATCAACTTCCGTCACCGTCCAGGCTTTCTCCGCACTATACGTCGGACGGATTTCAATCTTGTTCGCCGCAATGCCAGACTCACGCGCCGCCTGTACCACTGCATCAAAAGTCTGTGCAGAAACAGCGACGGCTTGCGGCACAGCAGGCATTTTATGCGCAGACATATCCATACCCGGCATATCAGGCATGTCTGCCATCTGCGCATGATGTTCCGCATGTTCATCCGCAGGTGCGGCGGCCGCCTGCGGATCCAGACTGGTTTTCACGGCAGGCGTCATCCAGCCCATATACGCGCGCAGCACACCGATATTGTCACCCGCCCATTGCGACCACGTCAGGCCGGTGGCGGAGAAGAACAGTAAGCCAGCCAGTAAACACAGGCCGAGCGTGCTGTGCCAGCGGCGGCTGTGCTGCTGTTTTTCCGCTTTCCCGCTGACCTTACGCAACTGGCGGGGTTGACGGCGGCCAGTGAACCAGAGCACGACGCCGCCCAATGCCGCTACCCACAACCAGGAGGCGGCAAGTTCGCTGTAAATACGCCCCGCATCACCGAGTAGTAAGCCGCGATGTAAATCATCCAGCCAGGTGCGGAACGGCAAAATGCCGCTGGTGCCGTACACCGTCATGTCCCCTTTCACCGCCAGCGTCACCGGATCGATGAAAATCGCCCGGCTTTTGGAGGCGCCCAGTTGCGGATCAGAAAACATGACCCGGGTGGTCTCACCGGCAGAAGGTGCCGGTCTGACCGCATAAATCTGTTTATCCTGACCGGTTACGTTTAGCGCCGCATCAATCTGTCGGGAAAGCGGCTGCGGTTCACCGTGTGAGGAGGTGAAGAGCGCATCAGAATAGAGATAATTTTCGAACTGAGGGGTCAGCACATACAACGTACCGGTGAGTGCAGCGACAAAAATAAACGGTCCGACGAACAGGCCAATGTAAAAATGCACACGGCGCAGCAACGCCAGAAAGGCCGCTTGTGCAGGCATTTTTTTTCCCGCGCTGGCAGGCAGGTTTGCAGGTTGATTCATAAATCTGATTTCCTGAATTTCAAATAGCACGCCGTCAACAGCGATAACAATCGCAGTTAACTTGAAAAAATTGATTCAGAGGCAGTTACAGAAAAACAGGCGGTGCGCGGGGTTGGGAATCCGTGAAAAACAGCGAAGGGATAAGACGTTGTATAACAGCGCGCGGAGGGGCACGGCTGGAAAAATCCAGCGACCACAGCATCGGCATGGCCTGTAAATCGAGCATCGGTAAATGCACCAGCAGCACGCAATAACCGCAGGCAGCATCGCTCATTTCACCGGAAAGCATAGCTTTCACCGCATCCTGCGGCGCTGATTTACAGGCTTGCTTCTGACAATGTTCCATCGATGATGCGTGATGACCTGACATATTCATGTCAGCCATATCTGCATCCGGCATATCCATGTCCATATCGGACATCACCATGCCGGACATCATCATATGCTGCGCACCCTCAGCCACCAGCGATTTAGAAATCACCGGCGCAATAAACAACATCAGGATCGCCACTATCCCGAGCCAGGCCGGAACATGCAGATGTCGATGATGGATGTGTCTGAGTGAGAGCATTATGTCAACAAGGTGAAAATAAGAAGCGGCGAAATTGTACCTGAATTGTTGATAAACATATCCAAAATCATTCGAGTTGCATCAAGGCGGCGAGAGAATGAATCCTCAGGAGCTTACAAAAGTAAGTGACTGAGGTGAATGAACGAAGCCAACGCAGAGGCGGCCCGAAGGATGATGGATGTAAAAAAGCCCGCTCGGAAGCAGGCTTTTATTGACTAACTTAGCGACAGATTATTTGTCGTTTTTCAGCTTACGCATGACCAGCGTGGCATTGGTGCCACCGAAGCCGAAGCTGTTGGACATCACAGTCGTCAGCTCGCGCTGAGTGGGTTTAGTGATGATGTCCATGCCTTCGGCCTGCTCATCGAGATTCTCGATGTTGATGCTTGGCGCGATGAAGCCGTATTCAGCCATCAGCAAGGTATAGATCGCTTCCTGAACGCCTGCGGCACCCAGCGAGTGACCGGTCATGGCTTTGGTAGAAGACAGTGCCGGGGTTTTATCGCCGAACACTTCACGGATAGCGCCCAGTTCTTTCACGTCGCCGACAGGGGTAGAAGTCCCGTGCACGTTCACGTAGTCGATTGGGGTATCCACGCCGTTCATTGCCATTTTCATGCAACGCACTGCGCCTTCACCAGATGGAGCCACCATATCTGCACCGTCAGACGTTGCGCCGTAGCCAACGATTTCTGCGTAAATGTGTGCGCCACGTGCCAGAGCGTGTTCCAGCTCTTCGACAACAACCATACCGCCGCCGCCTGCGATAACGAAACCGTCACGCGCTTTGTCGTAGGTACGGGAAGCTTTGTCCGGTGTTTCGTTGTAGCTGGTGGACAGTGCGCCCATCGCGTCGAATTCGCACGCCATTTCCCAGCACAGCTCTTCACCGCCACCGGCAAACACCACGTCCTGTTTGCCCAGCTGAATCATTTCTACCGCGTTACCGATGCAGTGTGCAGAGGTGGCGCAGGCAGAACTGATGGAATAGTTAACACCACGAATTTTGAATGGGGTCGCAAGGCAGGCTGACACGCCGGAAGCCATCGCTTTGGTCACCATGTAAGGGCCAACGCCGCGCAGGCCTTTGGCACGCATACCGTCGGAGCCCGCAACCTGATTGCGCGGAGAACCGCCGCCGGAACCTGCAATCAGGCCGGTACGTTCGTTGGAAACCATTTCAGGGGTCAGACCAGAGTCTTCAATCGCCTGTTGCATGGAAAGGTAAGCGTAGATCGAGGCATCACTCATGAAACGCACAATCTTACGATCGATGAGGCCTGCGGTGTCTAATTTGACATCACCCCAGACGTGACTACGCATCCCGGCATCTTTCAGCTCTTGCGAGAAGGTGATCCCAGAGCGACCTTCCTGCAGAGATGCAAGAACTTCCTGCTTGTTGTTACCGATGCTCGAGATGATACCCAGGCCAGTAATCACTGCACGTTTCATTTAATACCTCTTGTACTATTCACCATTTGGGATTTCGTCACGCACTCTAGCGTACAGTTGTACGCCGAACAAGTCCGATCAGCAATTCCTTGTGTAAATCGTGGTAAATTTGCGCGGGTGCAAACGCAGCGTTAAACTCCGGCATCGCCTTGAACTGAGAGAGTTTCACGTGAGCCATAACCCGATCACACCCGCTGAATTAAGCTGGAACGAACAGGGTACACCTGTTTCCCGACATTTTGATGACGTCTATTTTTCCAATCAGAACGGCCTGCTGGAAACGCGTCATGTTTTTCTCAATGGCAATCATTTTCCGGCGCGTTTTGCCGCTCACCCCCGCCAGTTGTGCATCATCGCCGAGACCGGTTTTGGCACCGGACTGAACTTTCTGTCGCTGTGGCAAGCCTTCGATGCGTTCCGCGAGGCGCACCCCGACGCTGTGCTGCAACGCCTGCATTTCATCAGCTACGAAAAATTCCCGCTGTCTGCCCGTGATCTCGCGACTGCGCACACGCAGTGGCCCGAACTCGCTGCGTATTCCGCACAGCTTTGCGAACAATGGCCGATGCCCTTTTCCGGCTGTCACCGGCTGCTGCTGGCGGACGGGCGCATCACGCTTGATCTGTGGTTCGGCGATGTGACTACCCTGCTTCCGGCATGTGACACCAGTATGAATCAGCAGGTCGACGCCTGGTTTCTCGACGGATTTGCACCTTCCAAAAACCCGGACATGTGGACGGAGGCGTTATTCCGTTCTATGGCGAAAATGACCCGCCCGCAGGGTACATTCGCCACTTTCACCGTGGCCGGTTTTGTCCGCCGCGGATTGCAGGACGCAGGTTTTGACATCAGCAAGGTGCCGGGATTCGGCGAAAAGCGGCATATGTTAGCCGGTGTGCTGCCGGCAAAAATTGATGTACCTCATCCCGCACCGTGGTATGTGCGCCCGGCGGCGAAAAATGCCACTGAATTCGCCCTTCTCGGCGGCGGCGTCGCCAGCGCCGTATTGTCGCTGGCGTTACTTCGCCGTGGCTTTGCGGTCACGCTGTATTGCGCCGATGAAAAACCGGCGCTCGGCGCTTCAGGTAACCGCCAGGGCGCGGTTTATCCGTTGCTCAATGGCCGCGGCGACACGCTGGAAAACTTCTTTGCCCATGCCTTCACCTTCGCCCGCCGCCAGTATGCACAGCTTGAAAAGCGGGATGTGCCTTTCGATCACGGCTGGAGTGGCGTCACGCAACTGGGTTATGACGAAAAAAGTCAGGGCAAAATTGACGGCATTCTCACAGGCGGCTGGCCGGAAGCACTGGCGAAAGGGCTGAGTGAAGAAGATGTGGAAGCGTTGTGCGGATTGCCATGCGGCAGCGGCGGCGTGACGTATCCGCTCGGCGCGTGGCTGTGTCCGGCAGAACTGACGGCTTCGCTGATTGCGCTGGCCGAAACGCAGGGCTTAACGGTGCATTATCGCCAGCGCGCGACCGCATTAAATTTTGACGCAGATTCGCAGTGGGCGCTGACCTTTGCCGATGGCCATGTTGCCCGTCATCAGGCGGTAGTCCTGGCGAACGGTGCGGACATTACAGATTTCAGCCAGACCGAAAAACTGCCGGTTTACGCGGTCAGCGGTCAGGTTTCGCATATTCCGACCACACCGGCGCTGAGCAAGCTTAAACAGGTACTGTGTTACGACGGCTATATGACGCCGGTCAGCCCGCAGAATCAGCATCATTGTATTGGCGCAAGCTATCACCGCGCCGACAAATGCACGGATTACCTTGAGGAGGATCAGCAGGAAAACCGCCAGCGTTTACTCAACTGTTTGCCGGATCAGCAATGGCCGCATGACGTGGATGTGAGTGAAGGCGAAGCGCGAAACGGCGTACGTTGCGCGACACGGGATCATCTGCCGATGATCGGCTCGGTGTCAGATTACGACGCATTGCTGGAAAGCTATAAAAAACTGGATCTGGATATTCAGCGTCATCGCCCGGTTGCAGAAGCGCCGGTGTATGAAAATCTGTTTCTGTTTGGCGCGCTCGGCTCACGCGGTCTGAGTTCAGCGCCGCTGGGTGCGGAAATTCTGGCGGCGCAGATTGCCGGTGAACCGCTGCCGCTCGACAGTGACACGCTGGCGGCACTGAATCCGAACCGGATGTGGGTCAGAAAACTGCTGAAAGGCCGCCCGGTCGAATCGCATTAACCCGCCACTTTTCAGGCAATAAAAAAGCGCAGCCGGTTAATCCGTCGCTGCGCTTTTTTTTACTGAAAAGAGATTACTGAGGGAGAGATGCCTGATACAGATTTTCCCACATCCCCTGCACCAGAAGCTGATCGCGCGGCGACAGTTCACCGGCTTTGATGGCCTTGTCCAGACCGTCCTGAACACGGAGTTTCAACGCTTCGGCGGTGTGTTCACCGTTCTCTTCCGCTTCCGCCACCGCGACGGTCAGGTGGCCTCGCAGATAGCCACTGGCAAATAACTCATCGTCGCTGGCGCTTTCGACCATATCGTCGATTAGCGTTAAAATTCGCGTTTCAAATTCTGCGATCATTACTCTTCCTCTCGTGTTCAGTTCTTATTCGATCGGCTGCAATGCAGGGAAATCTGCAGGCGTCAACGGGGCCGTATTGTAAAACGATTGTAACGCTTTAATAAAGCGCGCCGGTCTTTCAGGGATACCCTGCTCCAGCATACGCAGCACTTCTTCGCGTACTTTGTTCTGGAAACCCACGCGGTCCGGCTCGCAATCGCCGCTGAGATTGTCACAGCTAACGTTGAAACGGAAACCTGCCGCCGCACAGAACAACCATTCGTAAGATTGTGGTTTGACTTCCACTTTCTCGAATTCACTTTGTGTTTGCGCATCGCGGCCATCCGGGCAATACCAGTAGCCGAAATCAACCCGTTTACGGCGTTCGGCCCCGGCCACGCACCAGTGGGAAATTTCATGCATGCCGCTGGCGTAATAACCGTGTGCGAACACAATACGGTTAAACGGTTCTTGTTCATCAGCAGGCAGATAGATCGGTTCGTCGTCGCCTTTCACTAAGCGAACGTTGAATTCCTCAAAGAAGCAGGAATCAAAAATGTCGATCAGTTGATGATAGTTATGTGTTGCAGTCGAATAAGACATAATTGCAGTGAAACTCGTTAAAGTAAGATCAGGGGCGACAATATACCCCTGTTTAAACGCGTGTTTTCATGACTTTGGGCAAGCATTCTGCTGCTCCGGACATTATAAATGCAGGCTTAACCACTGATGAATTTCGGCACCATGATTGTCGTAAATCAGCTTGCAGCTCATCACCACGGAAACGATAACCACCATCGGGCGGATCATCTTCTGCCCCTTACTGAGCACCATACGTGCGCCCAGTCGTGCGCCGATAAACTGTCCGGCGGCCATGACAAATCCCAGCACCCAGATCACTTTGCCGCCCAGTATAAAGAAGATCAGCCCGCCCAGGTTTGAGGTGAAATTCAGGACTTTCGCATGTGCCGTGGCTTTTGCCAGATTAAACCCGCATAACGTCACAAAAGCCAGTGCGTAGAAAGACCCTGCGCCGGGGCCGAAAAAGCCGTCGTAGAAACCCACGCAACCGCCGCCTACCAGTGCATACGGCAGAGCATTTAAGCGCCTTGCCCGGTCACTTTCACCCAGCCGTGGCGTCAGTAAAAAATACAAACCGATGCAGATGATCAGCAGCGGTAAAACCTGACGCAATATGTCGGCGCGCAGATGCTGGATAAGGATCGCGCCGATCACCGAACCGGTAAAGGTACAGGCAATGTTCAGCTTCTGATCGTTGAGATCCACCACGCCACGCCGCACAAAGTAAAGACTGGCAGAGAAAGATCCGCCGATCGATGACAGCTTATTGGTGGCAATGGCCTGCGCCGGTGACACACCTGCCGCCAGCAGCGCTGGCAGGCTGATCAGCCCGCCGCCACCTGCAATGGAATCAATGAAACCGGCAAACAGTGCAACGAAAAATAAAACAACCAAAACCCACGGGGCAACAATCAACCAGTCCATTTTTCTGTCAGCTCGCTATGCGTGGCGAAGGGTGAGTAAAACGTATTAAAGAACGTGTTTATCCAGCAGCGCCTGACACGAAGGCGGCAACGGAGGCGGCTCTTTTTTCACAGGGATTCCGCTGCCCGGCTTGGGTGGCAGGAACCAGCTTTGCAGCTCAGCGCCACAGCCATCACCCGGAGGCGGCGGTGCCTGATTTTCACATTCGAGGTTACCGACCGGACAACGCAGACGAACGTGCATGTGCGCGCGATGACCAAACCACGGACGCACCTTATGCAGCCATTCACGATCCGTTCCGGCATCCAGACAAAGCTGTTGTTTGATGGCCGGATTGACGAAGATCCGTACCACGTCTTTATCTTGCGCTGCCATTTTTATCAGCGTTTCGATCCGTGGCTGCCACTGAGCTGGCACAATGGATTTACCGTTGGCGCTGACCAGATCGATAGGCTGCGGCTTGAGCAACATCTGTTCGCTCCAGCGCTGACGCGGCAGTTGCAGCCAGATGTCCACATCCAGCCCGGACTGATGACTGGCGTGACCACTGCTAAAGCGCCCGCCAGCCGGCATCGCCATATCCCCGACCAGCATGGTGCCCAGCCCTTTTTGCTGAGCCTGTGTGCCCAGACGGGTGATGAACGCCAGTAAATCCGGCTGGCCGAAATAGCGACGCTGATCGGTACGCATTACCTGATAGGCCGGAGAGTTCAGCGGCAGCGGCTGTGCGCCAACCTGACAACCATTGGCATAACTGCCAATCGCTTGCGGCGTGCCGGAAATGGGCTGGGTGATTTTCTGCCACGGCGTTACGGCTATGGCAGGTGCGCAAAGTGCAAGCGCCAGAAAACTGACGCAAACAGCACGAAACGCAGGTAGCGTGCGTAAAGGATTCATCAGATAAATTACCAGCGTGGCACTGTGGAGTGGACGTCGCCGTTCTGAGCACGCTGACGCAGTAAATGATCCATCAGCACAATCGCCATCATTGCTTCGGCAATCGGCACAGCGCGGATACCGACACACGGGTCATGGCGACCTTTGGTAATCATCTCGACCTGCTCGCCTTCGCGGTTAATCGTACGGCCGGGAACGGTAATGCTGGAAGTCGGTTTCAGCGCCAGATGCGCTACGACCGGCTGGCCGCTGCTGATCCCGCCAAGAATGCCGCCAGCGTGGTTGCTTTCGAAACCCTTCGGCGTGATTTCGTCACGATTTTCGCTGCCGCGTTTTGCGACAACCGCAAAACCGTCACCAATTTCAACGCCTTTCACCGCATTAATGCTCATCAGCGCGTGCGCCAGATCGGCATCCAGACGGTCAAACACCGGTTCACCAAGACCGACCGGCACGTGATCCGCCACGACGGTGATTTTGGCACCAATCGAATCGCCTTCTTTTTTCAGCGCGCGCATCAGTTCATCCAGCGCTTCCAGCTTGCTTTCATCCGGGCAGAAGAACGGGTTGGTTTCCACCAGATCCCAGTCTTTCAGTTCGCAGGTGATATCGCCCATTTGCGACATATATCCGCGCACTTTAACACCGAATTTTTCCAGCAGATATTTCTTGGCAACCGCACCTGCGGCCACGCGCATCGCGGTTTCACGGGCAGACGAACGACCGCCGCCACGGTAATCGCGCACGCCGTATTTTTGCTCGTAGGTGTAATCGGCATGTCCCGGACGGAACACGTCTTTGATCGCGCTGTAATCCTGCGAACGCTGATCGGTATTCTGGATAATCAGACCGATGCTGGTGCCGGTGGTCACGCCTTCAAACACGCCCGAAAGAATTTTCACTTCGTCGGCTTCGCGGCGCTGCGTGGTGTAACGCGAGGTGCCCGGACGACGACGGTCGAGATCGTGTTGCAGGTCTGCTTCGGTCAGCGAAATACCCGGCGGCACGCCGTCAATAATACAGCCCAGTGCCACACCGTGGGATTCGCCAAAAGTAGTGACGCGGAAAAACTGCCCAATACTGTTCCCTGCCATCACGGCTCCTTAACCATTATGTTGATTGTTTTCTGAATGACCGGCACAACTCCGGTCATGATTGTCAGCGATGACGGGTATATCAGTCGCGGTATGCGCGGAACTCTTCGGCACAATCGACGAGCTGCTGTTTAGTCAGCATAAAGACACCGTCGCCGCCGTTTTCAAATTCCAGCCAGGTGAACGGGATCTGAGGATACTGTTCCATCAGATGCACCATGCTGTTGCCCACTTCGCAAATCAGTACGCCGTTATCGGTCAGGTAATCCGGCGCGCAGGCCAGAATGCGGCGGGTCAGTTTCAGACCGTCGCTGCCGGAAGCCAGACCCAGAACCGGCTCGTGGCGGTATTCCTGCGGCAAATCTGACATGTCTTCTTCGTCCACATACGGCGGATTGGTGACAATCAGGTCGTATTGCAGCGGCGGCAATTCGCGGAACAGGTCAGAGCGGATTGGCGTGACCCAGTTCTCGATACCGTGCGTGTCGATATTGCGCTCCGCCACGGCCAGCGCGTCGGCAGAAATGTCGACGGCATCGACTTCGGTTTCAGGGAACGCGTAAGCGCAGGCAATGGCAATGCAGCCGCTGCCGGTACACATATCCAGAATGTGTTGGGGCTGTTCGCTAAGAATGCCGGAAAAACGGTTGCTGATCAGCTCACCAATTGGCGAACGGGGCACCAGTACGCGTTCATCGACATAGAATTCCATGTCACAGAACCAGGCTTTGTTAGTCAGATAGGCAACCGGAACACGCTCATTAACGCGGCGGATGACTCGTTCAACAATGCGGTGGCGCTCACTGGATGTCAGGCGCGCGGTGTGCATATCTTCAGGAATGTCCAGCGGCAAAAACACGCTTGGCAAGACCAGTTGCACTGCTTCGTCCCACGGATTATCGGTGCCGTGACCGTAATAGACATTGGCCGCGTTCAGGCGGCTGACGGTCCAGCGCAGCATATCCTGAATGGTATGCAGTTCACTGACAGCTTCGTCGACGAAAATTTTGTCCAATTTTATTCTCCAGGCAGTGCACGGGTTTTTAACAGACGTTTAACCCATTATTTGCCGCATAGTTTGCCACGAAGCCTGCCACAAATCAGCAGCTAGTCAACGCACTTGCGCGATGTCTCGAAGAATTTAACCCTGAGTTTTCTTTAAACCGCAGGGGGACGGAAGGTACACTGTCTGTATTGAACGAAAATGACGATAAAAAAATGAAGAAAAAACACCTGCTCAGCCCCGAGGAAGCGGCGTTATTCCGCGAGGCTGTTCCGGGCATCAAGCGCCTGAAAAACGATACGATTACTCACCGCCCGCTACGGAAAAAGGTATCAGAACTGTCGCCTAAAAAGCTGATTCAGGAACAGGTGGACGCGAGTTATTATTTTTCCGATGAATTCCAGCCGATGTTGCAGGAAGAAGGCCCGGTTCGCCATATCCGGCCTGACGTCAGTCATTTCGAATTGAAAAAATTGCGCCGCGGGGATTATTCGCCCGAACTGTTTCTGGATTTACATGGTTTAACACAGAAAGAAGCTAAGCAGGAACTGGGCGCGCTGATCGCCGCCTGCCGCCGCGAGCATGTGCATTGCGCCTGCGTAATGCACGGTCACGGCAAACATATTCTCAAGCAGCAAACTCCGCTGTGGCTGGCACAGCATCCTGATGTCGAAGCCTTCCATCAGGCCCCAAAAGAGTTCGGCGGCAACGCCGCTTTGCTGGTGCTGGTGGAGCTGGACGACAAAATCAGCTGACCGCGAACTCAACACCGATATCCAGAAACGAGAAAGGCACAGCAGAAGCTGTGCCTTTCTTTGTTTAGTTTTCCGTCCCGGAAAACTAAACCTTAGCCATCACCTGGCATGGGCTGAACTGCCAGTCGAAAGTCCCCTGCCCGGTTTCACCGTTCAGTTCAACACTTGCCATCGCGGAAGTGGCGAACATCGGGGGGCAAACACCCGGACACAGCTCTGCCACCAGATAACCGACCAGCGGCAGGTGAGATACCACCAGTACCGCGCTGACGCCGGTCAGCGCCAGATGCTGCAGTTCACTGGCGACCACAGCAGGATCTCCGCCCGGTGTCAGTTCTTTCAGAATATCAATCTCAACGTTTTCAGGCAGCGCCAGACACTGGCGCACTTTTTCAAGCGTCTGCTGCGCACGCAGGTACGGACTGACCAGAACGCGGTCAATTTTGACGCCACGGCCATTCAGCCAGGCAGCCATATGTACTGATTCGTCACATCCGCATTCGCTTAAGGGGCGAACTGAATCGCTTGCAGCTTCGAGAACTGCATCACCGTGACGCATGATTACAACTTGCATATTGCACCGCTTTTGTTAACAAAAATAGCGCCATACAGAAACGCCTTGCGTGCTGTATTACCCATTGCCCAGCATTTCAATCACTGTCTGATTGATGTCTCTCATTACAAGATAGCTGTCAGGCAGTACATCCACTTAACGCGCTGTGCCCACATGCTTTGCATGGTAAGCATCAGCGGTCGGGCATTTTGCCTGAAACTTCACGTAAAGAAAACGCTGTTTTTTACACCAACCCTTACCGCTTGTAAACTATTCAGGCGATTTTTTAACCACTCAGGTTGTAGATCAATCGCTTGGGATTGTTTCTGTACAAAGTCATTCCCACCATAAAAAAGATCCCGCGGGCATTTGTCTGACTGCAAGCATGAAGCATGAAGCATGATCCGTTCCAGATTCTCGCGAAACTCAGCAATAAGCAGTGACCACAATCACACTTTACTGACCTTATCGCCTGTCCCGCTATCTGAACAGAACAGTTCTCCCTGATGCGCCCGACGTAATAGCCCTTCGCATGGGGTGAAGCGCTCACCATACTGATGCGCCAGTCGCTCCAGTGTCTTCACCACACTGGCGATGCCCAACTGGTCCATGTAACGGAACGGTCCCCCAAGGAATGGCGGGAAGCCAATTCCGAACACGGCACCAAGATCGCCATCCCGCGCACTGCGGATCACGTTTTCATCCAGACAACGTACGGCTTCGTTGAGCATCAGCATCACACAACGGTGGGCGATCTCATCTTCTGATTGCTGCACTTTTGGCGTGACATTCAGCAGACGGTAAATCGCCGGATCGACCTGTTTCTTCTTCGTCGCCCGCCCTTTCTGCCCGTAAAGGTAGAAACCTTTACCGTTCTTACGCCCTTTTCGGTCGTCTTTCAGCACTGCATCAAAACCGGAGGGTGCGGCAAAACGCTCACCAAAAGCGTCCACCAGAATCGGACCAATTTTTGTGCCGACATCAATGCCCACTTCATCCAGCAACTGGATGGGCCCGACCGGGAAACCAAAATTCACCAGCGCTTTGTCGATGTGATCGACCGGTTCACCAGCCAGTAAGCAACGCGCCGCTTCATTGATGTAAGGCGCAAGAATGCGGTTTACGTAGAATCCGGCACTGTCGCCCACCACAATCGCCGTTTTCCCCTGTTTCCTGGCCAGCGAGACCGTTGTCGAAATCGTCTGCGCACTGGTGCCCGCATGCGGGATCACTTCCACCAGCGGCATTTTATCCACCGGGCTGAAATAGTGCAGTCCGATCACCTGTTCCGGCCTGTCAGCCTGCTCTGCAATCTTATGAATGGGCAGAGAAGAAGTGTTTGAGGCAAAAATCGTATGGGGGGCAGCATTTTGCTCGATTTCTGCCACCATGGCTTGCTTGAGCAATAAATCCTCAAACACCGCTTCCACCACGATATCAATCTGCGCAAAACCGCTGTAATCCGTGGTGCCGGAAATCAGCATCATCTGCCGTTGCTGTTCGTTGCGGGTCAGCCTGCGGCCTCGCACCTTTTTCTCCAGCAAATCCCAGCTGTATTTCAGGGCATGACGGATGCCTTCGTGATTAATGTCTTTAATACGCACCGGCAGACCGGCTTTGGTGGCAGTCACATTCGCGATACCGCCGCCCATCAGGCCACCACCGAGAATACCTGCACGGCGAACCGGCAAGGGTTCGGCATCGCCACCCTTTTCTTTTTTCAGCGCGGTGGAAGCGAAAAACAGGCCGCGCAATGCCGCAGATTCCGGCGTCATCACCAGCTCCCCAAAGGCTTTAGCTTCCGCCTGATAGCCGCTACCACTGCCCTGATCCAGCCCGGTTTTCACCACATCTATGATTTTTTCGGTGGCAGGATAATTGCCGTGCGTTTTTGCCCGCGTCTGTTTGCGCACAAAATGGAACAGCAAACTTTTGCCCAACGGGCCACCGGCCAGACGTGCCTGCCACGGCAATGG
Source organism: Rahnella sp. GSA61A (assembly GCF_019969905.1). NCBI lineage: Bacteria > Pseudomonadati > Pseudomonadota > Gammaproteobacteria > Enterobacterales > Yersiniaceae > Rahnella > Rahnella sp. GSA61A. Next base: position 15,219 of record NZ_JAHXYO010000013.1, on the reverse strand, counting down.
CGGACGTGATTTACGTCCTTTTGCCACACGTTCCAGCGCCGTTTGCAGCAAAATAGAATACGGTACTGCGTCATCCACCAGCCCCATTCTCAGCGCCTGCTTCGCGCGAACACTGCGACCGGTTAACATCAACTCCAGCGCTTTAGGCGCGCCGATAAGCCGCGGAAGCCGCTGCGTACCCCCGGAACCCGGCAGTAAACCCAGTTGTACTTCCGGCAGGCCGAGTTGCGTTTTTTCATCCAGCGAACACACGCGGGCATGGCACGCCAGCGCAAGTTCCAGACCACCGCCGAGACAGCTACCATGAATGGCCGCCACCACCGGCACGGAAAAGGACGCAATCTGCGACATCACCGTCTGGCCCTTTTGCGCCAGTTCACTGGCTTCGGCAGCGGTCCGGCAACCGGAAATCATCGTGATATCCGCACCGGCAATGAACGAGTCCGGTTTGCCGGAAATCAGCACCAGACCTTTCAGATTGGGATACTGCTGCGCTTTTTGCAAAATGGCACAGATTTGCTGAGCAAATTCAGCCCTTAAGGTATTCACTTTTTCACCGGGAACATCGATAGTGATAATCCCCACGTGTTCAGCAGTAAACATCAGCGAAAAAGCAGAAGCCGGTTCGGCAGCTTCCGTATCTGCCGGATTCAGATTTTCCATATTATCTCTCATTGCGCGGCCTCCAGAATCATTGCCGCACCCAGGCCGCCCGCTGCGCAAGCCGTCGTCAGCCCGTAACGGCCTCCCCGACGGCGTAATTCGTGCAGCGTTTGCGTAATCATGCGTGCGCCGGTGGCCGCAAAAGGATGTCCGTAGGCCAGTGAACCGCCCAGAACATTGAATTTATCCCAGTCTATTTCGCCAACTGCCTGACTGCGCCCGAGTTTTTCGCGGGCGAATTCATCACTGGCTAACATTTTGATATTCGCCAGCGTCTGCGCGGCAAACGCTTCGTGCATATCGATAAGATCCAAATCACCCAGCGTCAGCCCTGCGCGGTCCAGCGCCAGCGGCGTGGCATAAGCAGGCCCGAGAAGCATATCTTCCCAGACGTCGATGGCAGCAAATGCGAAACTTTTCAGGTAGCCGAGAGGTTCAAGGCCCAGTTCACGCGCACGGGATTCACTCATCATTAATACCGCCGCCGCACCGTCAGTCAGCGGCGTGCTGGTGGCAGCGGTAACAGTGCCGTGTTTGCGGTCAAACGCCGGACGTAATTTGGCGTACTGGCTGATTTCAGAATTCAGGCGGATGTTGTTGTCTTTTTGCAGCACTTCGCGGTAAGGCGGAATCTGCGCTGCCATCACCTGCGAGCTTAAATAACCCTGCTCCCACGCCTGTGCAGCCAGCGTATGGGAACGGTGCGCCAGCTCATCCTGCTGCGCACGGCTGATATTGTGGCTTTTCGCCATCTGCTCAGCGGTATCCCCCATGCGCAGACCGGTAGAATATTCGGCTACTGCCGGCGGCACCGGCAATAAATCACGCAGTTTCAGTTTGCTGAAAATGGAAAGGCGCTGCGACAGAGTGCGCGCTTTATTAACATCCACCAGGGCGCGGGCGAGACGTTTGCTGACGCCAATCGGCAGTACTGAAGAAGAATCCGCTCCGCCTGCGATCCCGACCTGCACCATGCCGCTCATAATGCTTTCGGCCACGTTGGCGACCGCCTGAAAACTGGTGGCGCAGGCACGTGAAACGCTGTACGCATCGGTCGACACATTCATGCCGGTGCCGAGCACAATTTCGCGGGCGATATTCGGCGCTTCCGGCATCTGGACTACCTGGCCGAAAACCAGCTGGTCGATGTGCTTCGGGTCTATCCCACTTTTTGCCAGCAGCTCACTGACCACAATTTTGCCGAGATCGACAGCAGGAATGCCGTGATAAGCGGTGGCCTGTTTGGCAAACGGCGTGCGCAAGCCGTCGACAATCGCAATGCGATCACCCTCACGCGTCACCAGTGGAATAACGTTATTCATACGAGCTCCTGAGAAAAATAGGGTCCTAAGAGGTCAGACCTGATAACTCAGTTTTAACTATGTATTTACATTTGGCAAAGTGAAAGGCAATGAAGTGCGAGCAACAGCAAATTTTTCTGAAATAAGAATGAGAAGAAAGGCGGCAGGCAGAAATAGCAGACAAAAAAATACCGCTTATTTAAGCGGTATTACAACTTCCCCTAAATAATTTGAGTCGCAGGAAGGCGGCAATCGAAGTAATCCCGATGAGCTGACATAAGTCAGTGATTCGGGTTACTGAGTGCAGCCAACGCATCTGCGGCTCAAAGTATGACGGGGATTAACGCAGCCCGAGCTGGAAGATCATCGTTTCAGCCTGACAGCTGAAAGTAAAATCGATATTCAGTTCAACACCGCCTGCCACTTTTTCGATACGGCTGGTGATTTCGCACGGCTCAGATTCTACGCCGCGGGCACGTTCGGTCAGGGCTTGCAGGGTTTCTTTCGCCTGGGCTTCGGTTTCGAAAACGCGGCTGTAAGAAGCAGTGCAATCAGTGTTGTCCATGATGGTACCCACATCTACACAACAGCAGGCTGCGGTTTCTTCCGCACCACATTTGTTGATGGAATGCAGAGGTTGAGTGGATTTAGAGGACATGGTTACGTCAGACATAATTTCTCCCCGGCACCAACGGCAACATCCACCGTCTGGCCTGTTTGCGAATAAAGTTTTATTTCCAGCCTGTATTTTACGCCACCTCTCTGACAACACACTAGCACTTACTTATTATGTGCCTTTCAGGTGATCCAGATCACGTATATGTAAGTAATCGATGATTACAGCGTTATTGTTCTCACTTTAACGTTTCTTAATTGAACTTTTATTGTTTGTTTTTTGTTAAGCAGATCCAATTTCTTGCATCAAATAAGAAATATCAACGAAACATTATTGCAACTTCACCACAGGTCAGACCTATACTTCGCTCACTGGTCTGATTTGTCAGACTGATAACGGACCCTACAATCCCGCGCTCATTGTTACTCCATGTAACATTGTTTGATAAAAAACATAAAATTGAGGTTTTGGTCATGAACCAGAAAAACCTGTTTAAAAGATCAGCTCTGGCAGCTGCAGTGGCAATTGTTTCCTCCAACGTATATGCAGCAGGTTTTCAGTTAAATGAATATACCGCTGCGGGTTTAGGTCGCTCTTTCTCGGGTGAAGGTGCCATCGCTGACACCGCGGCATCCGGGAGCCGTAACCCGGCAACCATGACCATGTTTGATCGTCCTTCCTTCTCCGCGGGCGCGATTTATATCGACCCGGATGTCAAAGTGACGGGCAACTCGCCGGTTACAGGTCAGAGCACTGATGCGGATAACATTGCACCGAATCAGTGGGTACCGAACCTGCACTTTATTATGCCGCTCAATGATCAATGGGCCGTCGGTGCATCAGCTACGTCAAACTATGGTCTGGCGACAGAATTCAGCGATAATTATCCGGCAGGCCCGATCGGCGGCGAAACTGACCTCACTACCGTCAACACTAACTTAAGCGTTGCTTACCGTTTGAACCAGCATTTCAGCTTCGGCCTGGGCTTTGATGCCGTTTACGCGAAAGCTAAATTCCGTCGTACCGCCGGTGAACTGGTGCCAATTCAAACCGGTGGCCGGCTGCCTGCGGATACGGAAGCCGCCAAGCTGAAAGGCAATGAGTGGGGCTACGGCTGGAACGCCGGTATCCTGTATGAAGTGGATGATAATAACCGCTACGGCTTCACCTACCGTTCTGAAGTCAAAATTGACTTCGATGGCGAATACCGCAACGGCATTCCAAAAGCCTTAGGCGGGACTGGCGGTCAAACTGTTCCGGGTTCCCTGACCCTGAACCTGCCAGAAATGTGGGAAGTGTCCGGTTATAACCGTGTGGCACCAAAATGGGCGATTCACTACAGCCTGGCTTACACCAGCTGGAGCCAGTTCCAGGAGCTGAAAGCCACCGGTTCTAACGGCCAGACGCTGTTCCAGAAAGATGAAGGCTTTCATGATGCTTACCGCATCGCGTTGGGTACCACCTACTACTACGACGATAACTGGACGTTCCGTACCGGTATCGCCTTTGATGACAGCCCGGTTCCGGCAGATAACCGCACCATTTCTATCCCGGATCAGGATCGCTTCTGGATTTCAGCCGGTACCACTTACGCCTTCAATAAAGACGCATCTGTGGACGTCGGTGTCTCCTATATGCATGGCCAGACGGTGAACATCAGTGAGAAAGTCGCTGATGGTGTACCGAATTACGAATACCAGGCCAAAGGGACCGCCATGCTGTACGGCGCGAACTTTAACTACAGCTTCTGATGAACTGAGTGATACGCCTGATATAAAAAAAGCGCCAGAAGGCGCTTTTTTTGTGTGTCCGGAACGGTTATTCCGAGTCGATATCTTTCAGGTCGCCCTGAATCAGTGCGGCGTTCGGGTTTTCCTGCGGCATCAGCTGACCGCCTCTTGCCAGAAAATCATGACGCTGGAAGTAAGCCTCACGTATAAACAGATACGGATCAGAAGAGTTACGGATCAGGCCATCAGAATCGAGCAGTTCTGCACGGGTTTCCACCCCTTCCAGTACCCATTTACCGGCTGACATCCAGAATGTCAGATAGCTGAGCATCGGATACAAATCATCAACCAGATCACCACCTTCATCACGAATTGTCGCGCTGCCGTAACCTGGCAGAACCACATACGGGCCGTAACCCACGCCGTAATGGCCAAGCGTGCTGCCAAAGCCCTGCGCCTCTTCACGCGCCAGTTTCGGGTTCGCCATCCCGGCGACGTCGATCAGTCCCCCCATCCCTAAAATGGTGTTCAGGAAGAAGCGGTTAAAGTGGATCGCTGCACGGTACGGATCGCCTTTCAGCAAGGAGTTAACCATGCTGGCCGGTTCATCCAGGTTGCTCAGGAAGTTGCTGGTACCGTTACGCGCCGGTTGCGGCACGTAATCACGCCACGCCACCGCGACAGGGCGCACAAGATACGGATCCATATAGTTATAGTTGAAGTCGAACATCACCCGGTTGAAACCTTCGAGCGGATCAGAACGTCCCTGCTGTTCGCTGTCCGATGATCCGGATGTGCCGGCACAACCGACCAGTAAAACTGTCGCAAACGCCAGCCCAGTCAGGCGTAAGTTCATGGATATCTCCCTGTTTTTGATCGTCGGTTCCTGATTAAGGAACCTGCTGATTAATCTCAATGCTGACCTGACCGTTGCCGGAAAAATCAGTCAGCGGACTGTCGCCGTACCAGTCACCTGAGGCTGGCGTTGCCAGACCATTTTGTGAAATACGAACGCGTACTTTTAATTGATGCAGCGAAGAAAGCAAGCGTTCCGGCATCATTGCGTTGCTGTCATCGACAGTGATCGCCAGCGGGAAGCGACTCAGCGGCAGCTTTTTCACCGCAACCGGCACCGGACTGCTGCCATCTGTCACCGAAATAAAGACCGTGCCATTCTGCGGAAGTTTCACCTGAGCCTCAGCAGAAAGCGTGACATTGACCGCCAGTTTAACCTGATCCAGCCCCGCTTTTTGTTTTGCCTGCGCAATGCTGGCGTTGACCATTTCCAGGCGTTTGTCACCGGCTGGCAGGATTTTCTGCATAACTTCCCACGCGCCAATGGCTTGCGGGTAGTGTCCCTGTTCATATTCATTATAGGCCAGCAGACTTAATACACGCAGATCACCCTGAGATTTTTCCAGCATACTGCGCAAAAGGTTGCCGCCGGTAAGGTTATCCTGCGGATCGGACGAACGGGTTAACACTTCGGCATAACCGAGTTTGACTGACATATCATCCGGCGCGAGCTGATAAGCGTGGGCATAAGCCTGCGTGGCGGTGGCGGCATTATTGAGCGCCATCCCTACACGGCCAAGCATCACCCAGTCCTGGATATTATGCGGATTTGCCTGCAAATCGGTACGCAATCCGAGCCCTAAATCCTGCACGTCGGTGGCGGTCAGCGGCGCGCCGTGGTCATCAGCAATGCGATGGCGTAAATCGGGCATACGCTGCATGACCTGATTCCACGCACTCACCTGCCCCAGACCACCGGCGTAGAGATACAAACCGAGCGTGATCATCACCAGCAAAATAGCACCGGGCACCAGCGTCCAGCGACCAATCGGCTGAATGGCGGCGGACACCTGACCCACCGGAATATCAGTCAGTAAGTTTTCCTGCAATTCCTGAATATGCGCCGGACGTTCGTCCACCACGCCCTGCGCTTCGTCTTCTTCCAGCTCAGTCAAACGGTGATGATAAAACGCTTTATTCAGCGCATCGCGGGAAGTGTGTTCCGCGCGGTCGCCACGGATAACCGGCACGATAAACAGCGCCAGTGCAATAACCAGCATCACTACAATGCACAGCCAAAAAATGCTCATGATCCTTTCCTGTCGCTGTCTTTAAGTAACTGCGCCAGGCGCTGTCTCTCTTGTTCTGACATTGATGTGGCCGTGTTTTCAGTGCGCGCAGCACCCCGGCGGGAACGCATAAAAATCATGCCTGCGCCGATAACAATGACCAGCACCGGCCCGAGCCACAAAATAAAGGTAGAGGGCGTGACCGGCGGTTCGTAAGTCACGAAATTGCCATAACGCGCCACCATATACGCGACGATTTGCTGTCTGTCCTGCCCTTCATTAAGCAACTGAAACACCTTGGTACGCATATCGGCGGCGATGATCGAATCCGACGCGGCAATATTGGTGTTCTGACATTTCGGGCAACGCAACTGCGCCGTGATGTCCCGGTAAGCCTGTTCCTGTTCCGGCGATTTGAACTGATACGTGTCGATGGAGGCGAACGCGCTGACACTCAGCAGCATGCCCAGCAACAACGCAGGCAGCGATGAAATCAGTCTCATACATTGCCTCCGTATTTTTTGTACAGCGGCAGAACTTCGGTCTGCCAGACTTTTTCATTTAAGTCACCGGCATGGCGATAGCGGATAATGCCCTGCCCGTCGATCAGGAAGGTTTCCGGCGCGCCATAAACACCCAGATCTAACCCCAGCATGCCGTCGCCGTCGTAAAGACTCAGCATGTAAGGATTGCCCAGTGTGTTCAGCCAGTTGACCGCTTTCTGCCGGTCGTCTTTGTAGTTCAGGCCGACCACACGGACACCTTTTGCCGCCAGCGTATTGAGATAATCATGTTCGGCGCGGCAGGTCGGACACCACGTCGCCCAGACGTTGAGCAGCATCGGTTTGCCATCGCGCAGCACCGACTGATCGTAGGTTTTGCCCGCCTGCGCCAGCGATTCCAGTTTGAACACCGGCACCGGTTTGCCAATCAGGGCTGATTCCAGCAGCGTCGGAGCATCGCCGTTGGCATTGCGGGTCAGTTGCACCAGAAAAGCCGCGGCCAGCGCCAGGAACAAAATCAGCGGAATAAAGAGAAGTTTACGGTTCATGCTTCTTCAGCCTCCGTCAGACCTTGCTTCTTAAGCTTTTTACTCATGCGATAACGCGGGTCGAGAATACACAGCACGCCACCGGCCGCCATAAACAGGCCACCGAGCCAGATCCAGCGGACAAAAGGTTTGTAGTACAAACGCACCGCCCACGAGCCATCGTCCATCTCTTCGCCGAGCGCCGCATACAGGTCACGCGCCAGATTGCCGTCGATAGCCGCTTCGGTCATCATGCTGCGCGCCACGCTGTAGAAGCGTTTTTCGGCGTGCAGCGTGGTGACTTGCTTGCCGTTCTGCGTCACATCAATATTCGCCTCACCGCCGGTATAGTTCGGGCCGGTGATGTCGCGAACGTCGCGGAAGATAAAGTGATAATCATGAATATCCACGGTATCGCCGGACTTCATGCGCACATCACGTTCAACGCTATAATTCTGGCTAAACGCGATGCCGATCACCGTCACCGCCACGCCGAGATGGCCGAGCACCATGCCCCAGTGACTGCGGGAAAGTTTGGTCAGACCGCGCCAGAATGAGTGACGATGGGTGGCGCGTTCGTGCAGTTCCATCAGCGTCAGTACAATCACCCACACCGACATCAGCATCCCCACCACGGTCATACCGACGATTTTATCCTGCAACAACCACGGCAGAAGAATCGACAAGACCAGCGTGACGATCAGCGCCACGCCCAGACGACGCCACAGTTTGCTGGGCTCATCACGACGCCAGCGCACCAGTGGTCCGATGCCTAACAACAGCGCCAGCGGCGCCATCAGCCAGGTAAACATCGTATTAAAGAAGGGTTCACCGATAGAAATACTGCCCAGCCCGAGCTGTTTGTGGATAAGCGGCAGCAGCGTACCGAGCAGCACCACCAGCATCGCCGCTACCAGCAATACGTTATTGCCCAGCAAATAACTTTCGCGGGAATGCAGTTCGTGACGGCTCGGAGCACGCACCGAGTTACCTTTAAAGGCGTACAGCAGCAGCGAACCGCCGATCACAATGACCAGATACGCGAGAATAAACATGCCGCGTGCCGGATCAGAGGCAAACGAGTGAACCGAGACCAGCACGCCGGAGCGCACCAGGAAAGTCCCGAGCAGACACAGCGAGAACGCAGTGATGGCCAGCAGCACCGTCCAGGCTTTGAACGTCCCGCGTTTTTCGGTGACGGCGAGCGAGTGGATCAGCGCCGTACCCGCCAGCCACGGCATAAAGGAGGCGTTTTCAACCGGATCCCAGAACCACCAGCCGCCCCAGCCTAATTCGTAATATGCCCACGCCGATCCGAGCACGATACCGATGGTCAGAAACACCCAAGCGGCTTGTGTCCACGGACGCGACCAGCGCGCCCACGCGGTATCCAGACGTCCTGCCATCAGCGAAGCAATCGCGAAAGCAAAGGCCACAGAGAAACCGACATACCCCATGTACAGCAATGGCGGATGGAATATCAGGCCGATGTCCTGTAACACCGGATTCAGGTCGCTGCCGTCCACCGGGAAATTCGGCAACGAGCGGATGAACGGGTTGGATGTCAGCAGAATAAACAGCAGGAAACCGCCGGTGATCATGCCCATCACCGCCAGCACGCGCGACACCGCATCCTGCGGCATACGGCGGCTGAACAGCGCCACGGCAAGCGTCCAGCAACTGAGTAATAACACCCACAGCAGCAGCGAACCTTCGTGCGCTCCCCATGTCGCCGCCACGCGGTAATACACCGGCAGGTGGGTGTTGGAATTATTAGCAACATAGGCGACGGTGAAATCATTCACCACAAACGCATGCACCAGAATAATGAACGCCAGCGCGATGCAGGCAAACATGCCGTAAGACAACGGGCGCGCCATCGCCATCATCCGGCCATCCTGACGTGCGGCGCCCCACTGCGGATAAATACTCAGCAATACCGCCAGCCCTAATGCCAGACAGAGTGCAAATGTTCCCAGTTCCGGCATCATGAGCGGTCGTTTCCTTTATCGTTACCCACGTAGGCCGAAGCCGGTCCTTTGTGGTTTTCTTTCATGGCGTCGGCAACTTCCGGCGGCACATATTTTTCGTCGTGTTTTGCCAGAACCTGAATGGCATTCACCACATTCCCCGGTTCCATCACACCCTGCGCCACCACGCCCTGCCCTTCACGGAACAGGTCGGGAAGGATGCCGTTGTAGGTCACGGCAATCGCGCCACGCGCATCATAAATTTTAAAGCTCACCTGCAAACTTTTCGGGTCACGTTTCACGGAGCCGGGCATCACCATGCCGCCGATACGCAGGCGCTGGCCCACCGTCGGCATTTCGTGGTCCTCGCCTTTGCCCTGCAGGATTTCACCGGGTGTATAAAACAAATCAATGTTGGAGCGCAGCGCGTACATCACCAGTGAAATGCTCAGACCAAGACCGATCAGCACCACCAGCGCCAGCGACAGCCGCTTTTTACGACGTGGATTCACAATAACTTCTCCGGGGAAGTGTCCGGTTCCAGCGGTGACGTCTGTGCGCCTGGCTGTTTTTTAGACTGAGACTGACTGATGCGTTTTTCGCGTGCCTGACGACGACGGACGTCGCCGAGGATTTGCCGGTGCTGAATCAGGGTATGCGCCACCAGCACAACCAGCGAGAGCAGCGTGGCAGCGACCGACAGCCAGACATAAAAGGCGTAGCCGCCCATCGCAAAGAAATCATGCCAGCTTGAGAATGCAGGACTCATCCGCGACGCTCCTTATTCACAAGACCGGCCACCCACGGACGCAGACGTTCCTGCACCAAAATCAGGTTTCGCAACCGCATCAGCGTCAGGGTAATAAAGAAGAACAGGTAACCGAAAATCGCCCAGCGCAGCGGATAACGCATGCTCGGGTCGATGGTCTGCTGCATATTGGTGGAACCCTGATGCAGCGTATTCCACCACTGTACGGAGTAATGGATGATAGGAATGTTCACCACGCCGACCAGTACCAGAATACCGGCGGCACGCCCGGCCAGACGCCGGTCGTCGAAGGCGTTATACAGCGCTATCACACCGAGATACAGAAACAGTAACACCAGTTCGGAGGTCAGACGCGCATCCCACACCCACCAGGTGCCCCACATCGGTTTGCCCCATGCCGAGCCGGTGACCAGCGCGATAAAGGTGAAAACAGCGCCAACCGGTGCCATTGCCGCTACCGCCAGATCGGACATTTTCATCTGCCACACCAGGCCGATAAACGCGGCGATCGCCATCCCGCTGTAAATCCCCATCGACCAGATGGCCGCCGGGACATGAATATACATAATCCGGTAACTGTTACCTTGCTGGTAATCCGGCGGCGCATAGCCAAAACCCCATACCCAGCCAATCAGCAGGCAGGCAAGCCCCACAATCCCGAGCCAGGGAATGAACCGGCCACAGACGTGGTAAAGCCGTTCAGGCCTGGCGAGTTGATGTAACCATTTCCACATTGTTATCGTTGCTCACTCTAAAATGTCACTGTGTGATATGCCGTGAAACCTCGGTGGGTTCTTGCGCGGTCAGTGTTAAATCACCCGCACTTATTATTGGCAGCTCTATTGTTCACTATAGAGAAGTGTGATGTTAGTCAAAGGTTGCGTTTTTTCTTCTCTATTGTAACGACACGTAAAATAATTCTGTGCTATCGCCTTTTACCGGCAAAAAGTGTCAGTGGATACTCACTCTCAAAGCGGCGGCGGTGGCAAAAGGCGCTAACGTTGCACTGCCTGCCAGCATCGCGCCAAGAATGGCGAGATAACCGCCGATCGGCATCGACATCGAGGCGGCATCAATCGCGCCGGTGGCAAAAATCAGCACCGGAATATACAGCGGCAATACCAGCAGACTGAGCAGAACGCCACCTTTGCGCAGCCCGACGGTCAGCGCCACACCAATCGCACCGATAAAACTCAGCGTCGGCGTGCCCAGTAAAATCGTCAGTGCGACGGCTTTCCAGGTCTCAAAATCCAGCGAAAGCAGCAGCGCAATCAGCGGTGAAAGGATCAGTAACGGCAACCCCGTCACCACCCAGTGAGCACATACTTTCCCCAGAACCGTGAGTGCCAGCGGCGAAGGCAATAACAGAAGCTGCTCGAGCGTGCCATCGAGATAGTCATCACGGAACAATCTTTCCAGCGCCAGCAGGGAAGATAACAGCGCGGCGACCCAGACAATGCCGGGCGCAATGCGCGCCAGCAGTTCAGGCTCAGGGCCGATCCCTAACGGGAACAGCGTAATCACAATCAGGAAAAACCACAGCGGATTGATAATTTCAGCGCTTTTGCGAAAGGCAATTTTCAGCTCGCGGCGCAGGACTTTCGTAAACATTCCTTTTATATCCCCTTCGCGTCACACCGGCTCTGCGCTGGTCAGACGAAGTTTTCGCACGTCGCGGTTAACACCCTGCAAATCCTGATGCGTTGTCAGCAACACCATTCCACCCTGCTGCGCATGCTGTTCAAACAGCGCAATCAGTGTGGCAACGCCTTGTTTATCAATGGCGGTCAGCGGTTCATCGAGGATCCATAGCGGCGCATCGCTCAGCCACAGACGCGCCAGTGCGACGCGGCGTTGCTGCCCGGCGGACATCTGCCCCACCGTCACATCTTCATAACCCAGCAATCCGACGTTTTCCAGCGCCTGATAAATCGCTTCCGCGCTGGCATTACCTCTGACCATCGGGCCATTCACAGACAGATAAAAGGCAAGGTTTTCAAACGCAGTAAGCACTGACTTTACGCCGGGCTGATGGCCGAGGTACAGAAGCTGCTGATGGAAAATATCGCGCTGACGGCGGGTACTCACACCCTGCCAGCGGACTTCACCGGCGTCCGGAGAGGACAGCCCGGCAAGAATACGCAGTAAACTGGTTTTACCGGCACCGTTACGGCCTTCGATCTGCACCATTTCGCCCGGTTCGATAGTGAAACTTAAGCCGCTAAACAGGGTTCGTTCATCACGAACACAGCTCAGATCAAGGGCTTCAAACATGGTGATGTCTCTTATTTTTCACAAGTGTGCATCATATCACAGGCGTCAGGCGCGACGCAGCTCAGGGAGGCACAGTTTACCCGGCTGAAAAGCCTGAAATCCGGCAAACATCTTCTGAAATGTTCCATCAGGTTCATGGGTTAACGGTTTGTAACTTTTTTGTATACCTGCTCATAATTCACCTGCCTCGCCTATGCTTACTCATGAACATATCTGCAATCACTTTGCTTTACTTTTGGGGAACAACGATGGCCGGAGAAAAACAGCATCACAATGACAAGGATGTTGACAGTGACGAACATACACAGGGAAAGGAAATCGAGACCGGTGAAGAGAACTTGCCGTCGAAAGCAGCCGCCGTTCACGAAGTTATCCGCATGGAAGGTGAAAAAGAGCTTGAGCGCGACGGACAGGCGTTGCTGTGGTCGGCAATTGCCGCCGGATTGTCGATCAGCGCCTCGCTGATGGCAAAAGGCATTCTTCACGCCCGCCTGCCCGATACACCGGAACGTTTCTTCATTGAAAATATCGGTTATACCGTCGGGTTCATTATTGTGATCATGGCGCGCCAGCAGTTATTTACCGAAAACACCGTTACTGCCGTGTTACCCATCATGCAAAAACCGACCGGCAGAAACATTCTGTTGTTGCTGCGTTTATGGGGCATCGTGCTGGCGGGTAACGTCATCGGCGGCGGACTGGCGGCGCTGGTGTTTCATCTGGTGCCCTTTTTCGATACCGCAACCGACGAGGCGTTTCGCACCATCAGCATGGATATCATGAAAAAAGACCCCGAAGGTATGTTTGTCGGCGGTATGGTTTCCGGCTGGCTGATTGCCACCATGGTCTGGATGATCCCTTCTGCCGGGACCGCCAAACTGTGGGTGATCATGCTGATGACCTACATGGTGGCAATTGGCGACCTGACGCACATCGTCGTCGGATCGGTAGAAGTGCTGTATCTGGTGTTCTCGGGCGCCATTCCCTGGTACGAATTTATCTGGCCGTTCGCCCTGCCGACACTGGCCGGCAACATCTTCGGCGGCACCTTTATCTTCGCGCTGATAAGCCACGCGCAGATCCGCAACGATATGAGTAATCAGAAGAAAGCGAAGGCGAAAAAAGAGGAGCAGGAAGCAGCGAAAAAAGAGGCCGCGAAGCCCTGAGTGGCGAGGAAACGACCAAACGGCAGCCTGATGCCTTATTATTACGAGAAAAATGGGTATACTACGCGGGCGCTTTCCACAGGCGCCCGTGTCTCCTTAGTTAAACGGATATAACAAGCCCCTCCTAAGGGCTAGTTACAGGTTCGATTCCTGTAGGGGACACCATTTTAATGTCTACAAACGTCCACTCAAGTCTATTTTATTCTCTAAATTCAGCAAGTTAACCCCATCACTTCGTCTACCAAATTCCAATAACTTTTATCAACATCCTGCACATTTTGTTGGTATAACAGTTGGTATGGTAAGTTCGATAATGCAGATACCATCAGTATGGGAGGTTTTCTATGGCACTCACTGAGGTAAAAGTAAGAAATGCTAAACCTGCTGAGAAGCCGGTAAAGCTGACTGATGGTGGTGGTATGCACCTTCTGATTCAGCCCAGCGGTTCGAAATATTGGCGTCTGCAATACCGTTTTGCCGGTAAACAAAAAATGTTGGCGTTAGGTGTTTTTCCTGAAATCTCTCTTGCCACTGCACGTCTTAGAAGAGACGAAGCAAGAAAGCTAATCGCAAACAACATAGATCCTAGTGAGAAGCGAAAATCTGAAAAGGTTGAAGAAAAAGGTTTGCTCACATTCGAAACGGTTGCCAGAGATTGGCATTCGAGCAACAGGACATGGTCTGATAGTCACAGAACAACAGTGTTAAACAGCTTAATCACTCATCTGTTTCCAGTTATTGGTAAACGGAACATCACTGAACTCAAAACCCGTGATTTATTGCTTCCGCTAAAAAACGCTGAGAAAAGCGGACATCTTGAAGTGGCTTCGCGTTTACAACAACGCATAACAGCCATAATGCGATATGCCGTCCATAACGCTTTGATCGACCAAAATCCCGCCTATGACCTTTCGGGTGCCGTGACAACACCTAAAAGCACTCATCGCCCTGCTCTCCCCTTCGAACAGCTACCTGAGCTTCTAAGACGAATTGAAGCTTATAAAGGTAAAGGCATAACGCAAATCGCAGTCCAGTTAACTCTGCTGACTTTCATCCGTTCAAGTGAACTTAGGTTCGCACGTTGGTCCGAAGTGAATTTCGAAAATTCCTTGTGGACGATCCCAGGACAACGTCAAGAGTTGGATGGAGTTAAGTATTCTGGCAGAGGCTCGAAAATGAAAAACCCTCACCTTGTGCCATTGAGCAAACAAGCCAAAAGTCTGCTCGAGAAACTTCATTCTATCAGTGGCGATAAAGAACTTATGTTCATAGGTTTTAGTCGTGATGACAAACCAATCAGCGAAAACACTTGACCTGCTCCCCGTTGATTAATACACCACGATGTTAGTAATGTCTTCATAAGCCACATGAGGACATCCCCATGAAGAAGCGTTTTTCCGACGAACAGATCATCAGTATCCTCCGCGAGGCTGAAGCCGGGGTTTCTGCCCGTGAGCTCTGCCGTAAGCACGCCATTTCCGACGCCACCTTTTACATCTATGGACTACCTCCGTTTTGCAAGCACTGAATCAGGTTTTAGGTTGTTGCTTACATCTATCCGGCATCAGGAATACCTGTGCCCAAATGGGTAATCCGCACACAATCGCCTCAACAAC